>JANWJV010000079.1 GCA_025451785.1 Bacteroidia bacterium | reverse complement strand
TCGCTATCGGAATGCGAGGGGGCGAGCGACTCGGTATTGCATATTTTCCTCGACGGGCCCAAACAGGGTTGCACGCCGGAGCAGTTGGTGAGCATAACGGAAACACGACGCGTGGTGAGAGAAAAGAATTGGTGTGGAGAAGTGCTCTTTCACGAATCGGATCGTAACAAGGGCCTTGCGAGATCTGTGATCGAAGGTGTTTCGGAGATCATAGAAAAAGAAGGTACGGTTATCGTACTTGAAGATGATCTTGTCGTTTCCAAGGGCTTTCTTCGTTATATGAATGATGCATTGGAAAGATATATGGAAAATGAGAAAGTGATGCAAGTCTCTGGCTATTGTTTCCCTGCCGGTCTTCCAGTACAACACGCCTCATTCTTCCTGCCTCTCACTACTTCCTGGGGCTGGGCTTCCTGGAAAAGAGCCTGGAGTAAAATGGAACATACGTCGGTGGGAGCTGAACAGCTTGAAACCGATGCCGCTCTGAGAAACCGGTTCGACCTCGATGGTGTTTTTCCGTACTCTCAAATGCTGCTAAAGCGGTTAAAGAACGATAAAAAGGATTCATGGGCAATTCTATGGTGGTGGAGCGTTTTTAAACAAAACGGATTGGTCCTTTATCCTGACCGAAGTCTTGTGGATAATAGAGGATTCGGACCGGATGGTACTCATACAAAGGCGGACAATCCTATTCCGTTGTTGGATTTTGACAGGGATTATTTTATAGACCATTTTCCAGGGGAAATAGTTGTGGATGAGAAAAAATTCGGATCGGTAAAGCAGGTGCTGGCAAAACTTACCGGTAAGGGTTAAGCATTACGATACCTCGTAGGGGGTTCTTTACTATATTTGTAATGATAGTTTTATCTTGATGGCATCGATCGTAGAACGGCTTTTCTTGAAATTTGTACCCTTGCCCGTGCTGGAACAGAGGCTACGACAATTGTCTGTAGACCGGTGTTTAAGACAGGTGGTGAAAGGGGAGAGTTCCCGGTTCTATCCCGAAGCTAAGGTGTATAACCTACAGTCGAATCCCTCGAAGATCGGCATCGGCGAGGATTCGCGCGTTAAAGGAGAGCTATTGATATTCGCGTATGGCGGTGAGATCAGGGTGGGTTCCAACAGTTATATAGGGGAAGGGACCAGGATATGGTCCGCAAGTTCAGTGGAGATCGGTAGTAATGTGCTCATATCCCATAATTGCAACATCATTGATACCGATTCGCACGAGATCGATCATCTGGAACGGGCGAAGGGATTTAAGGGTCTGATCCACGAAGGCCATTCAAAAGAAAAAGGAAATATTGCCTCTGCGCCTATTCGTATCCACGATCATGCATGGATCAGCTATGGTGTTTCGGTCTTGAAAGGAGTATCGGTAGGGAAGGGTGCCATTGTGGCGGCCGGAAGCGTGGTGACCAAAGATGTGCCCGAGTTTACAGTTGTGGCGGGAAATCCCGCGGTAGTTGTTAAGAACCTCCAATGAAAAGGATCGCCCGCAGATTGATCTCTTTTGGGAAGAACCTTTTCGTGAAGCCGCCCACAAAGGAAGAGAAGATACGATCCTATATAGCCAACGGCAGGAAGCCATGGTCGCCCGGGTATAATGAGTATAAGTGGGATTCTATTGAAACTTCCGTACATTCCGCAAGTATATTGAAGGGATTTTCAGGGGGCAGGCTTCCTGAAGGGTTTGGGCTTGGTATCGATGAGCGTATCGTAGAGTATCCCTGGATATTCTTGAATCTTTCCGACAGCCCGTCCTCTTTGCTCGACGCGGGCTCTACCTTCAACTTCGAAGCTCTTTTGAAAACCCCATTGCTTAAGAAGAAGGACATTCTTATTTACACTTTTCATCCAGAAGGGACCAATTTCCCTTCAAAAAAGATCTCTTACGCTTATGGTGATCTCCGGGAAATGCCGTTCAAAGATGGACAGTTTGATGAGGTGGTTTGCCAATCGACCATTGAACATATTGATATGGATAACGCTATTTATGGTTATGCTAACGACAATGCAAGTAATAAAGGAGTTAAGAGCTACGATTATCTGAAGGCGGTTGAAGAACTGATAAGAGTAGTGGCCAATGGAGGAAAATTAATGCTCACATTTCCTTATGGTAAATTTGAGAATCACGGCTATTTTCAGCAATTGGATGCAGAAATGGTGAACAGGATCGTTGAGAAGATGCAAGGCACAGGAGAAATAAAATTCACGTATTTCAAATACGTTAAAGAAGGATGGAAATTCTGCCCGAAGGAGGAATGTGATGTGCTTGAATGTTACAATCCGCATACCGGGAAGGGGAAGGGGGAAGATGGAGCGGCTCATTCGAGGGGTATCTGCTGCATATTATTCAATAAGAAATGACCTGGGAAGAGATCATCATCCAGATACGTAAAGACCCTGAATATGCCGGCCTGGTGGACAATGCCTATTTCCATGAAGACCTGGCCAGGAATGTGGAGAAGTTCTTTATAAGCGAAGAATTCCTGGAAACACGTGAGATCGTTGAGAAGTATTGCGGCAGTTCCCGTAACAAGCGTCTGCTGGACGTAGGCGCGGGTAATGGGATCAGTTCCGTAGCGTTTGCCCAGCTCGGTTACCAGGTTAGTTCCATCGAGCCCGATAAAAGCGATACAGTGGGGGCAGGGGCGATACGAAAACTTAAGGAGCATTTCAAGCTGCAGGACCTCGAGGTGATCGACGGCTTCGGCGAGAGCATTCCATTCCCGGATGCTTCATTCGATATTGTATATGTGCGACAGGCTATGCACCATGCCGCGGAGCTGAATAAATTTGTGAAAGAAGCGGCCAGGGTATTGAAGAAAGGAGGCTTGTTCCTTACCGTGCGTGATCATGTTGTGTACGACGAGCAGGATAAGAAGCTCTTCTTTGAAACGCATCCCCTCCATAAGTTCTATGGCGGAGAGAATGCCTTCTCTGAAAGCGAATACCGTGCGGCTATCTATGGTGCCGGGATGGAGGTGAAGCAAATGCTGCGCCACTTCGATAGCGTTATCAATTATTATCCTGTGTCGAAAGTGGAGTTCTATAACCGCATGACCGAGCATGAGAAGAATCTCAATAGGTCTTTTCAAAAAAAGGCAGGACCTTTCAAGAACTCCAGCTTTCTTTTTGGACTTTATACCAGGTGGGCTGAGATGAGAGCCGGTAAGCTTTATGACGAACGTAAAGTACCCGGAAGGATGTATTCTTTTGTATCGATCAAGAAATAATGAGGGTACTGATCATAGGTTCCCAGGGTTTTATCGGCAGCAATTGCTTCTGGCATTTGACCGCCAAAGGGCACGAGGTCTACGGCGCAGATATTGTTCCCGGTACCGATACTTCACGCTCTTTTCTCCTGGGCCCTTCAGCCCCCGACTTTAAAAACCTCTTCCTCCGGATGCCTTTCGACGCCTGTATTAACGCCTCGGGTTCTGCAGATGTAGGTTCCTCTTTTGCTGATCCCGAAAAGGACCGTATCCTGAACGTGGTCAATGTGCAGCGGATGCTGGAGGCCATCGCCGAGTTCAGCCCGGCATGCAAGTTCATTAATTTTTCAAGCGCCGCTGTTTATGGCAATCCAGCCACCCTGCCGGTAAAAGAAACTGCCGGGCTGCAACCCCTTTCTCCTTATGG
This sequence comes from Bacteroidia bacterium, assembly GCA_025451785.1. Lineage (GTDB taxonomy): Bacteria > Bacteroidota > Bacteroidia > JANWJV01 > JANWJV01 > JANWJV01. The sequence continues at coordinate 16,873 of JANWJV010000079.1, read as the reverse complement.
AAGGAACAAGCTGGCAAGTGAAGAACTTCTGAAAGCGTCGGGCTTGAAGACTTGCAGCCTCCGGGTGTTTTCCGCTTATGGCCCCGGGCTTCGCAAACAATTGTTCTGGGACCTCTATAGTAAATGCAAAGTGGGAGGGGAGCTGCGGCTCTTCGGAACAGGAAAGGAAAGCCGTGATTTTATCTATATAAGCGACTTAGCCTCCGCTGTAGATAGTGTGCTGCAAAAAGGTGTTTTTTCGGGAGAATGTGTGAATGTAGCTTCGGGTGAGGAGCAGAGCATAGAAAAGGTAGCGAGGCTTTTTGTGGAAGCCTACGCTCCCGGAAAAAAGATCGTGTTCAGCGGAGAAGAAAAAAAGGGTGACCCAAAGAACTGGAGGGCAGATGTATCGGTGTTATCAGCTTACGGCTTTCACTGCTCTGTTAGCATTGAACAAGGGATCAGCAATTATACGGAATGGCTCAGGAAAGAAGAAAAGTAAGCTTGCTTTTTCATAACGATTCGGGCTGGATCGCCGGGACCTATTATATTCTCAACCTCGTGAACGCACTTAAGGTGTTGCCTGACGGGCAAAAGCCGCACCTGGTGATCATCTCGAAGAAGGCCGATGATATGCAATTGGTGAAAGATACCGGCTACCCCTACTTGTCGTACCTGCCGCTGGAGGTAAGCTATTCCATTACCGACCGGCTTATCAATAAAGCATCGCGCGCCCTAAGCGGCAAGAACAGGATCAATCGCAAGTATACTGATGCGCAACTGGGGACCGTGTTCCCTTATTCTTTGCACTATTCGTTGAGCGATAGCACCAGCCGCCTGTACTGGATCCCTGATTTCCAGGAGAAGTATTTTCCCCAGTTCTTTACCGGGCAGGAAAAGGCCGAGAGGCAGAAAGGCCTGGAGTCGATCGCTGCTGCCGCGAACAGGATCGTGTTCAGCAGCCGTAACGCGCAGGAGGACTTTCAGAAGTTCTTCCCCGGAAATAAATGCAGCACCCATGTAGTGCATTTTGCGGCCACGCATCCCGAATACAGTTCGCTCGACCTGGCAGCGCTGCGGACCAAATTTGGTTTGGGGGAGAACTACTTTATTTCGCCCAACCAGTTTTGGGAACATAAGAACCATATAGTGGTGCTAAAGGCGCTGAAGCAACTGAAAGGGCAGGGTGTTTCTTGCCAGGTTGCCTTTACCGGAAAGGAAAGGGACCACCGTAATCCTGATTATTTCGATCGCCTCAAGGCTTTTGTAAAGGAAAATGAGTTGGATGACCAGGTTCGTTTCCTTGGATTTATTGACCGGCGCGAACAGCTGAAGTTGATGGAAGGCGCCCTGGCGGTGATCCAGCCCAGTTTGTTCGAGGGCTGGAGCACGGTAGTGGAAGACGCTAAAGCAATGAGCAGATACGTGCTCCTTTCCGACATTCCCGTGCATCGTGAACAGCTTGGTCATAACGTTTCTTTTTTTGATCCCCGGAACGAAGACGCGCTTGCTTTATTGATGAGCCAAAGCCTCGAAAGCTCGCTGAAATCTTCCTTTTTCGATTACAATGACAATGTAAGGGAGTTCGCGCAAAGCTTTGCCCTTTTATTACATTTGTAATTAAAGAGATCCTGTTATGCATCAGCCCCCGCTGGTATCCGTGGTATTAGGTTCTTACAATCGCTGTGAGCTGTTAAAGCTCACCATTGAAAGCGTGCGTAAGGAACTTGACTCCACTGCTTTTGAGATCATTGTAGTGGACGGGGGCTCCGACGATGGTAGTGTTGCCTGGCTCAGCAGCCAGAAAGATGTTGTCACCATTGTGCAGCATAACCGGGGGGAATGGAGAGGAAGGAAGATAGAGAGGCGCTCCTGGGGTTATTTCATGAACCTGGGCTTTAAAGCAGCACAGGGAAAATATGTTTGCATGATCAGTGACGACTGTCTTATCGTTCCTGGCGCTATCAAAAACGGAATTGCGCATGCGGAGCAAAAGATAAGATCAGGAGAGAAGATAGGCGCGGTAGCATTTTACTGGCGCGACTGGCCCAATCAGGAAAAATACAAGGTAGGTCTTACGCTTGGTGATAAGATGTTCGTGAATCATGGCTTCTACCTCAAAGCGGCATTAGAGGAGGTAGGCTACATTGACGAAGAGAATTTTGCGTTCTATTGCGCTGATGGCGACCTTGTGCTGAAGATGTGGCACAAGGGATATTTTTGCATTGATTCGCCCGATTCATACGTCGAGCATTTTGCGCATACTGACAAAGAGGTACGAAAGAGCAATCTCGACCTTAGAGACGCTGACTGGAAAAAATACCTCGACAAATGGAAGGGCATTTTTTATGATGAGGAAAATAACAATGCGGGCGGCTGGATAGAAAAAGAGTTCAGGGACCCGGATGCCACCTGGAAGCATTTTCGCCCGTTTTACAGTGAAGGCGGCTTGCTTGGCAGGATCAAACATAAACTCAGCGGTAAATAAAGAGAATGAATAAAGCGCTCCTGAAAAAACTACCTTTTGCCGTTTCTTACTATGAGAGATCGGTGGTGCCCCGCCGCAAGTTGCAGGAGTTCAAAAAAGAGTTTGACAAGTTTGCTGCGCTGGCAAAAAAAGACAAGCGGTTTGATGTGAAGTGGGAAGAACGTTTTCCGTGCCTGGAAGATAAAACCGCCTCCACCGGCTTTGAGCCGCACTATATGTACCACCCGGCCTGGGCCGCGCGCATCATTGCCGCGAATAAGCCAGCCGAACACGTTGATATTTCCTCCACGCTTTATTTTTCAGCGATGCTTTCCGCTTTTGTTCCGGTTAAGTTCTATGATTACAGGCCGGCAAAGCTAAAGCTGAAAGGGCTAAGTATGGGAGCTGAGGATCTTACCCGGCTTTCTTTTGCTGACAACAGCATTGTGTCGTTGTCGTGCATGCATGTGCTGGAACATGTTGGCCTTGGACGTTACGGCGATCCTCTTGATCCTTCTGGTGACATGAAAGCCGCTGCTGAGCTGAGCCGTGTGCTGGCAAAGGGCGGTGATCTCCTGTTTGTAACTCCTGTAGGGAGGCCAAGGGTCGAATTCAACGCGCACCGTGTGTATGCTTACCGCCAGGTGCTCGAAATGTTCAGCGGGCTCCAACTGAAAGAATTCAGCCTTATTCCCGATGATGCAACAGAAAATGGGATGATCGTGGGGGCTTCGGAAAAAGAAACTGACAAACAAAACTGGGGTTGTGGATGTTTTTGGTTTAAAAAATAGCAAATGGCAAAAGTGTTTCGCAAGCTGGTAACAATGTATACGAAGGGAGCCTACGGACGCAAAAGCGGCCAGTCCCTTTTCGAATGGCTGTACCGCTATGCCCTGCGGGGTATGAACTACGGCGAGGGCGGCGCCACCGACGCCAGCGGTGAGATGGCTTCTATCGCCTTTGTGAAAGATCAATTGCGAAATACAAAAACGCCGCTCGTGCTGTTCGATGTGGGAGCCAACATAGGCAAATACGCCAAGGGCCTTGACGGTATTTTTTCCGGTGTTCAAAAGGAGATCCATTGTTTTGAACCTTCGGCAGAGACCTTTCGCAGGCTTTCGGAGAATGTAAATGGCTATAAGGATATCAAGCTCAATAATTTCGGCATGGGCAACGAGAACGCTACGCTTAAGCTTTATACCGACAAGGCCGCTTCGGGTTTGGCCAGCGTGTTCAAGCGTAACCTCGAGCATTTTTCCATGGAGATGGGCCAGAGCGAAGACATCACTATCAAGACCATCGACGGCCATTGCTCGGAGAAAGGCATTACACATATTCATTTGCTGAAGCTCGATATTGAAGGCAACGAGCTTAACGCGCTGAAGGGAGCGAAAGACATGATCGCCAAAGGCGCCATCGACTTCATCCAGTTCGAGTTCGGCGGATGCAACATTGACTCACGTACTTATTTCCAGGACTTTTATTACCTGCTTTCACCGCATTTCAAGCTCTACCGTATCCTTGGTGACGGGCCTTACCCGGTAACCGCCTACCGCGAGGAGATGGAGATCTTCATTACCACCAATTACCTGGCGCAACGAAAAAGCTGAATGGCGATAGGCGTTAAGACACAAGGCAATACCGGGAACCAATTGTTCCAGTTCGCCTTTGGCTTTTCCGCCGCAAAAAAGCTGGGTTGTACTTTTTTTATGGATGATATGGAAGGGCTCCGATGGCTGGAGGCCTACGATATTTATGATCCTCAAAGCAAGGAGGTACAGCGAAAACTTCGCTCGGGCAACCGTTTGCGCCGGCTCTTCTCTAAAAAGGATACAAATAAATACCTTGGGCTGGAGCTCTGTCCTGTAAATGACTGGAGCAGGGCAGAGGAGCTGCGTCTGAAAGACAATTGTTATTACGGAGGTTATTTTCAGTCGGAGGAGTTCTTTAAGAGCGATGAGGATGAGATAAGGAAGCTCTTCCGTGTGAAGCCCGCGTTGAAAAAGAAGTTCGCGGAAGACAAGAAACAGTATCTCGGTACACCTTACATCGCCCTTCACGTACGCCGCGGCGATTACCTCCACTGGCAATTGGATGGACTTGGTGACAAGGATTACACATTGCCCGCCTCGTATTACCTCAATTGCCTGAAACAGATGGGAGATACCAGTACTTATAAATTGGTGTTCCTCTGCAATGACAAGGATTTTTTTGAGAAGAACTTCAGCAGCCTGCCCAACGCGGTACGGGAATACAATGATCCGGTGACCGACTTTCAGCTGATGCAGAACGCTGAGATGATAGGTGTGTCGAACAGCAGTTTTGCCTGGTGGGCCGCGTATCTCTCAGAGAAGGCGAACAAAGTGTCCGCGCCCGAGCATTGGATAGGTTTTAAAGTAAAAAAAGAATTCCCCCCGGCGATCATCTGCGATAACTGGCAAAGAACAAGCGTGTATTGAATGGAACCGTACTTCTCTATCATCATCCCTGCTTATAACCGCGCCGCGGTGCTGCCCACCGCGGTGAAGAGCGTGATGGCGCAAAGCTTCACTAACTGGGAGCTATTGGTGATCGATGATGGCTCTAAGGACAATACCGCTGAACTGATGAAGACCTTTATTTCTGAAGCCCGGGTGAGATACATTTACCAGGACAATGCCGAGCGCAGCGCGGCGCGGAACAAAGGGATTTCGCTGGCGAGAGGCAAGTACATTTGTTTTCTCGATAGCGATGATGCGTATATGCCTGAGCACCTGCAGCTGATCCATGAAGAGCTACAAAGTAAAAAGGAACCGGTGGCCATGCTCAGGACCTTCGCCCGGGTACACGAAGGGGAAAGTGCCTGGCCCCAGGAATTCGTTACGCCCGGGAGTAAGCATCCCCTGCAATACCTGCACTCGTATACCATTTACCCCTGCTGCGTTTGTTTACACAGGAACATATTGGCGGAGCATCTTTTTGATGTACGTTTTTCAAGCGCGGAGGACACGGACCTCTGGACCCGTGTGCTGAAGCAATACCCGCTCATCGTTTTGCAAAAGTTAACCGCTGAGTATTACATCAGTCCCGGCAATTCCTCCAGCAGCCTGGGTGTGGAAGCGCACTTGCGTTATATTAAGACCTTGGAACATATCTTTTCGGATGCCCGTGTTAAAGAATTGGTTCCGGCAGGGCTTATTAAAACGTATTTTTGGAAAAGGTACCTTTGGATCACACATCAGCATATCCGGAACGGGGACAAGGAACAAGCCCGTGCCTCCTTCCGGAAAATGATGGCGGCATATCCTTCAAAGATGTTCGCGGCTGAAACATGGGGAACTTATTTAAGGATCCGTAAGATCCGAAACACTAAATGAAGAAGATAGCTTTCCTTACGCATACTTCCATCAGTCCTTCGGAGACCTTCATTTTCGATCTTATCGATCGGTTATCGCTGGATGGCGAACTGGAGATCCATCTCATCAGCGGGAGGCTACAGTCTGAGGCGAAGTTCCGCGGCAAGGTGAACATGATCCTTTCGGGTTTTTATACGCGTTATGAAAAGCGTTCATATTTCATGTACAAGCTGGCCAAAGTGATGGGCAAGGAGGCTACGAAACAAAAGATCAGCTTTCAGAAACGCGCCGCCTCCGCGGTGCTTTCAGGCGCGGTCAATATCAAGCAATACGATCTTGTTTACGTCGACTATTTTACCTCGGCCGTTTGGGTGAGGGAATTCCTGGAAGGGGCAGGCGTACCTTATATAGTGCATGCGCACGGTTACGACGTTACCTCCGCCACCAGCGAGGCGGGCTACCGTGAAGAACTTGGACAGGTGTTCAAAGGCTGTTCCGCTGTGATCACCGCGTCACACCACGTGCGTAAACTGGTGACCATGCTTGGATGTGACCCTTCAAAGATAAATGTGATACGATATGGTCTGGATGCTGCCATGATAAAGCCGATGGGCTGGGAGGAAAGGAAAAAGCTTTCGCCGAGCCTGGTCTTTCTCGGCAGGCTAACGCAAAAAAAACACCCGGTGGCCCTCTTGTATTCTGTTGCCGAAATAAAGAAACAGTTTCCTGGCATTGTTCTCCACATTATCGGCGACGGTCCTTTAAAGCAAGAGGTACAGCAAAGTATTATTTCCCTGGGACTGGACAAGAATGTGGTGATGCACGGATCGCTGCCGCGTGAAAAAAGCTTTCCCATACTGAATGCGGCATGGATATATATGCAGCACAGCGTTACCGCCATTTCGGGCGACCAGGAAGGATTTGCGATCAGCCTTGCGGAGGCGGCAGCACATGGCTTGCCCGTTGTATCCACCTTGCACAACGGAATTACCGAGCAGGTAAAAGAAGGGGAGACCGGTTACCTGGTGCAGGAACATGATTATGAGGCGATGGCGGAGAAGGTTGTTATGTTGCTGAAAGACACTTCGCTTGCGGAGAAGTTAGGAGAAGCCGGCAGGAAGCACATCCTGGTGATGTGCGACCAAACGGACAGGGTGGCTTCTATTAAAGAGTTATTGCTCAGGTTCTCAAAACGCTGAACCCATGATCATCGTAAGGCTTAAGGGAGGATTGGGGAACCAGATGTTCCAGTATGCTACCGCGCTGGCGCTTGCCAGTAAGCATGGAACTGAACTAAAGCTCGACCTTACATTATTGGAGGATGACAAAAAAACGGCACACTTGGTGAAGAGGGATTTTGAGCTGGGGAACTATACCATTACCGCTTCCATTGCCAGCGCCGAAGAGCGCGCCCGCTTTAACCCTCAACCTTCCGGTCTTGGCGCCCGGCTCATTAATAAGGTAAAGAAAGCGCTGAGCCCGCCAAACTTGTACCTGGAACCTTCACATGCTTTTGATCCCCGGGTTATGGAGCTGTCCGATGATCATTGCATTGTGGGTGCATTTCAGTCAGCACAATATTTCAGCAGCATTCGCGAAAGGGTTCAGAAAGAATTCAACTTGCGCAGCGCTCTTCCGCAAAAGGCAAGTGCGGCGGAGCAGGAGATAAAGAACGTTCCAGCTTCTGTGGCCTTGCACATACGCCGCGGCGACTACGTGAGTAATCCGCTCTTCAGCCAACTGCTTGGCGCCCTGCCCTTGTCCTATTATGAAAAAGCCATCGCAAGGATAAAAGAAGAAGTTAAAGGCCCTTTAACGATATTTGTGTTTTCTGACGATATGCCCTGGTGTAAAGAGAACCTTAAAACGGATGTGCCGCTGGTATTTATGGACCAAAGCAAAGTGGAAAACGACGCTCACGCGCAGTTATACCTTATGCGGCAGTGTAAAGCCCATATCATTTCTAACAGCAGTTATTCCTGGTGGGGTGCCTGGCTTGCGCAGAGCAATGCTGTGGTGGCTCCAAAACAATGGTTTGCTAACAATGAGCGCGATGGGAAGGATATTATTCCCGGGGACTGGATAAAGATCTGATGGCAGCGAAGAAGAAAATAATGATCGTAGTGGGCACCCGCCCTAATTTCATCAAGGTGACGCAGTTCCGCAGGGTGCTGGCCGGTCATCCTTCAATGGAGATGGTGCTGGTGCATACCGGCCAGCATTTCGATGAGCGAATGTCCACCGTGTTCTTTGAGCAGTTTGGCCTAACGCCCGACCTTTTCCTGAACATCGGCCAGGGCTCGCCCAATACACAAATGGCGAATATTATGTTGGGATTGGAGAAGGCAATCCTGGAGTACCAGCCGGACATCGTGCTGGTGCCCGGCGATGTGAATTCCACACTTGCCGCGGCGCTGGCAGCGAACAAAACGGGAGTGAAGCTCGGGCATATAGAAAGCGGCCTGCGCAGTTTCGACCGCAGCATGCCCGAAGAGTTCAACCGTGTGCTTACCGATCTGATGGCCGACCATTTTTTTGTGACCGAACAAAGCGGTATGGACCATTTGCTGAAAGAGGGACATAAGAAAGAATACATCCACTTTGTGGGCAATACTATGATCGATACCATGGTGGCTTTCTCGTCGCAGATAGAAAGTTCGGACATCGTTAGCCGCTTTGGCCTGGAGCCTAAACAGTTCGTGCTCATGACCATGCATCGTCCCGCTACGGTCGACCATAAAGAAGGCCTCACACAATTGCTGGAACTCATCCGTTCGGTGACTAAGAAATATAAAGTAGTGTTCCCTATTCACCCGCGCACGGTAAAAAAGCTGCGTGAGTTCGGCATGTACGATTGGATGAACAACAACGAGGGCCTTCAGATGACCGACCCCCTCGATTATTTCGCTTTCCAGAAACTGGTGAAGGAGTGCAAGCTCATCATTACGGATAGCGGTGGTATCCAGGAGGAGTCAACCTTTTTAGGTGTTCCTTGTCTCACGCTTCGTCCCAATACCGAGCGCCCCGTTACCGTTACCCTGGGTACCAACCTGATCCTGCCTTTTGAGATACCTGTGATCATGGAGAAAGTGGCGATGGTGGAAGCAGGTACTTTTAAGAAAGGCATAGTGCCGCCCATGTGGGATGGAAAGTCGACAGAGCGCATCGTGCAAACGCTTTCAAAGATCCTCTAGTGGTATTTTACCTCACCTATAATGATAACCCTTCCGGTATCTATTCCGGGCAAGTGATCGACGTGTGCAGGTATTGGAAAGAGGAGATGGGCATCAACGTTCGCCTTATGGCCCTCATTTCGTTCAGGAATTTCAGCGCCAATAAAAAGAAGATCCTTCAACAAATGCCGGATGCTATCGTATGGCCTATGTTCCCCCGGCCAAGGTGGTGGAGAGTGAATGTGATCCCTTTATTTTTTCTCTTTTTGTTTAGCAGCCGCAAACAGGTGGTGGCGCGTGGGGCCTTTGCTACGGCACTTGCCCAAAAGCTGCGTTCGCTTGGTCTGGTGAAGAAAGTTGTTTTCGACGCGCGCGGTGCTTATCACGCGGAGCTTAGTGAATATGATGTGGCTGGTGATAAAAAGATCACAGCGGAAATGGAAAGGATAGAGCGCAGAGCCTTGTACGGCTCTGACGGGCACATGGCTGTTTCTAATAAGTTGGTGGAGTACTGGAAAGAACATTATGGTTTTGAGCCAAAGAATACGGTAGTCGTTCCTTGCACGCTCGACCGGCATTTCCTTTCTGCTTTTCCGGAAGAAGCGAATCTTGAAGAGCTGAGGGCAAAGGCCGGATTTTCTAAAGAAGATATAGTAGTAGTATATTCGGGTTCATCTGCCGGCTGGCAATCGTTCGATATGGTGGATGACCTGCTTTACCAATTGATGAGCACGCAGCCACAGATAAAGGTCTTGTTCCTTGCGCCCGCGTTGCCGAAACGCTCTAAGGCACTTATTGCTTTCGAAAGCAGGTTCTTATGTAAATGGGTGGAGCCTTCGCAAGTGCCCGGCTTACTAATGGCGGGAGACTTTGGGCTGTTGCTTAGGGAAGTTTCGGTCACCAACAAGGTGGCATCCCCTGTAAAGTTCGCGGAATACCTTAGCTGTGGACTAAAGGTCCTCATTTCAGCAGGGGTTGGCGACTTTAGTGACTATGTAAATAAAAAGGGTTGCGGCGCCGTGCTGGAAAACAAATTGCCATCAGGCTTAAGACGGCCCTCACATGCGGACAAAAGGGCGATCAATGAATTGGCCTTTACTACTTACACAAAGCAGTGTTATAAGGAGGTCTACCGTAGGTTACTTGGATAAAGTCGTACTTTTGTTTTATGTTCCTTTCCCCGGAAAAAATACAAGAAGCTTATTACAGCAAGACCTCGGAGCAGTATGACCAGATGCACGTGGAGAAGGACAGGGAACATTTCCTGGCCCTGGCTCTCATGGAATCGTATGTGCGCTATTACGGGATCAAGTCCATTCTTGATGTTGGCTCGGGTACCGGCAGGGTGATAAGCTATATGAAGGAGCATTGCCCGGGCGTGAAGGTGATCGGCCTGGAGCCGGTGAAGGAGCTGCGTGAGCAAGGATATGCAAAGGGTATTTCACCGGATGAGCTTGTTGGCGGCGACGGTAACAAGCTAGACTTTAAAACGGGTTCTTTCGACCTGGTATGTTCTTACGGTGTTTTGCATCATGTGCCCCAGCCCGCTTCGGTTGTGGGAGAGATGCTGCGTGTGGCAGGCAAGGGCATATTTATTTCCGATTCCAATAATTTCGGACAGGGCTCTTTTGCCGGAAGAAGTGTAAAACAATTCATCAATGCTTTAGGGATGTGGAAGCTCTTCAATTACCTGCGTACCGGCGGTAAGCGTTACCAGATATCGGAAGAGGACGGTTTGTTCTATTCGTATTCTCTTTTCGATAACTACAACCAGGTGAGCAGCGTTTGCAGCAAAGTATATCTTACCGATACCACCGGCAAGGCCGGCAAGAACCTGTACCGTACCTCTCCAACGCTGGCCCTCTTTGGCCTCAAAAAATCATAAGCCCGCGGAATGCGCATCGCAGTACTCGCAGACGGAATTTTTCCCTACGTGATCGGCGGGATACAAAGACATTCCTATTATCTCTGTAAGCACCTGGCGCAAAAGGGCATCCACATCGACCTGTATCATACCGGGGCTTATGGTGTAAATGATATCATACTTGAATGCTTCAGCCCCGAAGAGATGAAGTTTATCCGGCCTGTGTTCGTTCCCTTTCCTGCCAATTACCGGTTTCCAGGCCACTACCTGTATGAGTCGAAGCTGCTCTCAAAAGCTATGTACAAGGCATTCCTGAAACAGCCGGCAGTTGACTTTATTTACGCGAAGAACTATTGTGCCTGGTATTTCCTGGAGCAGAAACAGAAAGGGCAAAAGCTGGCGCCAATAGGTGTGAAGCTTCACGGCTATGAAGCCTACCAGGAATTTCGCGGCATGATGCCTGCCTGGAACCTGGTACACAAGCTCAACAATAAGCTGCACCGTAACGCTACCGAGTTCATCTCACAAAATGCTGACGTGGTTTTTTCCTACGGAGGTGGCATTACTTCTATCCTCGAAAGAGAAGTAAAGGTGCCCCCGAAAAAGATGGTGGAGATACCCACTGGCATCGATGAAAGCTGGCTTTCGGTGACACCTCCCGTAGCTGATGGTAAATGCAGGTTCATTTTTGTAGGCCGGAATACCAGCAGGAAGGGCGCAGACCTTGTCCAGGCCTGGCTAAATGACAACGCAGGCGGTAACTACGAGTTTCATTTTGTAGGCCCTTTTCCGGAAAGCAAAAATGGAGTGTATCATGGTGAAGTGAAGGATTCATTAAAGCTTCAGCGATTGTTTTCGGCATGCAATGTCCTTGTTTGCCCCAGCGACAGCGAAGGCATGCCCAACGTGATCATGGAAGCGATGGCCCGCGGCCTGGCGGTGATCGCTACTAATGTAGGTGCGGTAAGCGCGATGGTCGACAGCTCTAATGGCTGGCTGATCCCGCGAAGGGATAAGCAGGCGCTAACGGATGCCATGAAAGAAGCTATGGATCTTTCGCCCGGTGAAATGCGGAAGAGGGGACAAGCGAGTCTTGAAAAGGTGCGTAAGAATTTTCTTTGGAAGAATATCGCTGATCAGGTGATCAGTGCAATGAAACAGGCGGCTGGATGAGCAAGAAGGTACTCATAGCGCATGCGGGAAAGCAGCATTCTTATCATGTTGCCAGGAACCTGCTGGAGCTGGGCGTGTTGCAAAAGTTCATCACCAGCAGCTATGTAGCGTCACCGCTCATGCAGCGGCTCTCCGGCAATTTTCTCCGCCGGCGTTTTCTCGAAGGCCTTACTTCGCCTTGGGTGGAATCGCACTGGAAGTACGAGATGCGCGAGTTCCTGCACCGTAAGCTGAAAGGTAAGGACCGCGCTTTTGAGGAGTTGGTGTATCGCCGCGACAAGGAATTTGATAAATACGTTGCCACCAGGCTGGGTGTGCTCAAGCCTTCGGTATTCTGGGGTTTCCAGGGTAGCTGCCGTGATACGCTGAAGCGCGCTCGTGAACTGGGCATTTATTCTTATTGCGAATTGGCTACCGCGCATATAACCTCAGCTGTAAAGATCCTGGAAGAAGAAGCGAAGCTTCAGCCCGAATGGGCTGACAGCATCAACAACATGTACTTTCCTGATTTCGCCAGGAAACGTATGGAAGAGGAGCCGTTTCTTGCCGATAAGGTGGTGGCGGCTTCGGCTTTTACCAGGAAAACACTTGTTGATGCCGGTCTGAAAGAAGAAAAGATACAAGTACTTCCATTGGGTTTTGAGCTTGATCATATTGCTTACCATGAGAAAAGAGAAAGGCTTAGCGGGCGTCCGCTGCGGTTGCTTTACGCAGGAACGGTTAGTCAGCGCAAAGGGATCAGCTACCTGCTGGAAGCGATGCGATCGTTCAGGGCCCAGGATGTGCAGCTGAATATTTACGGGCATATTGAAGGGAATGGGGAGGCGTTCGGTAAATACAAAGGGCCAACTGTTTACCATGGCGCTGTTAGCCAGCAGGAACTCTTCAGTAAGTACACCGAATACGACGCCCTTGTATTGCCGACTGTATTTGAGGGCTTCGGACTCGTAATAGTAGAAGCACTGGCGGCCGGCTTGCCTGTGATAACCACACCTCATTCCATCGGTCCCGATGTGATCAGCGATGGGAAGAACGGACGCATTGTGCCGGTGAGAGATATCGCCGCGCTGCGCTCGGCCATTGAATGGCTAAGAGGGCTTGGCGATGATGCTTACCAGGAAGCGAGCATGCATGCACGTGCTGCTGCCATGAGCTACACCTGGGCGAAGCATAAAGAGCTACTGGGGAACCTGTTCTCAAAGGCGGTTTAAGCGATATTATCCTATTTTTGTGTACCGATGAGGAAGCCGCTTGTCACCCTTCTGATCTTTATCTCCGTTTTCATCAGTACCATTACTTTTTTTAAGACCCCTTTTGAAGGGTATCTCCATTACGCGATCTTCCTTATTCTTTTGCCTTTTTTTGTGAGCCGCTACGGTATCCCCGCGGCGCCGATCAGGATCCTGCTGCTTCCATTCCTCATCGGTATCCTGCAGGTATTGCTCGGGAACAATACCAATGCCCTTTTCTTTAAGATCGCTATCGGGGTACTGCTGTCCTCTACCTTCTACTATTATGTTATGGAATACTATGAGGGGAATGTGGAGGAGCTTTTCCGTATTTACCTTAGGTGGGCATATTGGGTCTCCATTATCGGCATCATCCAGGTGGTAGCTTACAGGGTAGGTTTCAGGCCTGGATACGATTACAGCTGGCTGTTCAACAAGTGGGGCCTTGTCGCGGGCCAGTCGGGCGGGCTGCGAATGAACTCGGTGTTCTCTGAACCATCGCAGTTCGGTATTGTTATTTCGCCGGCAGCCTTTGTTGCGGTATATAATTTCCTTCTGAAGAAACGGTATGGGTATACCACCTTGCAGAACGCGGTGATCATCCTGGCAATGTTGCTCACCACTTCTTCGCTCGCCTTCCTGGGGATCCTGCTCGCTTTCATTATCCTTACCATTAACTTCGGGAAGTTCTATAACCTCCTCATCGGTGTTTTCTTCGCGCTCATTGCCGGCTTCGGCCTTTATAAATATGTTCCTGAGTTCCAGCTCCGTGTTGATACCTCGCTTGGCTTATGGGTAGAGAAAGATTTCAGGCTGGAGAACGTGAACACCTCCAGTTTCGTACTATACAATAACTTTCACATTGCTTCTGAGAACCTTGTGAACAGTTATTTCATCGGTACCGGCCTGGGGTCGCATCCCGTTGCCTATGAAAAATATTCCCTCACCAACGCTGTTGGGTTTATCGAGTTCGAGTTCAATCAGAGCGATGCCAACTCCATGTTCCTGCGATTGCTTTCAGAAACAGGTTTGCTGGGTGTAGGCTTTTTTATCGTTGTCATCTTCCGCTGTTTTGTACGCAAGGGGGATGATGATGACCCTTTATGGCTGATATCAGGAGCGGTACTGGTGCTTATCCTGCTGTACATGGTAAGGCAGGGCAATTACTTTATCAACGGTTTCCCCTTCTTTGTTTGGTTGTATTACTATGTGTACAAGAAGAACAAGGAAAGGCAGGAGGCGAAAAGAGAAGCGGAAGTTCCGGTAAACGCAGAAGCTAATGTCCTCACCTAAAGTACTTTTTCTATATACAGAAATGGCAGGTTATTTTTTAGCCTGCTGTAGAGCATTGGTGACGAAGGGTGCTGAAGTGCACGTAGTGTATTGGCCTGTCAACGCGGAGGCTCCCTTCGCGTTCAAAGCACCGGCAGGTGTTAAGCTTTATAACAGGAGAGAATATAACCTGAAGCAACTCCTGGCCCTGACAGAGGAGATAGGTCCATCGCTCATCATTTGCAGCGGCTGGGTGGATAAAGCGTATCTCGAAGTGTGCCGAAAATACAAGAAAAGCACAGCAACGGTGCTTACGCTCGATAATCATTGGAAGGGAAATATCAGGCAGCAGTTCGCTGTCCTCGCGGGACCATTTTACCTGAGACGGCGGTTCTCCTGGTGTTGGGTACCCGGCAAGCCCCAGGCCCCTTACGCAAGCAAACTTGGTTTTGAGGAGAGCAGGATACTCAGCGGATTTTATTCTGCGGATATTGAGCTCTTCAATGGTATGTATGAGAAGCATAGGGTGGAAAAGAACAAGACATTTCCAAAACGTTTTCTCTATGCGGGAAGGTATTATGGTTTTAAAGGCCTGCAGGACCTTTGGGAGGCATTTGCTGTTATTGATGAACAGGCCCGCGATGGCTGGGAGCTATGGTGCCTGGGCACCGGCGACCTGGAGCCGGTATCGCACCCGGCTATAAAGCATTTTGGTTTTGTTCAGCCGCATGATATTGAACGTTTCGTGAAAGATGCCGGTGTGTTCGTGCTTCCGAGCCATAAAGAACCCTGGGGCGTGGCGCTGCATGAATTTACCGCTGCGGGTTTTCCGGTGGTGTGCAGCGATGCGGTAGGAGCGGCAAGTGCTTTTGTGAAGGAGGAGAGGAATGGGTACTTGTTCAAAGCGGGTGATCGCAAAGGATTGAGAACGGCTCTTGAGAAAATGATCGCCAAGGGGCCTGCTGAGCTGAACGGCATGGCAGCCGAAAGCCATGCGCTGGCGCAACAGATAAGTCCTGCCAATTGGGCGGATGCATTAATGAAAATAACCGAGACTACCAGCTAGACCATGTGCGGGATCAGCGGCATATACGGAATTCAGGATCCTCAGCAGGCAGGCTCTCTGGCGGAAGCCATGAACGAATGTTTGGCGCACCGTGGTCCTGACGATAAAGGCATTCACGCGGAGCCAGGTATCGCTTTGGCACAGCGCAGGCTGGCCATCATCGACCTTTCTCCTTCAGGGCATCAGCCCATGTTCAGCGCCGACAAGCGCTATTGCATTGTTTATAACGGTGAGCTGTACAATTTCAAAGAGGTAAGGGAAAAAATAAAAGACTATCCTTTCAGCACCGCGAGTGATACCGAAGTGATCCTTGCCGCGTATGCTAAATGGGGAAAGAGCTGCCTTGAGCATTTCAATGGTATGTTCGCTTTTGCTATCTGGGATAAGGAGGAGCAGCGCTTGTTTATCGCGAGGGACCGTCTCGGTATCAAGCCGCTCTACTATTATAATAAGGCCGAAAAACTTTTCTTCGCTTCTGAGCTTAGGGCCTTGCTCGCTTCGGGAATTGTGCCTCGCAAGCTCAACAGGGACAGTCTCGCTGATTTCCTCCGCTTTCAAACGGTGCATGCACCGGCTACAATAGTACAGGATGTTCATATGCTTATGCCTGGCCATTACATGATAATGGATAAGGAGGGTATGCGCGATGAGATCTATTGGAAGCCGGACCCCAAAGCAGTAGATACCGCGGGAAAGAGTTACAAAGAAGTTTGTGGCGATGTAAATAAACTATTGTCGGAAGCGGTGGAGCGAAGACTGGTGTCGGATGTGCCTTTCGGCGCCTTTCTTTCGGGTGGCATCGATTCCAGTACCGTTGTTGCGCTGATGAGCCGTGTGAGCGGAACGAAGGTGAAGACCTTCTTCGTCAATTTCAGCGAGAAGGAATTCAGCGAAGCGAAATACGCGAAGATGATCGCTGAGAAGTTTGGCACGGAGCATCACGAGCTGCTGTTAAGCCCCAAGGATTTTTTAGAGGAATTGCCGCAGGCGCTGAAAGCCATGGACCATCCCAGCGGTGATGGCCCCAATTCATACCTCGTTTCGAAGGCCACTAAGAAGGCCGGCATTACTATGGCGCTTTCGGGCCTGGGCGGTGACGAGCTTTTTTGCGGCTACGATGTTTTTCAGCGTGCCGTTCTGCTGCAGCGTTATGAGTGGGTGTTGAAGGGCCCGCGCTTTATGAGGAAAGCAATGGGCTCAACGCTGAAGGCACTGAAGCCTGGTGTGGCATCAGCTAAGATCAATGCTTTACTGCGCTCTCAGCAAACAGGCTTTGTGCCCTTCTATACGCTGAGCCGCCAGGTATTGCTTGATG
>JANWJV010000078.1 GCA_025451785.1 Bacteroidia bacterium | reverse complement strand
TGGTACGAAAGTTCATCGAGCAGCTGTACCTTATTGGTGTCTTCTTTAGCGATGCTTAGCTGCTTCAATAGACTGTCGATCACCACCTGGTTTTGCGAGAAGCCACTGGCCATAATGAAGCAAAAGAAAAGAGCGAGAAAATTTTTCATGTTTTCAGATTTGATGAAACAAAAATAAAATAATCAGGATGAAACTACGTCGCGTTAGATAAAAGGTCAACGCAAGAGGCTGACGTTCCCTTTCTTAATGAAAGGCTCGCCCTTGGTGTTGGTAGCGCTTATATAGTAAGCGAATACGGCAGCTTCCATGAGCTTGCCATTGAAGGTGCCATCCCAGCCCTTGTCAGGATCGCTGCTCTCGTACACGCGCTCGCCCCAACGGTCGTAAATAGTGAGGCTGAACTCGCTGATGCAATCCTTCCAACCCTGCAGCAGGAAGATATCGTTGTGCCCGTCGCCGTTCGGACTGAAGGCGTTCGGCACCGCAAAGTCGTCGCTGAGCGGACAAGGTATCTCCACGAATACGGTAACGCAAGCCGTTGCCGTGCAGCCGTTGTTATCGCTTACTACTACGCAATATATCGTTGTAATTGCAGGAGAGGCAGTGGGGTTCTGACAGTTCGTACAGCTCAATCCTGTTGTGGGGCTCCAGGTATAACTTGTTCCTCCCACAGCTCCAAGTACAGTACTTTGTCCTTGTTGTATCGTCACATTCACTCCTGCATTTGCTGTCGGGCCTCCGTTCTGCCCCACGTTCGCCAGCGCGGTTTGTGTGCAGCCATTGTTATCGGTGATCAACACCGTATACGATCCCGCACTTAGTCCCGTCGCAGTTGCTGTTGTTTGCGCGCCGCTCCAGCTATAAGTATACGCGGCCGTTCCGCCGCCCGCAGTAACACTCGCTGTACCATCGGTAGCATTGCAGCTAGCGGCAGTGGCAGCAGCAGTGGCGGTTACGGCAGCAGGTTGAGTTATCGCAACGGTTTGTGTTGAGGTACAACCGCTGCTGTCTGTAATTGCTATTGTGTAAATACCGCTGCTCAACCCTGTAGCGCTAGCAGTGGTTTGCCCGTTATTCCACGAATAAGTATAGGGCGATGTTCCTCCGCTGATAGAAGACGTTGCGCTGCCGTTACTTGATCCAAAACAATTCACGTTCGTACTGGCAGTTATATTTACTGAACCACCGCTGCTACTGCCTACTGCTACTGCTACTGTCTTGGTACAGCCATTATTATCAGTTACAGTAATGGTATAACTTCCGGCGCTTAATCCGGTTGCCGCAGCATTTGTTTGTCCGCCGGGGTTCCAGCTGTAAGTAAATGCGCCGGTGCCGCCACCTGCAGTTACACCCGCAATGCCATTGCTTTGATTGCAATTAGCCGAGATGGATGAGGTTTGAAGGTTGATGGATGATGGTTGAGATAATGAAATTGTTTGAGTGCCCGTACATCCATTGGCATCGGTGACGGTAATAGTATACGTTCCTGCGCTAAGACCCGTTGCTGTGGCGGTAGTGCTGCTGTTGCCCGACCACGAATAAGTATATGGAGATAATCCTCCGCTGGAACTTAATGTCGCCGTTCCCGTACTTTGTCCGAAACAATTCGGATTACCACTGGCGGTAACCACTGCCGAAGGTCCCCCGGAATTCGTTATCGCAACGCTCTGGGTATTGGTGCATCCATTGCTGTCAGTAACGGTTACCGTATAAACGCCGGCACTCAGGCCTGTTGCGGCAGAGGTGGATTGTCCTGTTGGTGACCAGGAATAAAAATAAGTGAACGAACCTGTTCCTCCATTGGCAGAAACGGAGGCGCTGCCGCTGCTTTGCCCGCAGGAAGCGGCCGTCATGCTTACCGTGGCGGTAAGCGCAATAGCATCAGGAATGTTCACCGACATGGTAAGGAAATTGCATGATGCATCAACAATGGTCACCGTATAGTTTCCGGCACTTAACCCTGTTGCCGTTTGGCTGGATTGCCCGGTGTTCCACGAATAAGTATACGGGCTGGTACCGTTGCTTGCCGTAACAGTGCCTGTTCCGGTGGAGGTACCCGTGCAGAGGGTGGCGAGCACGTTCATCACTGCGCCCATAGTAATGGGCTTGGTGAATTTCAGGTAAGCTCCGTCATCACTGCCGCCGCCTGTACTCTGATAATAAGCACCGCCGCCAGGATTGATCAGGGGCTGACCGGTAGAGTTCAGATGGTACTCACCGCCCACAAATAAATTTCCAACAGGGTCCAGCGCCAGGTCTTCGCCCCATTCGTCAGCGGTGCCTCCCAGGTAAGTTCCCCAGATCATGCCGCAGTTGGTGCCAAACTGAAGTATGAACATATCTCCTATGCCAAAGCCTCCCGCGCCGCCGTAGGTATTGTCGAAAAAGGATCCCCCCCCAGGATTGACCGTTGCCAGGTTGGACGATGCGCTGCAGCCTGTTACATAAAAATGATCGCAGGCGTTGATATCGCCACCCAGGCCTATATCCCTGGCGCTACCGCCATAATACGTTGCCCAGAGGCGTACGCCTCCATTGGTAAACTTCATGACGAATGCATCAGCGATACCGCCTCCATAGGCTCCCTGGAAGAAAGCACCGCCGCCAGGGTTCAATGTCGGGAATGTAGAAGAGCGCGTCATGCCGGTCACAAAAATGTTCCCGTTCTTATCTGCCTTAACCACAAAGCCAATATCATCGCCGGTGCCGTTGCCGTAATAGGTCGACCATTGAAGGATGCAGGCCGGGTTGAACTTCAGTATAAAAGCATCAAAGCCGCCGGCCAGTGCAGCCTGGTAATACGCGCCGCCGCCGGGGTTCAGCGTTGGGAAATTGGTAGAGAGGGTCTGGCCCGTAATGAAGAGGTTGCCGCTAAGGTCGTAGCACAGGTCCATCGGAACACCCGCATCGGCCACCGGGAAAAAATCCTGGGAATTGCCGCCGAAGTTGGTACCCCATACCATGTTGCAGGCCGGGTTGAACTTAAGGATAAAAAGATCGTAGATGCCAGCGTTCAGCGCCTGGAAATAAGCGCCTCCTCCCGGGTTGAAGAGCGAAAGGTTGGTGGACTGTGAACAACCCACCACCGCGAAATTGCCAGCAGGATCGGCGGCGATAGCGAAGGACTCGTCGGCCGAGTTGCCTCCGTAAATGGTTGCCCAGGTACGCACCCCTGCCGGGTTGAACTTCAGGATGAAGCCATCGTAGAGGCCGTTCATTGTGTTCTGAAAAAACGCGCCGCCACCCGGATTGAACGTAGGAAAGTTATTGGACTGTGTTCTTCCTGTAACAAGGATATTGGAGTTGAGATCGCAGGCGATGTCCCAGGCCCATTCGCCATTGCTGCCGCTGTAATACGTTACCCATTGCGCCACGCCGGTATTGCTGAACTTCATCACCACCGCATTAGAGGCACCACCTGAAACCCCCTGGAAATACGCGCCGCCGCCCGGATTTACGGTAGGCAGGTTGGCGGAAGAAGAATAACCGGCAACAAGAAGATTGCCGGCATTGTCAATAGCCACACCACGCGGACCGTCTAACATTCCTCCCCCGTAATAGGTAGCCCAGGCCAATGGCGGATCGATCACAAGATCGCGGCTCTTATCGTAAGTGCCCAACACATAGCTTACTTCGCTGCCCTGTAAATTGTAAACGGCAGGAACCTGCTCGCCACCCTGGTGACAAAGCAGTTCACCTTCTACGATCTTTCCATACTCTGAATTGAACTGCAGGCTGGTAGGCTTCAATTGCTTTCCTTTTCGCGCCCCTTTGTATTCGAGTTTTATCAAGCGAGGATCAGCACCAGGATGAACGATGAAGTCATATTTGATGGCGCCTGTCCCCCGCCCCTTGACCCCTGAGCCCCTGTAAAGAACCCAATCGATACCGGGATAAACGTTCTTTACGATGATCTTGCGATAGGAACGAACTTGTAAAATCCCATCCGGACAATGCGGCGCGTAATAGTTATAGTAAACCTCTTCCTGTTCTAACGCGCTTATGTTCTCTTTCTTGATCACCGCTCCGCGAATGTCCATGTCCACCCTGCTCCATTCTATCTTCATCTTTTCGCGGTAGCCGGCTTTGTGCTCTTCCTCTTCATCCTCTTCCGCCTTTACGAATACGTAGCTGATGCCGCTGGTGGTGATATAGATATCAGTAGCGGGAGCGGAAGCACGAAACAACACGTGCGGAACAGGCTTGCCTTTGTCGTCGGTAAACTGTCCCTTGTTCTCAATGAACGCAAAGGGAACATCGTTCATCCATTTGCTGTTGCTTACCGCACCGGCAAACGCGAGGACCGGAAAAATAAAAATAAGGAGTACAAAAAGCGGGGCCAGCTTTTTCATTCTTTTACAAGTTTAGCAAATCTTGTTTCTTCCCCCGAATCGAACCTTAACAAATATACACCAGACTTTAGAAATGAGATGTCTGTTTCTTTTTCTTCCGACATTAATACTTCCTCACCAATAACATTGTAGAAATATAGTTTACCCTTCACACTCAAACTCACTCTGTCTCCTGCAGGGTTGGGATAAATAAAAAGCTCTTTCGCTGCCTGCAATTCCTTCATGCCCACATTAAGCGGAATGGAATCGGCAATGAGCAGGTAATGGTCCTCCAGGCCTGTTGAGAATCCAGCGATCAGGAAACCTCCGTAAACCGAAGGCGAAATATTATAGCCCATATTCACCAGGTAATTGCCGTAATACTTGCGATAGAGCTCATTGGCAGCAGAGTCAACAACAAGGAAAAGCACTTTGGTCTTTCCTTCGCTGTTCTTCTGGCCGTAACCGCTAACAGCGAATTTATTGGGCGCGCACTCATAGAGCTGAAAGGCCGCTTCTGCCTCTGGTGGATTTAGTATCTGCCGTTTCCAGATGATAGTTCCTGAAGGTGTAAGCTTCACAAAATAAGAATCGAACTTGGAGCTGGAAGCACTGGCCGCTTCTCCCACAATAAGGTAATCGCCCGAAGAGGTGATCATGAACGTTTTGCATCCGCTGTTGTAAACATTCACCACGTCGGTATTCCAAAGCAAGCTGCCCGTTGAATTGATCTTCATCAAAAAGGTATTGTAAATGCCCGAGCTCAGCAGCCGGTCGCCCGAAAGCACAAAGTCGCCATTGCTTTCCTCCTTCGCCGTCATGGCGTAATCGTTCAAGGCCGTGCCGTACTGTTTCTCCCATTGCTTGTTGCAAAGTGAATCGAACTTAACCACGTAAAGGTTATTGCCGGTACCGCCGGTGGTATCATTAATAGCGCCACTGGCAATAAACCCTTTGTCGCTGGTGATCTCCACATCATTAAAGCTCTCTCCCAAATTAGCTTTGCCCTGGATCTTCATCCAGATGAGATTCCCCGCGGTATCCGCTTTGATCATAAGCCAGTCGGCAGTAGTATTGGAATAATTAAAACTATAACCGCTCAGGATGAAGCTGCTGTCCTTCGCCATCACCATGTCGTTGCAGTATTCACCGTTGGAGGTGCCGAATATTTTTTTCCAGATCACATTGCCCTTCTTGTCCATTTTGATAAAGGCAATGTCGGTCCGGCCCAGCGCTGTATCAGTAATGGTACCCGCGTAGTAAATAAAACCTTTTTTTGTTTGGATGGCGGCAATCCCTGTTTCAGGTATTAAAGTGTCGCCGAAATGTTTTTCGAAATAGGTTTGCGCGTTGGTGAAATTCGCAAACAGGCAAAAGGCAAATACGCAAAAGGCAATTGTTCTCATTGGCTCTTGATGATCTTTCCTGTAAAGGTTTTCTCATCCGCAATAAGCCTGTAGAAATAGATGCCGGCACTCAGAGCCTGTGTATCTATTTCTTCTGATCCTATTTTGATCTCGCGCGTAAGCACCGCGTTGCCGTTCACATCATATATATACAATAGCGCGTCCGAACGATCCTGGTCGATGCGCAAAAATTCTTTGAAAGGATTAGGGAAGAGCGAAAGCTCGCTCAATGCGGGTTCGATAACCGACGTAGTAAGACTGTCCGGCGTATACATATAGAAATCTCTGAAGTACACATTCTCATGGCCGGTGCCGGCGAAGGCCCTGTTGCCGATAACGAAAACAGCGGCATGCCCGCAGCCCAGGCCGGGATAAACAGCCGTGCCGGCTGTCCAGGTATTATTGCTTTGATTGTAACGCCAAATATCCGTCTTAAATCCTGTGGTAAGATCAAAGCCAAGTGACACATAACCATAACCCAACAGTGTAAAGCCTAATGGCGTAGTACGCCCCGAGCCACCGATATCGGCCACCTGTGTCCAGGTATTGCCCTGCGAATCGTACTCGTAAACATCTTTACGGTAAACACCATTATAGCCGCAGGCCACATAACCTTTGGTGCCTATTGAAAAACCCGCGCAGGAGTTTCGTGCGGAACCTATATACGCGGCCTTCTGTGTCCACACATCTCCCACAGGATTGTATTCCCAGAAATCGGCATTATTGCCATTAGCCGTGCAATAGCCGGTGCCCACATATCCTTTGTTACCGATCACGAAAGCAACAGCGCCCTGCCGTCCCCCTGATCCGGGAAAATCCGCCTTCTTGGTCCAGGTATTATTGCCCGCATCATACTCATACCAGTCGGCCTGGAAAACAGTTCCATCATAACCGGTACCTAAATAACCCTTTCCGCTGATGGCAAATGCCACCCCTCCGCCGCGGGGAGGGCCAGGAAAGTTGGCCTTTTGCGACCAGGTATCGAACGTAGCGTCGTATTCCCAGAAATCGTTCTTGTCAGCAGCGGTATCAATGCCGATGCCGAAATATCCTTTATTGCCGATGGAGAACCCGCAAGCCTGCTCACGCTTGGTGCCGCCGAAGTCGGCCTTTTTTGTCCATGAGTCGGCCATGGATGCAGTAGGCAGTAAGCAGTAGGCAGTAGGCAGTAGGTAAACGAGTACTTTGGCGATGTGTTTCACGCTGGGATGTTGTTACACAAATTTACTAAAGAGAATCGTTATTCGGAACACTTTCTTTCTCCTCTCCATCCCCCTCTCCCGGGCCCTGCATACGTCCTCCCAGGATCTGCAAAACGCCATGTACATTGTAAACGCTGCGACAATACTTGTTTCCAAGAATGATAATGCAGGTTTGATCGGCCGGCCGGCGGTAAAAACTGGCGTTATAGCCATGCCACCAGCCATTGTGGAAAATGATAGCGGTGCTGTCGCCATCGAGCACCAGCCTCCAGCCGTAGCCATAGTTGCGTTTGCCCCGCTTCTCGAAACTCCTTGGCGCATAGGCCTCCTTCAGCGTTTCTTTCTTCAATAATTTTTCTGAATAAAGTGCCCGGTCCCATTTGCTCATGTCCTCCACGGTAGAGAAGATACCCTTGTCACCAAGAACCCCATCCAGGTAATCGTCTTTCTTGCGTTTCCATTTCATGTTGTACGCGATCGTTCGCTGCTTGTGAAGCGAGTCTTCCGCGGGATTCCGCACCCAGGTATTCTTCATATCAAGCGGATCAAAAATGTTCTTGCGCATGAATTGAGGATAGCTCATACCGCTGACTTTCTCAATGATAGACGCCAGCAAAAAATAATTGGTATTGCAGTAATGGAACTTCTTTCCGGGCGGAGCATAAGGCTCCGGTTTGTTTTCGATCATCCAGTTGAGCACCTGGCTGTTGCTGAGGGGTGAGTCGGTATTGGTAGTATACTTTTCACAGAAATAAACATAATTGGGCAGGCCCGAGCGGTGACAAAGCAGCATAGCCACGGTAACGCCTTTGTAAGGAAAATCAGGAAAGAACTTTTGTACATCGTCGGCATAACCCACCAGCCCGCGTTCTTTGAGCATTAGTATTCCCGCAGCGGTTAGTGTCTTCGACACGGATGCCAACTGAAAAGCGGAATTGAGCTTCAGCGAGTCCTTCTTCTCATAGTTGGCAAAACCAAAGGCATTCTTATACAACACCTGCCCTTGCTGCATTATAAGCACATTGCCATTGAAGCCCCGCAGCTTGTGCATGTTCTTAAAGAGGGTATCGAGCTGGTAAGCCTTCTGGTCGGCATGAATGGACTCACGCAAAAGGCGAATGCTGTCTTCCGAAGAAGGCTGTACGGGAGCCTGGTCGGCCCCGGCAGGGCTTCCGCAGGAAAACAGGGAAACTATGACGGGGATCATGACAAGCCCCCTAAAAAACACCTTATGTTTGCAGTATCTAGTAACCCGAACCATTTTACTTCGTAAAATTGCAACACAAAACCTATCAATAGAAATCAGCCAGATGAAAGTATCCACAAAGTTTTTCACCATCGCACTGCTGCTTCTGTTCGCAAGGAATACCGAAGCGCAGGAATACAGCACCGGCATCGGCATCAGGGGAGGTTATATCACTCCCGGCCTTACTGTAAAGCATTTTATAAATGAACATGCTGCCATTGAAGGTATCATTGGCTCGCGCTGGCATGGCTTTTCGATAACGGCCTTGTATGAAATGCATAAGGATGGGGCGCTGGGCATCGACAACCTCGACTGGCAATACGGCGCCGGAGCCCACTTAGGGTATTACAATGGCTATTACTACTATTATTATAAGAACGGCACCTATTATACCCGTGAGAAGGGCAATGTAGCCGCCATCGGCATCAATGGTATTTTCGGCCTTGAATACAAGTTTCAGGAGATCCCCTTCACCCTCAGCTTCGACTTCATGCCGTATTTTGATTTCACTTACCGCGGCACAGGGTTCATTGATGCGGGATTGTCGTTTCGTTATGTCTTCTAAACCTGTAGGTATCGCCTTCTTAGGCAGCGGCTTTGCGCAAAAGGTGCAGGCGCCTTCTTTCGAAACCTGTCCAGGAGCAAAGCTCATAGGGGCAAGCAGCCCCAATAGTTCAGAAGCTTTCGCGAAAACATTTGATCTTGCTGTGCATGGCCCCGACTGGAAAGCATTGGTGGCGCGCGAAGATGTTGACCTTGTTTGCGTTTCCTCCCCTCCCCTGCTCCACCATGAACAAACCATGTATGCCTTAGAACAAGGCAAGCACGTGCTCTGCGAAAAGCCTTTCGCGATGAACAGTAAAGAGGCGATGGACATGCTGGCCCTTGCGAAGAAGAAAAAGGTGATCGCTATCATCGATCATGAATTGCGTTTCAGTCCGGCGGCTATTTACGTAAGGGATTATATACAAAGCGGCAAGCTTGGCAGAATATATCATGCTTCGGCCATTTCGCATCTCAGCGGACGGCGAGATCCTAACCTGCCTTATACCTGGTGGAGCGATAAGCGATGGGGAGGCGGTACCTGGGGTGCTATTGGTTCACATCTTATAGATATGCTGCGTTACCTGGCAGGAGAAATAGTAGAGGCCGACGTAATTCTCAACACCGCCATCGGCATGCGCAAGGATAAAGACGGGAAAGGGCAAAAGGTGACCAGCGATGATAATGCTTCCGCCACTGTGCGCTTTGATAATGGCGCAACGGGCGTGATCTTTACCAGCG
>JANWJV010000077.1 GCA_025451785.1 Bacteroidia bacterium | reverse complement strand
TCAAATACAAACAGCTTCAGGATAAACTACTCGCCATGAACAGCACCCCCATGAAGGACCAGGGCAAGGCGCTGGAGAAGATCATTGATGATTGGAGGGGGAGCCTTGAGCAGATCGATGATATGCTTGTTGTAGGGATACGAATCTAATTAGCGGATTAGCGAATGTGACAATTAGCTACCTATTCTATCACTAACTTACCCACCAGCATTTTCTCCCCGCTTTTCACTTGCACAAAATAAATTCCTTTGCTCAACGAAGCAGTTTCGTTAAGAAGCACCGTTCCGTTGTTCATGTTCTTCTCAACAGAGATCAATTTTTTTCCTGTAATATCAAAACACTCCACACTGCAGGTCTTGCTGTCAGCAGGAACCTTAAGGGTTACCGCTCCTGAGGAAGGATTGGGATAGATCTCCAGGCTTTTTGCCCCGCCTGAGCTCTGGCTCATAGTGATGCCTGTGGTAGTAGAATAGTAAACAGTGATCTGCACAGCGTCGATAGAAGATACCGCTGCTTTTCCATTGCTGAAGCAGGTATAACTGATAGCGGCAAAGGCCACTCCGAAGTTCGTCGCGTTAATATCGGCGGGTGTCCAGGTAGTGCCCCAAAGGTCGGTGGCGTTACCGTAGGTGCTCCAGAAATCGGTATAGCCCCAGTTGGCGCTGCTCATATGATCAACACCGGTGGTGCTGCCGTTCTTAATGATGCGCACGCCATTGTCCTGTATGGTGCTGCCGCCGCTGGCGTTCTTCTCCACTCCCACCACAATACCTTTAATGGTAGCGTTCGTAGGAATGGCGAAACCAAAATCGGTGCTTTCCAAACAACGCGTGTTCGCGTCGCAGCAATCGCAATGAACCGCAATGGCGTAAAAGTCATCGCTCACCTGCACGTAGTTAGTAGGCGAATAATCAAGCGTGCTGCTGTAAGAGAAGGGGCAGGAGGTATTGTTTACCGTATTAGGAATGTTGGGGCCCTGGCTTTGGGAGAATGCGAGCAGGGAGAAAAGGGACAAGGCGATGGAAAGAGTAGTTTTTTTCATGGGATGGAGATTTATGTAAAGATAAAGCATTTCACCTCACCCCCCTACCCCCTCTCCTTTAGGAGAGGGGGAGAAATAAAGAGGGCGCTCTCTACCCCGACCTTTAGGTCGGGGCTATTCACACTCTTCAATAAATTATCATTAGCTCCGAGGTTCAGGCCGGTAGCCCCGGGCTTTAGCCCGGGGTTGGCTACGCTCTCTAAATAATTCTCCCCCTCCTGTTCAAGGAGGGGGCCGGGGGGTGGGTGCCTTTAACAATAATTAACATCTTCCCGAAACCTATTTAACATAATCTCCGTTCTACATCTTACAAAAACTAACCCTCATGGATAAGACATTGGTTTTCGAGATCTACCTTTTGG
Organism: Bacteroidia bacterium; assembly: GCA_025451785.1. Lineage (GTDB taxonomy): Bacteria > Bacteroidota > Bacteroidia > JANWJV01 > JANWJV01 > JANWJV01. The sequence goes on along the minus strand of JANWJV010000077.1, from coordinate 5,869 downwards.
TATTTGCTGCCAGCGCGGCATTAACACTAGGATTAATAAAGATGCTGGGCAAAGGCATGCATCGCTTTTACGAGCAATTGTGCCAGGACGCGGAGATAGCGAAGTTCTTCGTGAAGCTCAGCAACGTAGTAATGGTATTGGGCGGACTTGGCGCGGCGCTTACCGCCAGCTATAACATGACCGAAGACGCCAACTGGCTCACGCTCACCTGGAATGCCGCTTCGCAATTGCAGGAAGTAATGAGCAAGCTCTTTATCGTGCTCACCATTTTTGCCGTGGCTTTCTTCATCGTGCAGGCCATGCTCCGCCGCAACAGCAAATGAGAACCTGGACCGAGTTTCATATCGCCCTCGTTTATTACGGGGGACTGCTGATCTCATTGCTTTCGGTATTGGCGGTGCTTCTCTACCTCCGCCCTATCGCGCCGGTAATGGAGAAGCTAACCAAAGCCAAAGACTGGTTCTGGAGCCGCAGCTTCCGCGTGAGCCTCCTCATGGCCGGCATGGTGGGCGCTATGTCCGTCTCCTTTACCGACTGCGATGGGCATTATGATTATCTTTTGAAGTCGCGCTACGCAACGGCAATGCAGGGAGCGGAGCAGGTGGCGGAGGCTTGGTTTTACATTGCCGGCATTTGTGGGCTGTGGCTGGTCGGGCTTGTCTTTGTAAAGGCTCGTAGCAAATAAATATCCAACAGAGGAACAAGGAACGCCCAATTTCCAAGTCTATATAGCACCTTTACTTGGGCGTTGGAAATTCCTTGTTCTTCTGTTGGACATTCCGTTCCCGTCAGGGAACGCGCTTCTCCGCTGGATCGCTCCAGGCACCTGTATAAGTTCACCTTATATGGAGGTACTCTTACGTAAATTGCTATCTTAGCATTTCGGCAAAACATGATCGTGTAATGTTCCAAAAAAACCTGCAAATGAAAAAAATCCGCTTAAGTATCATACTCTTCCTTTGCTCTTGTGTTTCGATCGCCCAGGGATCATGGACACAAAAGACCGATCTTGCCAGCAATGCAAGGCGCTGGGCCGGAGGCTTTGGTATAGGAACCAAAGGCTATATCGCGGGTGGCCAGGGAAATGGGATTTCGCATTTCAATGACTTTTGGGAGTACGACAGCGCTAACGATACCTGGGCACAAAAGGCCAACGTGCCAGGACAAGCCCGTGAACTCACTTTAGGTTATACCGTTGGAACGCTTGGCTACCTCCTTCTGGGTTACAGTTCCGGACCTTATCTGAACGGCCATAGTTACGATCCCAACTCCAACTCCTGGGGTGGACTTACCATTTTTCCTGGCGCAGGAAGATACGGCGCCTCTAACTTTGCCATTGGTAATAAGCTTTACGTGGTGGCGGGTGACACTAACCTGAACGCATTTCAAAAAGACACCTGGGAATATAATATCGGGACCAGTACCTGGTCGCAAAAGGCAACTTTTGGCGGAGCTGCCAGGAGAGGAGCCTTTGGGTTCGCATTGGGTACAAAAGGTTATGTTGGAACAGGCATCGGCGGCTCAGGCCTCCTCAACGATGTATGGGAATACGATCAAACCGGAAATACCTGGGCTCAAAAAAATAATTTTCCAGGCGCAGCCCGCCAATTCGCTGCAGGGTTTAAGATAGGATCTAAAGGATACGTTGGCACCGGGTACGACGGATCGCTATATCAGGATTATTACGAATACGATAACAATACTGATACCTGGAGCCCTGTCGCTTCCTTTCCCGGCAATGGAAGATGGGGTGGCATTGGATTCGAGATAAACGGAAAAGGATATTTTGGGCTTGGAGGAACCGGTACCTCGTCGGGCAATTTTAAAGACTGGTGGGAGTTTACCCCAGGCTCTAGCGGGATGATTGATGCAGGCAAGAACTTCTCCTTTACTATATTCCCCAATCCTTCCAATGGATATTTTAACATTCATTGTCCTTCTACTAAAGGGGAACTAACCATCTATGACTTGAATGGGAAAAGGGTACTCCTTGCGAAGATCAACAGTTTGAAAACCCCTATAGATCTTTCGACTCGGGCAAAAGGGGCCTATATCGTTGAACTAAAATCGAACGATAAGGTAAGTTCTCAAAAACTAATATTGGAATAAGTATTAGTGTGAGTTCGTGAGTGGAAGAGGAGACCCCTCGCTCTCACTCCCACACTCACTCTGTCTTACGGCACGCGTTTCTCCGCCGGATCGCTCCAGGCTCCGCTCCCGTTATTGCCGCCGTTGGCTCGTACGCGGGCAAACACCATCAGCCCTGTTGGTAAACCGGAAAGAGATGTTTTTCTCTTGCCGATCTTTCCCGTCATGAACTCCTTTACTATGGTGGTATCCGGCGAATTGGGATCGGAGTACACCTGTACTGTAAAGTTCATGGCGTCTTCCATGGGGTTCCAGGAAGCCAGGAGCTCTCCTTTGGAGGTACCGAAGTGCAGCTCAAAGCCTGTTACTTGTGGCAATGGGCCGGTGGGTGTTCCCCTGGTGTCCTTGGCTTTGTAGCCGGTTTTGAGGTAGAGTGCCAGGTCGCCGTTGGCGATGATAGCGCAGCTGGAAGCCTGCTTCGTAACCACTTCCTCCAGCTCCACGCGTTTCTGGTCTTTGAATTGGGTGGAACCTGCAGGTCCATGGTCAGCAGCCAACAGGGCATCCTTGTATTCAATGCGCTTGGCATCCACCACTGCGGTGGTGGGAGTTACCGCCGCGAACTCCGGCAGACTGTTGATGCGGTTCACTTTGTCTTGTACGTATTCATCTAATTCGCTGTCGCGGATGTCATTGAGGCCCAGGGCCGGGATTATCTTGGTCATGATTTTTTAATGTTTAATGATTATTGATTATTGTTAAATGATCGTTGGCTTGTATTCCACAGGGCTGGAAGGAGGTACCACAACGGCAGAAGGATCTCCTTCAGCAGCAGTAGTCTATCCGGCAGTTCCAGTGGAATGTCCGGCAGGCGCAGAAGTATCTCCGGCGGGTGTTCCGGTAAATACCACAGTTGCTGGCGGACATACTGCAGTGGGAGTGGGAGAGCGAGAGTGAGTAGAGGTACATCCTACAGCCGCTGCCGGGTATACCGGAGCGCTCGTGGTACATACCCCACACTCAAACTGACACTCACAAGCAGCTTCGCTTTCTAATACATACTATTGGGAAAGTTTCCAGGGAACTTAAGCTGCCTTTACAGCTCTTGTTATAGCTCCCCGGGAGGAGGGAAAGTATTTTATTAAGGCAAAAGTAAATAGAAAATTATTCGGTTTGTTTAAAGGGTGAAAATATTTAATGTGATTCTTATCACAGGAAGAACAAGATGCTCTTGCTGTTTTTGGGGATTTGGAGTATCTTCACTTTTCAGATGAAAAAGGCTTTTAAACTACTTTTTATCATAGGACTAATCTCTTATATATCTACTGATGTATGGATTTATTTTGCTTATAGGAAAATTGACAAGCAAGAGCGGGAATTCATAATGAGGATTCTGGCTTGGCATAAAGCTTTGGATCAAGCCGTACCACCCAACATTCTAAAAGCTTATGAAACCGTAAACCCTGGATCAATAACATCAACCATAAGACCAGATATTGTTTGGATTTTCTTAGAAATCTCCGGGCATAACCATAACATATACCGTGAAGTGGCACAAAACTTTCACCTCACCCAGTTTACTTGCTTTTCAATGGCCAACCAAATAGAAGATAAATTCACTCCCCAGGAATGTATAACTTTCAAGTTAAGAAATTGTGTATTTAATAGACAAGCGGCCTCTATTGACCAAATTGCCTGGGAGTATTATTCGAAAAGCTTGGCAAATCTAAATCCAAAAGAAAGTCTTGAACTGATCATCATGTCAAATAATCCTTCGCTATATGACAAGCACAGGCATCCTGAAATCCTTGCAGAGAAACTAAAGGAGTTCGTAATCGATGCTCAGACCGCAGATGTTACGTCGGTAAACAAGATTTACCCTGATACCATTGTTCTCGATAAATATGGTAAGGATTGGCGTTCTGGGTACAGCACCTTTGTTGTGCATCATAACGATTCCGAAAGTATTGAATACAAATTCAATGAGGGAAAGATGATTTCAGAAGCGCCATTTAAGCGGGGACTTCATCACGGAGTCTTTAAGCAGTACTTTCCTAATGGTCAGCTATTTTGGGAAATCCATTATAGTAATGACAAAAGAATCGGCTCGGATATCATGTACTATGAGTCTGGGCAAAAATGGATTGAATATGATTATAATGAGCAAGGGAACCGGGACGGGACGGCCTTTACATGGCATGAAAATGGGAAACAACGATCAGTTGCATACTATAACAATGGCATTCAGGATTCTTGCTATTTCTATAATAGTAGCGGAGGTTTAGAGAGTATATACTATTATAAGAATAATCAAACCTCAAAAGAGGTAAGGGTATTGTATAATTAATAATAGATTTTGCCACTCTATTAAAATGCGCCTCATCACCCGCTTCCTATTCGAACTCCTCGGCGCCTTCGTTTGCTGGGCCCTTATCGGGTTTAAAGGCAAATTTGATGATCAGATAGGAGGCCCTTACGGACGCAATCGCAGCACGAGGAATTTTATCGTTACCGTTGGGGTCGCTGTCCTAATCTATTGGATGTTAAGTTAAGGCTTGGTTCGAATCCCAGCGGGTTCCCCCCAACAAAAAAGCCCCTCATCGGGGCTTTTCCATTTTCTGTTCCCCCTCTATACGCAGTAGAGAGGGGGTTAGGGGGTGAGTCTAGGACCCGCAAGCTTCGCAGCCTTCAGGGTTGTCAAGCGAACAACTCACTTCGGCTTTGCGCTGCAATATTAACTCATCCTCATTACCAAGAACTTCCACTGCCGGTTCTTCCTTGGCAGCCTGGTCAACGGTGAACTTAATGGCGTCGGCAGCAGCTTTGGTGCGCAGGTAGTACATACCGGTCTTGAGGCCTTTTTCCCATGCGTAAAAGTGCATGGAGGTAAGCTTCGCGAAGTTGGCGTTTTGGATGAAGAGGTTAAGGCTCTGGCTCTGGCAGATGTACGCGCCGCGGTCAGCCGCCATGTTAAGGATCGTCTTTTGAGAAATTTCCCAAACGGTTTTATAAAGGTCCTTCACGTTCTGCGGAATCTCGTCAATGTCCTGCACCGAGCCGTTGGCGCCGATGATCTTTTGCTTCAGCTTGTCGTTCCAGATGCCGAGCTTCACCAGGTCCTTGAGCAGGTGTTTGTTCACGATCACGAACTCGCCTGAAAGTACGCGGCGGGTGTAGATGTTAGAGGTATAGGGCTCAAAGCACTCGTTATTGCCGAGGATCTGCGAGGTGGAAGCCGTAGGCATGGGCGCCAGCAGGAGGCTGTTGCGCGCGCCGTGCTTCTTCACTTCTTCTTTCAGCACATCCCATTCCCAACGGGGGCTGGGGGTTACGCCCCACATATCGAACTGGAAAATACCTTTCGATATGGGTGAGCCGGGGAAGGTCTCGTAATGTCCGTCCACCTTGGCCAGGTCTTTCGACGCGGTCATGGAAGCGTAATAAATGGTTTCGTGGATCTCCTTGTTAAGCTGTTCGGCCTCAGGTGAATCGAAGGGATAGCGCATGAGGATGAAGGCATCGGCCAAACCTTGTACGCCAATGCCAATGGGGCGGTGACGCATGTTAGAGCGCCGCGCCTCAGGCACAGGGTAATAGTTGCGGTCGATGATCTTGTTAAGGTTCTTGGTCACCACGTAAGTGATCTCGAACAGTTTTTGGTGATTGAACTCACCGTTTTCCACGAATCGGGGCAGTGCGATAGAGGCCAGGTTACACACCGCGATCTCGTCGCTAGAGGTGTACTCCATGATCTCGGTGCAAAGGTTAGAGCTCTTAATGG
>JANWJV010000076.1 GCA_025451785.1 Bacteroidia bacterium | reverse complement strand
CTTAGCTTTTCTCCCGACCCACGACTTAGCGTTTCGTTAGTACATCGCCATTACGCTCCGCAGTACCAGGCATTAATGGCGAACGCTTTTTCCGAAGGCTATGGTGTTTCGAACGAACAGGGTGTTTACGCCGGCTTTTCTTTTCGCCTGACAAGCCGTCTCAATCTCAATGCTTACTGCGATCATTTTTTCTTCCCCTGGCTGCGCTACCAGGTAAGCGCCCCCTCGCGGGGAAGAGAATACCTGGCACAGCTGGAATATACACCTGTAAAAAAGACGGTGGCATCTATGAGATGGAGGTTTGAAGAAAAGATGAAAGACGTAGTAATATCCGACGCGCTCGATGTTCCGGAGAAGACTAGACAACTGAACGCGCGCTTTCATATCAGCACTTACATCAACCCCGCCCTGCGCTTCCAGTGCCGTATCGAATGGATCCGTTTCCAGGATCAATATGGAAAAACTGCCAATGGTAGCCTCCTCTACCAGGACCTCAATTATAAAAAACCGGGAGAACGTTATTCGATCGCCTTTCGCTACGCGCTCTTCGACACAAAGAGCTATAACGAAAGGATCTATGCTTACGAGAACGATGTTCCTGGCTCTTTCTCCATTCCTTCCTTCTATTACAAAGGCCTGCGTTATTATTTACTGGCAGGATACAGGATCGGCAAAAGCACCAACCTCAACGCGCGGATCGCCCGCACTGTTTATTTCAACAGGCAGGTGATCAGCGAAGGATCGCCCGACGAAATAGAGGGAAATACCAAGACCGAGCTGAAACTCCAACTGCGGCAGCAATTCTAATTGCCGCTTACCACCAACTTTTTCAGCATGCGCTGTTCGCCCGAACGGAGACTCACCATATAAATGCCGGGAGCCAGTCCGCCTTTGTCGTAATACACGGTGTGCGTACCGGGCAGGTAAGTGCCCAGGTTCTCAGTATATACTTTCTCACCCAGTGTATTCAGTATCTCAAGGCTCAGCTCTCCCCTGCTCTCCAGGCTAAAGCTCGCGCCAAACTCACCATTGCTGGGGTTGGGATACAGCTCCATGCTGGTAAGCGCTTTCTCAGGCGCTTCAATTCCTGTAAAGATATTGTTCACCTCTTTGGCATTCAACACCTCTTTGTAATACTGGTTGTAATAGTTCACAAAGGCGATCACCTTAACGCGCTTCTCCTTGAACTTGGTGGGCAGGGTATAGAGGTAGTTCTTCGAATAGGTCTGGCTCGGACCGGGATTGCTCGGGATCACGCCCGCACTTCCCCAGGTACCCGAAGGCACCGCCCTGAGCACATGCATGTGATAGAAACCTACAATGGGATTGCCTTTGTTATAGAAGGCGTGCCCGAAAGTGGTGTTGTAATAGTTCGTTTGGTCATACCCCGCGCCGATCTTCATCACACTGTCTTCTACAATGAAAACGCTGATGCGGATATCGCCAGGATAGGCATAATCCACAAAGTTGGCGTCCACATTGATATTGAGCTGGCGGTTGGAACTGTTATAGGTAGTGCTCAATCCCAGATCAACGGGTGTTTTCTTACCGAGTTCTTGCAGGGTGTACGATTTCCATACGCCGCGGCCCAGGGCATACATCGTTTCACCCGGGAACCAGGTACGGTCGATGGTAGCGGTAGGAGCGCCGAAAGCGAATACGCTCTCATAGGCAAGATCTTCGGGTATCGTCATCGAATCGGTAAGGTAGCCGCTATGATGTGTCACCGCCATTGTCTTGGGAACAGAGTCAATGATGTTCTGCAACATAAGGTTCCCCTCAGGACAATAGCCGCAGGGCGCTGTGCTGAATTCCTCTATAAGAACCTCACGCGTAGCGGTAACGCCATTGTTCACGAAAATGGTCCCGAAAATACTATCGTTGGCAGGTACGTTGTCGTTATTGCTGCCATTCAGTTTGGTACACCATACTTTAATGTTGTGCATCACACCGGGACCAACAGCCGACCATTGAATGTTATGTGTGAAGTTGTAATAGGTGTTCGATACAAAGTTGAGGCCGGTAAGTGTTTGTGTTTGTACGGCGCCGCCATCAATACGGTAGTTCAGGTCCATCGAAGTAATGGTGGTCTTACCATAATTGATAAGATCGCCGGTCATGGAAACGTTGGTGCCACTGCTCACAAACCAGGGAGTGGAAACACTATCACCCACAATATCATACGTAGGCTGAGTTCCGTAATAGAACTTATACACCTTCATTTGCGAAGTAAGAATGGGCGTGATGGGAAGAACAAAGGAAGGGCTGCCGGTTACCATCGTTGCGTCGGTACCTGTAGCATCTTCCACACCTACCGTTCCGCTTTGCGGACCGCGGCCGAAGTTGTGAACGATATCGAAATTGCCGCCTTCATGGATCAGGATAGCGAAATAAGTATAATTGGTTTGAGGGCTGGTTCCCTTGGGAGTAATGCCCGACCATTGGATGACATGCACCCGGTTGGGGAAGCTGCCGTAGGTCCAGGAATAGATATAATCATGCACGCCGCTGTAAGAGGTAAGCTCCGCGTCATCCCAAAAAGCATAAATGGCCTTGTTAGGATTGGCGGCATTGGGAACAGAAGTGTTATTGGGAAAGCTGGTAACAGCAGTGGTATCGAAAGTAATGTATCCATTATCGCTCACCAGGTATTTGGTAACCGACTGCCCGAAAAAGGTCCATGGGAATGGAAGCGTGCGCTTGGTGCTCAGCACGTCGTTCTGCGAAACGGGGTTCGAAGAAAGGAGCGTGGTGCCGCTTTGGCCGTAATTATAACCCGCCGGAAGGCCGGTAACGATGTTGTAATAGTAGGATTGCGCGCAGGCAATTGTTGCCGCAAACATAAAAGCACACGACAGGATGAGTCTGCCTACGCTAAAGCTTCGGCGGATGAGAGAATGTTTTTTCATGGGAGGGGGTTTACGATAAAACAAATATAGGGAACACGAACAGCAAAGTCAAGTTTACTCCTCACCCAGCACTTTCATCTCCACACGGCGGTTCATCTGCATGCCTTCAGGGTTAGGCTTGCCATTGGGAAGCCTGTTGGCGGCAAGGGGCTGTGCTTTGCCATAACCTTTCGCTACCAGGCGTTTTTTGTCAATGCCTTTTTTCACCAGGTAACTTACCACGGTTTGAGCGCGTGCCTGCGAAAGCTTTACATTGTTCGCGTCGTTGCCCTTGTCGTCGGTATGGCCTGATATCTCCGCGCGGATGTCATGATTGTTGTTAAGAAAGGTGTAAAGCTTTTCTAATTCAACTGTGCTCTCCTTGCGAAGGCTTGCTTTCGCGTTATCGAAGAAAAGGTTGTTCAGCACGATCTTCGCTCCCGCCTTCACCCGCTCAAGCACCACATCCTTCTTCACTTCGCCGGCGCTGTTGCCCTTAGGCACCATCACATTTTCCGAATGAAACAGATAACCGTCAGCCTCGTAGCTCAGGTTATAGTTCTGCTCTTTTTCTATGGCCAGGCTGTATTGGCCTTGCTCATTGCAATTATAAGTGCCCAGCAAGGTTCCGCTCTTATTGTCCTTCACAATCACTTTAGCGGTCGCTACAGGGCCTCCATCAGTATTCGTTACCAGGCCGTACAAGCTCATCATGCCCGGCTTTATCAATTCAAAGTTCACATTGGTAAGGTCCACCGGCTTTTCGATCTCCTGGTAACTATAACCTTTCTCCAGCTTAATGGTTTCGGTAATGGGCTTGTAGCCGTCGGCCTGGTAGGCGATCAAATAAGATTTGCCTTCGGCACCCGCGCTCAATGTCATCAGGTATTTTCCTGTCTTCACGTTCACTTTAAAGTCCTGCATCACAATGCCGGTCTCCATATCCGTTACGCTTATCTTCACACCGGTGGCGGGCGCTATGTTCTTACCGTTAAAGGTGATCACGCCTTTCAGAAGCACAACGGGATCCACCACAATGGTATCGAGCTCTATCTGGTAAATGTCCTTGTCACCGTAACCGCCTTTCTTCACCGAAGAATAATACGCGCGCTTACCGTCGGCGGAGGTCACATAAAAAATATCATCGTCGGTGGTATTGATCGGGTAACCGATGTTCACCGGTTCGGCCCAGGTGCCGCTGTCGCTAAGGGTGGAGTAAAAAATATCGAAACCTCCCATGCTCTTGTGGCCCTGCGAGCTGAAATAAAGCGTAACACCATCGGGGTGAATAAAGGGAGCATCATCATCGTAAGAAGTATTGATCTTCGGGCCCAGGTTACGGGGTTTGGCCCATTCACCGTTTGGCAGTTTATTGGAGCGGTAAATATCACGGCCGCCATAACCTCCTTCGCGGTCACTGGTAAAATAGAACACCTGCCCGTCGGCCGACACTACGGCGCTGGGCTCCCATGCTTTGGAGTCGATGTACTCGTTCATCTTCGTCGGCGCCGACCAGGCTGCTCCATTCAGGGTGCTGGAATACACGTTACCATCTCCTTTGTCGTCGCGGTAGATCAGCAACGTAAGTCCGTCAACAGAAAGACCAATGGTAGCATCGTTCGATTCGCTGTTGATGGGCGGCCCGATATTGGTCGCCGAAAACCATTTGCCTTTCTCATCCTTGCTCGAGGTGTAGATATCCTCGAAGTACATATTGTCCTTCACATCCATTTTACCGCCTGTGGTATTGTCGCGGCGGGAGGTAAAGATGATGGTGCTTTCATCGGCGTTCAATACAGCGGAATAGTCAGGATATTTTGAATTCACCTCGGGACCAAGGTTAGTGATCACGATCTTCTGGGCTTTCGCCTTCAGCTCTATCCCGTTCTTGCACATTTCTACCTGGCGGTCCACATCCCTGGTCATAGCGGCGTCAGTAGTGCCCACATAGCCTTTGAACTTCTCATAAGTGGTAATGGCCTTCTCGAACTGGTAATCGAAATGATAAGCGCGGGCCAGGTAATTATACACGATCACCGGGGCCTGCTTCTCGGCCATACTGCCCTCTTTGTATTTTTCGTTCACACTTTCCGATGCTTTCTCCAGGTACTCAAGGGCTTTGTCCTTCTCCACCACCGAGTTGAAATAGCACATGCCTATCTTGAACTTGTAATTGGCGTTGGTTGTCTCTGCCGAATCAAGCTGCTTGAAAAGCTTCAGCGCCTCGCCAAAATTGCTGGCGTCGAAAGCGGTGTTGGCTTTCGCGAACACTTTCTTAAGATCGGTTTGGGCAAAAAGAGCGCTGCCGGTGAAGAGAAGAGTGAATAAAAGACCGCACTTTTTTTTCATACTCAGGAAACCCTGTTGATGTCGAATTGCTCGAGGTAATCAGCAACTCGCCTCACGAAAGATCCTCCCAGGGCCCCGTCCACCACGCGGTGGTCGTATGAATGGGAAAGAAACATCATGTGGCGTATACCAATGGTGTCGCCGTTAGGGGTTTCGATAACGGCGGGTTTTTTCTTGATAGCGCCCACAGCCATAATGGCTACCTGGGGCTGGTTGATTATGGGTGTGCCCATCACATTTCCGAACGAGCCAACGTTTGTAATGGTATAGGTACCGCCCTGTATCTCGTCGGGCTGTAATTTATTATTGCGCGCCCGGTTCGCCAGGTCGTTCACCGCTTTGGTAAGACCGATGAGGTTCAAACGGTCAGCGTTCCTGATCACCGGCACAATGAGGTTGCCGCTGGGAAGCGCGGTAGCCATGCCGATGTTAATGTTCTTTCGCACGATGATCTTCGTTCCGTCAACCGAAACGTTCACCATGGGGAAATCTTTAATGGCCTTGCAAATGGCCTCGATGAAGATGGGTGTATAGGTGATCTTCTCCCCTTCTCGTTTCTCGAATGTGCTCTTGATCTTATCTCTCCACAAAACGATGTTCGTCACATCGGCTTCTACGTACGAAGTAACGTGCGGCGAGGTATGCTTGCTCATCACCATATGATCGGCAATAAGCTTGCGCATGCGGTCCATCTCGATGATCTCGTCCTCCCCTCCTACTGAAACAGCTACCTTTTGAATGGTGCCGTTCACGGGCTGACCCTGGCTCTTGAGCGCAAGACCTTTGCCTTTGTTAGGGATGTACGCGAGGATATCGTTCTTGGTCACACGGCCGTCCTTGCCGGTACCGGCAATGCTCTCTAATTCCTGAATGCTGATGCCTTCCTGCTTGGCGATGTTGCGGACAAGGGGAGAGAAGAATTTGCCGGTGGAGGAGTGTTTTTCGAGAACAACGGCTTCAGTGTGAGTGTGAGTTTGAGCAACAGCAACAGTTTCCTTGGTTGTAGTTTCCTTCTTCTGTTCGGTTACGACAGGGGCTTTAACTTCCGGGGTACTTACACTTGCACCAGCACCGGTGGCGATGATGGCGATGGGCTTACCCACCTGCACCACATCGCCTTCTTTGTATAATTTCTTTACAAGGGTTCCCGCGGCGGTAGAAGGAATTTCGGAGTCTACCTTATCGGTAGCGATCTCCAGCACAGGTTCATCGGCGGCAATGGTATCCCCCTCGTTCTTCAGCCACTTGATAATGGTGGCTTCGGCTACACTTTCGCCCATTTTGGGCATGATCAGCTCTACCTGTGACATAGCTTGATTATTCGAATTTACGAAGATGACAAAAATAAGGGAATAATTGAAAAAATAGTGGTTTTTATGGGTATCAGGTAGCAAGTATCAGGTATCAGGTATTGGCTGATGCGTTCCCCTCCTATTAGGAGGGGACAACTTGTCCTGAGCCTGACGAAGGAGGGGTGGTCTCGACCCTTGAAACCGCAATAATTTCCTAAGAACCTACCTTGTAAGGTAGGTTAGCTTGCACACGGGCTGGCTCATGCGCTAAAAAAGCCCACAGGGCTTTTTCTTAACGCTAGTACCCACAACGGGAATTGAACACCTAATTTAATCTAATTTCATCGTGTTCCGCTTTTTCTGAAGCCAAACCTACCTATGAAGGTAGGTTTTTTAGTTTTACTGGCCTTCCGAACGACCCGAAGAGCCTTCCGATCGAGAGTTTCTGCTCTCCGAGCGACCTAAAGAGCCTTCCGATTGAGATTTTGTGCTGTCCGAGCGACCTTGAGCAGCGTCCGAGCGACACGAATAGGCTTCCGATCGAGATTTTGTGCTGTCCGAGCGACCTTGAGCAGCGTCCGAACGACATGAAGAGGCTTCCGATTGAGATTTTGTGCTCTCCGAATGACCTTGAGCAGCGTCCGAGCGACATGAAGAGGCTTCCGATTGAGATTTTGTACTCTCCGAACGACCTGAAGAGGCGTCCGAACGAGCAGCAGCAGCGTCCGAACGACATGAAGGGGCCTTCGATCGACTTTAAGAAGCCCTCGAACGACCGAAAGTGCTCTCCGAATGCAGGGCTTGGGTTATTTTTTCT
>JANWJV010000075.1 GCA_025451785.1 Bacteroidia bacterium | reverse complement strand
GGATACATCTGCAGGAGGTTTTTGAGGCTATTCAGACACTGAGGTTCATGGAGGTATGTTTTGCAATATTCATTCTTTGGCTTCCTTTTTTTTTTTTTTTTTTTTTTTTGGGGGGGGGGGGGGGGGCGCCCCCAAACCCCCCCGCCCCCGCATCCCCTCCCCTGTACTTTAAAACGTCCGTGTCATCCTGAGCTTGCCGAAGGATGGCGTTGACCAAAATCACAACCCTCATATGGAAATCGATCCCTTCATTATTTAATTTTGAAATAAAAAATGGAACCAGAGGAACTCCTTAACAAAGCTAAAAACCCCAATAATATTCCCGGTGTATATAACTATTGTGACAGATGGTGTGAACGATGTAAGTTCACAAGCCGATGTCTTAACTTCGAGATGAGCCAGGAAGAAGACGTTTATAATGACAAGGGCGAGAGAGATGACCAAAAGGTATTAGAGATTGTAAGTAACAACTTTAAGATGGCAGGGAAGATGTTGGAGCATATTGCGAAAGAAAAGGGAATTGATCTGAATGCGCTGGACCAGGAAGCGGTCGACAAAGAAATGGCCAGGCATGCAGAAGCTGAAAATTATGCCAAGAGGCATCCAGCATCTAAAGCAGCTATGGAATATATGGATTCGGCGCGCGCTTTTTTTGAATCAGAAAGAACCTCGTTTGAAGAAAAGATGAGCCACCTGAAATCATGTTATCTAATGGGTATTAGGATAAATGAAGTTGAAAAGGAAGCCGCAGAACTGAAGGATTGTCTGGAAGTAATCGGTTGGCACCATATACAAATATGGGTAAAGCTCATAAGAGCTATAAGTGGGAAGCACGAGGGCGAGGACTGGCAGGAAGAAAACGGCTTCCCAAAAGATTCGGACGGATCTGCCAAAGTAGCCCTTATCGCGATGGACGACTCGATCACCGCTTGGCAGAGAATAGCTGATTTGCTGCCGGACAAAACAGATGATATAATCCACTTTCTGGCCCTCATTGAAAATGCAAGAAGAGAAACCGAAGAGTTTTTCCCTAATGCAAGGAGCTTTGTCAGGCCAGGCTTTGATGAGCCTCAATTTATGCTCCCATAATCACCCTTTTTTTACAATGCATCATTTTCCCCAAAATTTACTACTTTCGGGCCTCCTTTGCTCAATGGGCGAAGGATCAAAAACCCTGACAAATGAAATTAGCAGTTCCGAAAGAGACAAAGCTGAAAGAGAACCGTGTGGCGCTTACGCCCGATGTGGTAAAGGACCTGGTTAAGAAAGGATTTGAAGTGCTGGTAGAAAATGGCGCAGGAATGAACTCCTTTTTCTCCGATGAAGCCTATACTGCCGCCGGTGCACAGCTTTGCGACAGCAATAAAGTGTACGCTGATGCCGATGTGGTATTGAAAGTAAACGCCCCTCAGCCTGCCGAGATCGCTAAAATGAAGAAAGAAGCGATCCTCATCTCTTTCCTTTGGGCTGCAACTAATCCTGAAATGGTGAGCGCCTGCGAAAAGGCCGGTATCTCTGCCTTCTCCATGGACGCAGTACCGCGTATCTCCAGGGCCCAGAAAATGGATGCCCTCTCCTCGCAAGCCAACCTGGCCGGCTATAAAGCTGTGCTGATGGCTGCTGATACCATTGGAAAGATCCTTCCCATGATGACCACCGCCGCCGGAACCATCCGTCCCTGCAAAGTGGTGATCTTTGGTGCGGGCGTAGCGGGCCTCCAGGCCATTGCTACCGCGAAACGTTTGGGCGCTGTGGTGGAAGTGACCGATATCCGTCCTGAGACAAAAGAACAAGTGGAATCCCTCGGCGGAAAATTCATTGTGGTAAAAAGTGATGCCTCCATCAAGATAGAAGGCGGCTATGTGAAAGGCGTTTCGGAAGAGTTCCTCAAGATGCAACAAGAACTTGTTGCCAAACACGTGAAGGAAGCGGATGTGGTGATCACCACCGCGCTCATTCCGGGAAAGAAAGCCCCCTTATTGGTAACCGATGATATGGTAAAGAGCATGCGCTTCGGTTCCGTGATCGTTGATATGGCAGTGGAACAAGGCGGTAACGTGGTGGGAAGCGAGCTCAATAAGACCGTACAAAAACACGGCGCCACCATTATCGGCGAAGGAAATATCCCTTCACTCCTTCCCATGAACGCCAGCGATCTTTACGCGAAAAATATCCAGACCCTCCTCCTCCACCTTGCTGACAAGGACAAGTTCAAATGGGAGATGGAAGAAGAGATCACCAAAGGAAGTCTTATTGTTTTCAAAGGAGATGCTGTTCATCCGAGTGTGAAGAAAGCGCAGACTGCGTAACAGTAGGCAGTAGGCAAAGAAACTAAGAAAGAAAAAAAAGAAATTATGGAAGATATACTCAAGTTTTTCAGCGATAACAGGGAGATGTTCTACTTTGTGATCCTCTCCATCTTCGTAGGTGTGGAAGTGATCGGAGGAGTTCCTACCGTGCTTCATACACCTTTGATGAGCGGCGCGAATGCCATCCACGGGGTGGTGATCGTAGGCGCTATTTACGTGATGTTGAAGATGGACACCAACGACGTGCTGGCCCTTTCACTAGGCTTCCTGGCGGTATTGCTGGGAACGCTCAACGTAGTAGGAGGTTTTGTGGTGACGGACAGGATGCTTGAAATGTTTAAAAAGAAAAAGTAATGAAACACAATTTACTGGAGATATGCTACCTCATCGGCTCGGTGACCTTCATCATCGGCCTTAAGATGATGGGCAACGCGAAGACCGCGAGGAACGGTAACCTGATCGGGGCAGTTGGGATGACCATCGCCATCCTGGGAACGATCTTCCTGGTGAATAATATACAGGTGGTGAATGGCTTTGAAACAAAGGTCGAGATCCCCGCCATGATCTACGGAATGATCTTCGGCGCCATCGCGCTGGGAACAGTGATCGGCTGGCTCACCGCCAAAAAGGTACAGATGACAAAAATGCCCGAGCTTGTATCGATGTTCAACGGCATGGGTGGTGCTTGCGCGGCATTGATCTCGATCATTGAGTTCGGCCATAGCCATCATGAAGGCGCGGCAGCACCCGCTACCGGCATGATGATCGCCATTATCGCCGGACTTATCATCGGCTCCATCTCTTTCTCAGGCAGTATCATCGCCTTTCTGAAACTGAACGGAACGATGAACAAGCCCATTCGTCTTCCCGCTTACAATATCATCAACACGCTTATCATGCTGAGCGTGTTCGGCTTCGGCGCTTATATCGTTGTTGCCGGAGGCAGTATGACCCTTGCCTGGCTGCTCTTCGCGGCGGCGCTCTTTTACGGCGTTATGTTCACCGTTCCCATCGGCGGCGCTGATATGCCGGTGGTAATATCACTGCTCAACTCCTTCACTGGTCTGGCGGCGGCCTTCGGAGGTTTCCTTTACGATAACAAAGTAATGCTCACCGGCGGTATCCTGGTAGGTTCGGCCGGTACGCTTCTTACCCTTGTAATGTGTAAGGCCATGAACAGGCCCTTGAGCAATGTGATCTTCGGCGCGTTCGGAGGCAGCAGTGCTGCGACTGGAGCAACAGATGTAAAAGGCAGCATCAAGGACATGAACACAAGTGATGTAGCTGTGTTGATGAACTACTCCAAAAAGGTAGTGATCGTTCCCGGTTATGGCCTCGCCGTAGCGCAAGCCCAGCACATCATTAAAGAATTGGAGAATATTTTGGAAGAACGCGGCGTGGAAGTGAAATACGCCATTCACCCGGTAGCGGGCCGTATGCCCGGACACATGAACGTGCTGCTGGCCGAATCGAACGTAGCATATGAGAAATTAGTGGAGATGGATGACATCAACCCCGAGTTCGAGCAAACCGATGTGGTATTGGTAGTAGGTGCCAACGACGTGGTAAACCCAGCCGCTAAATCAGACCCCGCCTCCCCCATTTACGGTATGCCTATCCTGGAAGTAGACAGGGCGAAGAACATCATTGTGAACAAGCGCTCGATGAACGCGGGCTATGCCGGTATCGACAACCTGCTGTTCTATGATCCCAAATGCTCTATGTTCTTTGGCGATGCCAAGAAGGCGCTCACCGAACTGGTGGCCGAACTGAAGACAATGGAATAGCACTGAAAGCTCAATAAAAAAAGCCCTGGAAAATTCCAGGGCTTTTTTTATTTGATATCAGTTTCTTACTGAATCACCAGTTTCTTGAGCACACTTCCTTCCGTTCCATTCATACGCAGGTAATAAACACCTGGAGCAATACCCGAAATATCCAGCTCATCCGAATAAGAACCAGGCGCAAATACAGATACAGGATATTCCCGCACCGCTTGTCCCAGGGGACCCAGCAGCTGAACCTTCAGCTCTGTTGAATTGCGCACCTCATAGGAAACGTTCACACGACCGTTGGCAGGATTGGGGTAAACGTCCGCAGAAAATCCGGCCACGCTGAGGTCGTTCACTCCTACCGCAAAAGAACCTACAGAAACGATCTTGGTCGTATTAGAATTCCCCGATACAGTTAATGTGATGTAGTCGATCTGAAAAACAGGAGTCTTGCTGGTAGCATTAAACCATGAGTAACGCACCAAACTGGTATAACCTGTAAAGTTGAAACCGATCATACTGTCCTTGTAGGTATAAGTCACCTTTACCCTCAATAGGTTTGAAAAAGTACCTGATGGCAAGATGAGCGTTCCATACGCATCGCCTTTTGTTTGAGAAGTTCCTGTTCTCTGATAGTTAAACCCGCTCACTGTATAGTTACAAAGAATGGTATTGTCGGTGGTGGTAGTGTTATAGGTAAAGGGATACGTGAAAAGGTCGTGCGATTGCTGGTATGATTGGATCTGCGTTGAATTACCTGTCCCCAGCAAACTGTAAGTGTTGCCGCTCACCCTGTAATACTGCCAGGAGGTACCGCTTCCCGCTGCCGCGGTCGCAGTAGGAAAGCTGGAAGAATAGGTGGTGGTGTTGGGCGCAACGATATTGACAGAGGTAAGTGTGCTGCTGATCGGGAGCGTTGACAAGTTCCAGGTAATGTTCGCCCCGGCGGCACCGGGCTGCGCAGAAGTGTCAGCGTCATAGGTACTTAGCTGATCTCCAGGCGAAATGGCATGCGTGCCAACGTTAAGGGTGATCTGTGCAGTAGCAGAAACCGACAGAAGGGCCAATAAGAGAGTAGTTCTTGTTTTCATAGTGAGGGGCTTGATTAGTGCACAAAGTTAGAAAAAGCGTGCAAGCCTCCCAAAAAAGAAACACAAATAAAGGGATGGTCCTTACTTTTTCTTCTTCTTCCCGCGGAGGCTGCCAGCGTAAGTGTAGCTCTTTTTCACCTTGTCGCCGCCGGCGCCCCATACAAGGGTTCCGGTAATATCTTCGCCATCCACTTCGCCGGTAAAATAAAGCACAAACTTGTCGTTATCGGAACTCATGGACTCCCCTTCGAATGTCATTTTAAGTATCTCCTGCTTGGTATCCTCGTCCACATAGCTTGAATCTTCAGTGATCTTGAGCTTTGCGTCGCCAAAGCCGCCTTTATCGGCCAGGTACATCGAACGTACCTTGCCTGAACGGAAACTAAGTTCATCAGTGATCGGCTTTCCTTCGCCTTTCTTAGCATCATCCTTCAGCTGCACATCGAATATCTTCCCGTCGAGGGTGATCTTTTTCTTCTGTGCCACGGCATTTCCCGCATATAGCATCAGGGCCGCTACCACTACTGCATTGAGGCTTTTCTTCAGCATATTTTTTTTGTTTTTTTGGAAGCTCTAAAGTATAGATTGTTTTGCTGACTGCCATAATCATGCCAGCGATTTTTTCTCACAATACACAATCACCTGTTTAAAACTTAGCGCAGCCCCCTTAAGAACGGAGGGTTTTTTGCTGCTATTTTGCTTTGTTTAAACGAACCAATACAAACCCTCATCATGAAAAAATTGCTTTTTGTCGGCGTTTTAATGGCTGTATCAGTGCTTACACTTGCGCAGCCAAGTCCCGGTCCGGGCCCTCTTGACTATATCGCAAGCGGTAAAACGAGCTATACCACCGGTGACTATGAAGGAGCCATCCTCAACTGCACCATGGCCTTAAAAGCACAACCCGATATACCCGAAGCCTACGCGCTTATGGCGATGGCAAAGTTCGACATGAAGGACTTCAAAGGCGCCATTGCCGATTTCGACAAGAGCCTGGAGCTGAAGCCTGATAATGCTGATGCCTGGTTCCACCGCGGACTTGCCAAGAAAAAGCTGGAAGATTTCTCAGGAGGCATCAAGGACCTCAACAAAGCCAACTCGCTCAACCCGCGCCTCGCCGAATCATACGTGATCAGGGGAACTGAAAAGAGCAAGTCGGGCGACTACAACGCCGCGCTTGTTGAATATAACAAGGCACTGGAACTTAAACCAAACCTTGGCAACGCTTTCCTTAGCCGCGGACGCTGCAAACACCAGTTGGAAGATTACCAGGGAGCGCTCGATGATTACGCCAGCGCGCTTAAGCTCAAGGCCAGCAACAAGGAAGTGCTCTATCACAGGAGCCTTACCCGCATTAAGATGCGTGACGCAAAGGGCGGCATGGAAGACCTTAACAGCGCCATTGAACTTGACGCAAAATACGCCGACGCTTATCTTACACGCGGACTTTTGAAACGAGACCTTGGCGACCAGCGCGGATCGGCCGATGACTGCAAGAAGGCGGTGGACGCCAATCCCAAACTGGCCGAAGCCTGGCATTTTCTCGCTGTGGCAAAGCTCAACCTCAACGAAAAGGACGGCGCCTGCAGCGATTGGAGCAAAGCGGGGGAGCTGGGATATTCTGAAGCTTATAATTACATCAACCTGTATTGCAAGTAAGGGAAACCGTACTATGAAACAGGCTTGTATGGCCGCATTGCTTTTCCTTTTCAGCTGGCCTGTAGCAGCCCAAAAGGCCGCCGAGGAACATCTCGCGGCCGGGATAGCGAAGTATTACAAGCAGGATTTCAGCGGCGCCATTGAATCATACAACAATGCCATTGAGTCGGGCGCCAGGGACCTGGTGCTGGTAAAGACCTATGTGAACAGGGGCATCTCCAAAGGCAAGCTGCTCAACTATAAAGAAGCAATTGAGGATTTCAGCATGGCCATTAAGCTGAAGCCCGACAATGCCGATGCCTGGTTCAACCGCGGCATCGCCCGCAGCGAACTGAAAGAGTACCGCAGCGCCATTAAAGATTTTAGTAAGACCATAGAGCTGAAACCGAAGAACGCCGACGCCTACTACAGTCGGGGCTTTGCAAGAGGGCAATACGGAGATTACAAGGGCGAGATAAAGGATTACGACAAAGCCATTCAGCTTATCCCCGATTTTGCTTATGCTTATCATAACCGGGGCATGGCCAAGTTTCAGCTGGAGAAATACAAAGAGGCTATTGTGGACTTTGACAAGACCCTGACCCTGATCCCCGGATACAACGACGCGATCTTTTACAAGGGTAAGTGCCATATCGAGATGAAAGACTATACCGCTGCCATCAGCGACTTCGACCAGCTGATCAAACTCAATCCCGAAGCCAGGGGCGTTTACATGAACAGGGCCTGGGCCAGGTCAAAAGCGGGAGATACCACCGGGGCCTGCGCTGACTGGAAAGAGGCGCTGGAACAGGGTTATGAAGACGCGGAACACTATTTGAAGGAGAAATGTAATTAGAACAACAATTATGACAACTATGAAATACATATTGGGATTGGTATTTATCGTGCTGCTGACAAGCTTTAAGGGTGACACCTGTAGGCCGGAATACGGGGGCATTTATGTTTTCAAGATCGACAATGAGAATTCGGCGGTGCTCCGGTTCTACGAGGATGGCAGCGTGATCGCCTCCACCTCGGTAAACAACTATAAAAAAGTGATCACCTGGTTCCACAAGGGAAATGTGGACATGGTGCTGAGCGGAAAGTACAAAGTAAAAAAGTGCAAGATAAAGTTCAAAGTAAAAGGGATGACAGGGGAGCAGGAGTACAAAGGCATCATTAGCGGGCAAAGCATCACCTTCGATCTTACTGACGGTAAATCAAAGGCCGTAACGCAACGAACCTATACGTTCGTAAAGCTGGAGGGTCAAAAATAAGTGGCGATACCCACTTGTATGCCTCCAAGGTGCGCGGGAGGATTCCCGAAAAAATCGTAGATCCAGTGGTACCGGTAGTTAGCCCTGATCACCGATCCGGCAAGAGGCCTCCAGCTAAGGCCAAATGAAAGAGCGCTTACCTCATCTCCAATTTTAGACCCATCAAAAACAAAAGTGCCCTGGTTAAAGTCTGCCTTTTCAGCACGGAGATGTACTGAGAGCTGCGCGTCCTCAAAGCCAAGCATTTTCTTTTTCAGAATAGGATGGCCCAATTCGAGGAAGGCACCGTACTGATTTGTTCCGTACAACTCCTCTAAGCCCTCGGGTACTTGTATTTTCACAAACGCAAGTTCGCCTTGTATCTTCAGCTTGCGTATAGCGGTGCTAAGGTCAAAGGCTGTAAGCGAAAGCTTTCTTTTAGCATCCACCTCTACTCCATCCAGGCGAAAGCTGTTATAAACCCCGCCGTACCATGAAAGACCGATCTCGCCCAACTTGCTGTTAGAAAAGGCCAGCCTGGCATTGAACATAGGAACACCATTGTTATCCTCCCCGAACATTTCGGGGTTCTTTCCACTGGCAAGGTGGGTCCTGCCCTCTTCATTGAGAATGATCCCGTCCTGCAAGCCGTTCATGAGATACACGTCATAGGCCACTGTTCCCGCGTTTGAAAAAAACTTACCGTGGAATCCCACACCCACTTCTGAAAGTGTGGTAGGAATAATGGCGGTGGAGGAAATGGGGCGTTCTACAAAATCCCATTTGGGGGAATCGTGATTGGCGTTCACCAGGCCGATCTGCGGCAGCAGAATACCTGCCCTCAGGTTGAAAGCGGGATGGAACTCAAAGTCAAGCAAGGCGGTCTCCAGCGCGATCTCCTCAGTACCATGTTCGAATTCCAGCTCCGAAATAAACTTTATGCGCTCATGAATTCGTGAATAGAGAAATATATTGAAGCGCCTGAGCTCCATAGAGAATCCTTCAGTAACACCATCTTCAGAAAAGTAATTGGTATTGCCTTCGAGGTATCCGCCTACAGCGGTATTTGTTTTTCCCAGCGAAATAAAGGGGCGGTTGTAGATGGCGTTTTGGGAGGAGGAGGAACTATCCTGCTGCGAGTAAGAACTTGTAGGCAGTAGGCAGTAGGCAGTAGGCAATAGAGAATAGACAAAATACAGGAGTGTTTTTTTCATTTCAAATGGATGTAGATCGAAGTATCGTCGGTGGTTACTTTGTAAGGTTGCAGGTCAACAGTAGCGGGGCTTTTAAGCACTTTGCCAACAGAGGAGAATTCGCTGCCGTGGCAAAAGCAGGTAAGTGTTTTTCCTGTTGGCTTCAGGTCGCATGCTTTGTGCGTGCAAAGCATGGGCAGGGCTGTAAACTTGCCCGCCTCTTCCAGCAGGTAAATATCAGCAGGCAAGTTGGCGGGAGCGCCGCGAACCACTACAAAGCTTTTGCTTCCTTCCAGGTCCGAACGTTTTACCATGAGCTTATCGCCCGATGAAACTGCTGTAATGGTCTTAGCGGAGCCACAGCTTTCGAGCAATGCTCCCATTAATCCGGCCCCGCAAGCCACAGCGAGGGTGCCTCCTGTTCTGAGAAATTGTCTTCGTGTGCTCATCAAAGTGACATTAGAAATTTAATGACCTGCTTCCGCTGCGTTTCAGAGAGGGTAAAGAACGCGTTACGCGCGTTCTGCGACTCCCCTCCGTGGAAGCTCAGGGCTTGCTCTATGCCTGTTGCCCTGCCATCGTGAAGCAAAAACATTTTGCCGCCCTGGGTGGTCTCTGCTAAGCCCAATCCCCACAATGCCGGTGTTCTCCACTCGTTGCTTGCCGCGCCGCCTTCGGGATAACCGTCGTCGAGCGCGGGGCCCATGTCATGCAACAGAAAATCAGAAAAGGGATGAAAGGTCTTGTTGCTGAGCGCTTCAATGTCAGATACGGCAGTTACGTGGTCAGGCTTATGGCAACTCTCGCAGCCTATCTGACCAAAGAGCTTTTCGCCTTCCTTAACATCAGGGTCCTCCGCGTTTCGGCGCTCGGGCGCTTTGAGCGTACGCATATAGAACACAAGGCTGTTCACCACATACGAACTCACTTCGGGATCAGCCACCTGGTCGCCGGTAAAGTTACCTGAAAGAGGGTTAAAAATATCCTGCGGATCAAAGTCGGAAGTAATACCGATGTCCTGCTTGAGGGCAAACACCACCTGGTCGAGGAGCGTTACCTTCTCTGCCTTTTTTCCGAAACGGCCGATGTATTTCCCGTTATTGGGAATATGAAAGGACTGAGGGATAAAGAAGGAGGAAGGATCAACATAACAAGGCCTTCCTGAAATGCCGTCGCCGTTAAGGTCGGCTGAATCGGCATTGGCCAAAATGCTTTGGTCGCTGAGGGCAGCTATATAGCCAAGCCCCATGACGATGGGCGCCAGCCTGCGGGTAATTACGTTCGCTTCTGAAGGAAGGTATTCAGGCACATAGCCCGCGATGGCCCTGGGCTGCAGTTGGGCTCCTCCTTTATTATTCAGATAATCAAATGCACTTCCCTGGTTATTACCGAAACGTGTCACCATGGTGGAAGGATGTCCTTTGCCATTGCCTACATGACAATTGGAGCAAGTCGTTTGCACGAACACGGGACCAAGGCCGTCGGCCGTGCCGAACACTTTGCCGAAGAAAGCATCCCCTACCAGGTGTTCTTTTTCCTGGGCTTGTGTAAGGCCAGGCACGGTGCCTGCCAGCACCTCTTCGGGGGCCGGCTCGGGGGGCACTAACTTACTGCATGAAACAAGGGCGATGGCTGTGATTAAAAGGAGAGAAATGTACTTTAACATGAACTATTTTTTACAAAACTAATATTTTTTTTAGACATATCTAAAAATAATTCATATATTTGTCGAAAATATTCTTACCCATGAACAGCCTCAGCGAGGAGAACTACCTCAAAGCGATCTACAAGCTCAGGGAAAAGAACAATGCCCCCATCACTACCAACGCCATCGCGGAGGCCATGGACACCAAGGCCTCGTCGGTAACCGACATGCTCAAAAAACTTTCGGCCAAGGACCTTATCCATTACCGGAAGTACCAGGGGGTTCGGCTGACCAGCCGGGGCGAAAAGACCGCCTTAATGATCATCCGCAAGCATCGCCTCTGGGAAATGTTCCTGGTCAAGAAGCTGAGCTTCCGCTGGGACGAGGTGCACATGGTGGCGGAACAACTGGAGCATATAAACTCCGACAAGCTAATCGAGCAGATCGACAAGCTTCTTGATTATCCCAAGTTCGATCCACACGGCGATCCCATTCCCGATTCAAAAGGAAGGATAGAAACGCAAAAGGTCAAACTGCTTTCGGGACTAAAACGAAAAAGCTCAGGCATCATGAAAGGAGTGGACGACCACGATCCTTCATTCCTCCGTTACCTTGACAAAGAGGGCCTGGCTCTCGGCTGCAGGATCCAGGTGACCGATATAATAGAGTACGACAGGTCCCTGAAGATATCTGTAGACAATAAGAAAGAACTATACATCAGCCACGAGGTGGCCAAGAACATCCTGATCGGGTAATGGACAGCGCGGCAAATACCAAATCACTTTCAGAGGTACATTCCTCGGTGGAGACCAGGGGCAAAAGAAGTTTCTGGAAGAAGCTCATGGCCTTTGCCGGTCCTGCTTACCTGGTAAGCGTGGGGTATATGGACCCTGGTAACTGGGCGACCGACATTGCCGGCGGAAGCCGCTTTGGCTATTCACTCCTTTGGGTATTGGTGATGAGCAACCTTATGGCCTTGCTGCTGCAGAGCCTCAGCGCGCGGCTGGGCCTGGTGCGGGGCCTGGACCTTGCACAGGCATCAAGGGCCAATTACCACCCTGTGGTCAACTTCTTCCTGTGGATACTCGCCGAGATAGCCATTGCCGCCTGCGACCTGGCCGAAGTGATCGGGATGGCCATTGGCCTGCAGTTGCTTTTCGGGCTGCCTCTCCTGGCCGGTGTCTCCATCTGCGTGCTCGATACGTTCCTGTTACTTGTACTGCAGCGCTTCGGGATGCGGAAAATGGAATTATTCATCCTGATGCTCGTCGCCACCGTAGGCCTCGCGTTCGTAGCTGAGCTCATTTTTGTGAGCCCGGAAGCAGGACCGCTTCTGAAAGGGCTCGTTCCTACAGTACCTGTAGGATCACTGGAGATCATCATCGGCATCATTGGCGCAACGGTAATGCCGCATAACCTTTACCTGCATTCATCGCTGGTACAAACAAGGCGGATCGAACGCAACAAGGGCGGGGTGGCCGAAGCCATCCGCTTCAATCTTATTGACACCGGCATCGCGCTTAACATGGCTCTTTTTGTGAACGCCGCCATTCTTATCCTGGCTGCCTCCGCCTTTTACAGTAATGGACATACGGGGGTGACCGATATCAAAGACGCACATCACTTGCTTACCGATCTGTTAGGAGGCAGCATGGCCCCTGCCCTGTTCGCCATCGCGCTTATCGCGGCCGGGCAAAGCTCAACACTTACAGGAACACTTTCGGGACAGATCGTGATGGAAGGTTACCTGAACCTCCGCATCCAGCCCTGGCTGCGACGCCTTATCACGCGGCTCATCGCCATTGTTCCCGCTTACATTGTCATTGCCATTTATGGGGAAGGCAAGACCATGGACCTGCTTATCCTCAGCCAGGTGATCCTGAGCCTGCAGCTGGGATTCGCTGTTGTTCCTCTTATCCACTTCACGAGCGACCGCAAGACCATGGGCAGTTTCGCCATCCCTCTTTGGATGAAGGTTTGCGCCTGGATCGCCGCTGGTATCATCATATCGCTCAACATCAAATGGCTTGGAGAACAGATCGCGGGATGGGCAGAAACATCACCTTATCCTGGTCTCATTTATTTCGTAGTGATCCCCCTTGCGATCATCACCGGCCTCTTCCTGCTATACATTACCTTCTTCCCTTTCTTCAAAAAACTTTTGCACCGCAAAACACTTACCCCGGAAGGCGTTGTCAAGAACCTTCAGATCGTTACGGAAAAGCCTTACAAGAAAGTGGCTGTTACGGTCGACTTCTCCTCTACCGACAGCGCCGCCATCAGCAACGCCCTATCACAGGGAGGAAAAAATGCGGAATACCTTCTCATTCACATTGTGGAAACGGCCGGAGCCCATATGATGGACACCGAGATCGAGGACATGGAAACCTCTACCGACAAGAGCAACCTCGAGAAATACGGGGAGGAGATCGCCTCGATGGGGTTCGTTGTCAGTACCGAACTGGGCTATGGCGATCCCAAGAAGAGCATTCCCGAGATCGTGAACGCTTCGGGCGCCGACCTTCTGGTAATGGGAGCACATGGCCACCGGGGCCTCAAAGACATCATCCTGGGTACGACAGTTAACGCGGTGCGCCACAAAGTGAAAGTGCCGGTGCTCATCGTAAAACCTTAAGGCTTTTCGCCTACATTTGTCCTCATGTCAGGGGAAAAAGAGGTCCATATCAAGAACAGGAAGGCCTCGTTCGAATACAGCTTCATCGACAAGTACATCGCGGGCATCCAGCTGAGCGGAACGGAGATCAAATCCATTCGCGTTGGCAAGGCCACCATCAGCGATGCCTTTTGCGTGTTCAAAGCGACCGAACTCTTCGTACGCAACATGGACATCGCCGTTTATTCGCATGGCAATATTTATAACCATGAGCCCCGCCGCGACAGGAAACTCCTTCTCAACAAACATGAGCTAAAGAAGCTGGCGGCAAAGCTACAGGACAAAGGCCTCGCCGTGATACCGCTGCGAATGTTCATCAGCGAAAAAGGATATGCCAAGCTGGAGATCGCCCTGGCGAAAGGGAAAAAGTTATACGACAAGCGGCAGGACATTAAGAAGCGCGATACCGAAAGGGAAACTTCAAGAAAGCTGAAATAAGATCAGCGCAGGATCGCGAAGAGCGTCTTGAATATAATTCCCACATCACCTATAAAGCTTCGCTTTTGCAAATACTCGAGATTAAGTTTTAACTTTTCGGGCATCACAGTTATAATGTAGAATTGTTCGGGGTCTTCGGCTTTCGCCAGCAATTCACTTTCCTTCCTGTAAAGTATGGAAGCATAATCGGTGATGCCGGGACGAAGGCTAAGCACTTTTTTTTGTTCCGCATTGTATAGCTCCACATATTTCCTCACTTCTGGCCGCGGGCCTACAAGGCTCATATCACCCATTAGCACATTGAACAACTGTGGCAGTTCATCCAGCTTCGATGTCCTAAGAAAACGGCCGGAACCTGTAACGCGGCTATCGTTCGCTCCAATGGTAAGCAAGCCTTTTTTGTCGGAACCCGCCCGCATGGTACGGAACTTATAGAGATAAAAATCCTTGTTGTTCCTTCCTACTCTTATCTGTTTGTAAAGTATCCCACCGGGGGAACTCACCAATACAATGATCGAAATAACAAGTAGCAGTGGCAGTAGCAGCAGCAGGCCAAGCAGGGAAAAAAGAAGATCAAAGGCTCTTTTCAGCATGTTGTTTGCCCATTACGAGCGCACAGGCATCGGCCACCGCTTTCACTACAGTTTCCTGCTGGGCGGGGCTAAGATCGTAAAATACAGGGAGAGATATTTCGCGGCTGTAATTATCAAATGTAACAGGGTAGTTCTTCACGTCGTACCCGAGTCCCTTATAATAGCTCATCATGGGCACCGGAACAAAATGTACGTTCACCGAAACATCTCTCGCGAATATTTCAGAAATGATCCTGTCCCTATCTTCCTCTTTCACACCTTTGAGGCGTAAGGGGAACAGGTGATACGAGGAGGAACGTTCGGCAGTATCGAATTCCGGAAGCTCCGCCCATGAATATCCCGACAGCAGTTTCGTATATTTCTCAAGAATGCTCTTTCGTTTAGCAAGGGTCTCGTTGTAGCGCTCCAGTTCCACGAGGCCGATGGCTGCCATGAGGTCGGTCATATTGCATTTGTACCCGGCTTCCACAATATCATAACGCCAGCTGCCTTTCTGGCTTTTCGCCAGCGCGTCCTTGCTTTGGCCGTGCAATGATTTCATGCGCATGGCCGCGTGGATGGCGGCATTATCGAAAGGAGCCGGAAGACGCAGCGCAACAGCTCCGCCTTCGGCGGTACTCAAGTTCTTTACCGCGTGAAAAGAGAAAACACTTATATCAGTAAGACTGCCTGCCTTTTTCCCTTTGTATACGGCTCCAATGGAATGCGCCGAATCGGACAGCACAAGCATGCGCCCAAGCTTTTCCTGCTCAGGGCCAGATGCCTTGAACTTTTTCCGGATGTCCTCCCATGCTACCAGGGCATTGATGGCATCGTAATCGCAGGGGTATCCGCCGAAATCTACCGGCATTACCACTTTGGTCTTTTCGGTGATCGCGTTTTCGATGGCCTTCAATGAGATATTGAAATCGCCCGGGTTCACATCCACGAACACCGGCTTTGCGCCACAATGCATTACCACGTTGGCGGTGGCCGCATAGGTATAGGCAGGAACGATCACCTCATCCCCTTCCTTCACACCAAACCAGCGCAGCATCAGCTCGAGACCGGCAGTTGCCGAGTTAAGGCAAAGCACCGAAGGAGCACCGCAGTACGCCGCAAGATTCTTCTCAAAAAGCGCTGTCTTAGGCCCCGTGGTGATCCAGCCCGAACGGAGAACTTCCGCAACAGCGTCGATCACTTTCTGATCACAGCGGGGTGGAGAAAAAGGTATCATTTCAGCAAAGATAATGAGGAATAGGGATTGTTGATTTTAGATTTTAGATTTTTGATCAGTGAGCTTGTGTATCTTTTTTGTGCCGCTGTACATGGAGAATTTCAAGAAGCGGCATTCAAGAGGACCATTGTAAAGCATTATCTTACGTGAAGGACGAAGCCCGATATGCTTCACCGCTTCCATATTGGACGTAATGATCCAGGCGTCGTAACCCTTCCAATTCTTTTTAAGCGTATCGCCAATAGACTTATAGAGGGCATTAATGTCCTCGCTGTCCATACGCTCACCATAAGGAGGGTTCAGGATAAGCGTGCCTTTTTCGGCAGGGGCCTCCAGGTCAGTAAAGCCCGATGTTTTCACCACCACTGTATCTTCCACCTTGGCCAGGTGAACGTTCTCATAGGCCTTGCGGGCCACGTTGCGGGAGATATCGGTACCGAGTATCCTTGCGTCGCGGCTGCTGATACGGCCCAGGCAGCCATCAACGATCGTATCCCAGAGCTCCTTATCAAAATCCTTCCATCGCTCAAAGCCAAACTCTTCCCTGTAGTATCCGGGAGGAATATTGGCGGCGATGAGAGCCGCCTCAATGAGTAGTGTACCGGAGCCGCACATGGGGTCCACAAAACTGAGGTGCGGTTCCCAACCACTAAGCATGATCATGCCTGCTGCCAGCACTTCGTTGAGTGGGGCCAGGTTGGTCTTGTCGCGGTAGCCTCTTTTATGCAGCGATTCGCCGGAGCTATCAAGGGAAACAATGCAGGTATCTTTGTATACGAACAGGCTGATGCGCAGCGATGGATGTTCCAGGTCGACCGAGGGCCTCTTTCCGTGCTTATCACGAAACTGGTCCACAATGGCGTCTTTTGTTTTTTGCGACAGGAACTGCGAATGTTTGAAAAGCTCGGAGTTAAGGGCGCAGTCAACGGCAAGGGTATCGTGCACGCTCATGTGCTTTTCCCAGTCGATCTCTTTCACTTTGTTGTAAAGGTCTTCCTCGTTCTTTACCTTGAAGGTGCTGATGGGGACCAGGATACGGAGGGCGGTACGCAGGCAAAGGTTGGCTTTGTACATAAAGCCTTTGTCGCCGGTAAAGCTCACGGCACGATTGTGTTTTTCGATGTTTTTAGCGCCCAGCTTGAGCAGTTCGGAGGCCAACACCTCTTCCAGGCCAAAAAGGGTCTTGGCTGTCATCCTGTAATCAGCTGAAAATGTGGCTTTTTTACCCTCTCCCATACCGCAAACCTATTCGTTTATTTTTTATGCGAATTACAAAAAAGTATTATTTTTGACCATTCTTTATAAAAACACTAAAAAACACTTGTTGTTATGATATTGAAACTTTCAAAATTCAGGGAGCCGTTCCTTACCGTAGCCCTTATCGCTCTGTTTTCAGCGAGCTGCGGTCCCGGCGAGGATGTTGACAATACCAAGAAAGGCGACACCTTAGACCCTAACAAGGGAAGTATCATCACTATCAACGGGGAGCTTTTCAGCATTCCTTCCCCGATACAAACCGCTTTGATGATAAAGCAGAGCGGATCGAACTACACCAAGGACATCCTTAACCCCACTTCTAAGTCTACCTCCTACTCCACCAATTTCCAGAAGGCGCTTAACCTGGGCATTTACGGTGCCGACCTTGGTTACGTAACCATTTACGATCAAACACAGGACGCTGTTTCTTACCTAAATGCGGTAAGGAAGCTTGCTGACGAGCTGGGTATTACCGGCGCGTTCGATAAGAATCTTCTCGATCGTTTCCAGAAGAACCTTGGCGTACAGGATTCGCTGCTTGGCTTGGTTTCAGTGGCTTACAGGGCTAGTGATGCCTACCTGAAGAACAACGAACGCAACGACGTAAGCGGCCTGGTACTTGCCGGCGGATGGATCGAAAGTCTCAACTTCGCTACAGGAGTTTACAAAATGAAGCCCAATGACGATGTGAAGCGCAGGATAGCGGAACAAAAGAGCTCGCTTACCAGCCTCATCAAACTGCTTACCCCCTATTACAGCCAGCCTGAGTACACTGAGCTTATCGACAATCTGAAGGACCTTCAAACGGTATTTGACGGTGTAGAGTTCAAATACTCTTACGAGAAACCCACCGTGGAGCCTGAGAAACAACTCACCACTGTGAACAGCAAGAGCGAAGTGAAGATCAGCGAAGAGCAGATCAATTCCATTACAGAGAAAATCAGAAATATTCGTAACCAAATCGTTGGATAATCATAGCATTATGAAAAAAGGACTTTTCAATTTACTGTTCATCGTTTGCGGGCTGGTAATGACCAACCAGGCACAGGCACAGTGCGACACCGTTGCCACTACCTGCGCCAAACACCTCACTTCCCAGTTCATTTCCGACGGGCAGCAATACCGCGCACTGCTGCTGAGCACTGAGGAGACCGCTGAGTTCCATGCTACTTTCTATGGCGGTACCACTTACAGGATCGCAGCCTGCAATGGCCTTACCGACGGCAACCTGATCTTCAGGGTATACGACAACGAGAACCCCCGTAACCTGCTTTTCACGAATTCGGACTATAAGAATGCACCCTACTGGGACTTCAAGATCATTTCAACGCTTGATTGCGTGATAGAAGCGCAGCTGAAGGGCGACAACAGCGGCACCGGCGGATGTGCGGTGGTCCTTATAGGCTTCAAACAATAAGAACGGAGATCATTTGTGCGAAAAAGCATTATACTCCAGTACTAATGCTTTTTTTTTCAGCAAAAAAACTAAAGAAGAAGGAACACCCACCCCATGAGTGAGCGGATATTAAAGGCCCTTATGCAGCTCTTCGCTATCATCGCGAAGGTAGATGGCGTTACCAGCTCGAGCAGGGGCATTGTGCAAACCTTCCTCCGCGGGCTGCTTAACGAAGAACTTGTTGAGCAATACCTCAAGATATTTGACGAATTCCTGGAGGTCCACCACCAAACTTCCAAGAAAAAGGACGGCTCTCAGAAGAGAACCTCCCTCAACTCGGTAAAGGTGCTGAAGATCTGTACCCAGATCAACTCGGAACTTACACAAAAGCAGAAGGCAGTAGTGTTGGTGCGTCTGCTGGAGTTCATCCATTCCAGCAACGAGATCTCTGAGCAGGAGCTGGAGTTCGTGCAAACGGTGGCGGAAACCTTTAACATTGACAACGAGGAATTCCATCTTTGCAAGGAGTTCATCCAGGATTCAGAGACCAAGGTCCCTGAATCGAACAGGATACTGGTGGTTGACAACAGCCCCAGCAATCCCTATACACAAACAAAACACATTTACTCGGAGAACATCACCGGCCAGATGCGGGTGCTGCACATCCCGAGCGTGACCATGTACGTGATCCAGTACTTCGGCACCAGCGAATTGCTGCTGAACGGACAGATCATCACACCCCGTAAGGTTTACATCCTCACCGAGGGCTCTTCCATCCGCAGCTCCAAGGTAAAACCGATCTATTACAGCGATATCATCGGCACCTTCATGAGCGACAAAGGGAAATCAAAGATCTCTCTGGTAGTGAAGAACGTGGAGTACAAGTTCAAGGGTGGCAAGCTGGGATTAAGGGACATCAACTTTTCGGAGGACTCCGGCAGGCTTATCGGCATCATGGGCGGCTCAGGCGCTGGTAAATCAACGCTGCTGAACGTACTTAACAGCAATGAGGTTCCAAGCGGAGGCGCAATTCTCATCAATGGCAAGAACATCCATACCCAGAAGGACCAGATAGAGGGTGTGATCGGCCACGTATCGCAGGACGACCTGCTGATCGAAGAACTTACGGTATTTCAGAATCTTTTTTATAACGCCAAACTTTGTTTCGGCAACCTGAAGGATGAGGCCATCACCACCTTGGTGCTGGAGGTGCTTACCAGCATCGGCCTTTTGGAGACCCGCGACCTGAAGGTGGGCAGCCCCCTGGAAAAGACCATTTCGGGCGGACAGCGTAAACGTTTGAACATCGCCCTGGAACTTATCCGTGAGCCGCAGGTACTGTTCGTTGACGAACCTACTTCGGGCCTTTCGTCGAGGGACTCAGAAAACATCATGGACCTGTTGAAGGAACTGGCCCTGAAAGGCAAGCTCGTGTTCGTGGTGATCCACCAGCCTTCGTCGGAGATCTTTAAGATGTTCGACAAGCTGATGATCCTCGACGTGGGCGGTTACCCGATCTATTACGGCAACCCCGTTGACGCGGTTATCTATTTCAAGAAGATCGTTAACCATATCAACAGCGACCAAAGCGAGTGTCATGAGTGCGGTAACGTAAATCCCGAACAGATATTCAATATCATTGAGTCGAAGGTACTGGACGAATACGGTAACCTTACTCTTAACAGGAAGATATCCCCTGCTGAGTGGAACAAGCATTACAAGGAAGTAATAGAGCCCAAGGTGGACGCCAACGTCACTACCGGCGATATCCCTGAAAGCACCTTCCGGATCCCCAATAAGCTGAAGCAGTTCAAAGTGTTTATCACCCGCGACGTGCTTTCGAAGCTTACCAACAAACAATACCTCAGCATCAACCTTATTGAAGCGCCTTTGCTGGCCTTCATCCTCAGTTACCTGGTGAAGTTCTACAATACAGACATCTCTAACAAAACGGGTTATATCTTCCGTGAGAACGAGAACATGCCGGCCTACCTGTTCATGTCGGTGGTGGTGGCGCTCTTCATCGGCCTTACTGTAAGCGCCGAGGAGATCATCCGCGACAGGAAGATCCTGAAAAGGGAATCGTTCCTTAACCTGAGCCGCAGCAGCTACCTGCTTTCCAAGATCACGATCATGTTCGTGCTCTCTGCCATCCAAACCATTATGTTCTGCCTTATCGGCAACTGGGTGCTTGAGATCAAGGGCATGATGCTGGATTACTGGCTGGTGCTGTTTACCACCTCTTGCTTCGCAAACATGCTAGGCCTTAATATTTCAGCGAGCTTCAATTCGGCCGTTACCATTTATATCCTTATCCCCTTCCTTATCATTCCCCAGCTGCTGCTCAGCGGTGTTATTGTGAAGTTCGATAAGCTGAACCCTGCCATCACCTCGCAGAACACCGTTCCGTTCGCCGGCGAGATCATGGCTTCCCGCTGGGCATTCGAGGCGCTGGCCATCAACCAGTTCAAGAACAACAAATACGAAAAGAACTTCTTTAAGTACGATAAGGATATGAGCATATCCGACTTCAAGAAGAACTATTGGATACCCAAACTGAGGGCCAAGGTAGACAAGTGCGAGACCAACCTGAGCGACAAGAACGCGCAGGAAGAGGTTAAGGCAGACCTGAAGCTCATGGAAAGCGAACTGAAGAAAGAGACCAGCCTGGTGAAGGTGGTGAAGTTCGGCGATCTCGACAGTCTTGCTGCCGGTAAGTTCAGCGCGAGCCTTGCCAATAAGATAAGGGATTACCTGACCGATCTTAACAGCTATTACATTAAGAAGTACAATAACGCCAGCAACGCGAAAGATAAGATCGTATCGTCGAGGAACGAGAGCAACGAAGAGAAGGAGGCCTTTATCAAGGAGAAGAACGATTACGAGAACGAAAGCCTTTCGGACCTGGTGCGCAACCATAATGAGCTCGACAAGATCCTGGAGAAGGACGGTGAGCTTATTCAGCGTGCCGACCCGGTGTTCTACGACCCGGTGAGCTACGACCTTGGCAGGGCGCATTTCTTCGCCGCGCAGAAGAAGATCTTCGGAACCTATTTCGACACCTTCTGGGTGAACATCTTTGTGATCTGGGCCATGTCGCTCGTAATGGCCATCACCCTGTACTTTGATGTACTGAAGAAGTTCATCAACCTGCTGGAGGAACTGTTCAGCAGGATCGGCAAGAAGAGGGCGTAAACCAGTAGGCAGTAGGCAGTAGGCAAAAGACACTTAAGTATAAGCAATAAGAAGGGCACCCTCCTTCGGCAGGCTCAGGATGACGAGGCTTGAGGCAAATAAGAAGGGCACCCAATGGGTGCCCTTTTATATTAGCAGTATGGGGTGCTAAACTTTACTCTTGTACCTCAACCATTTTGAAGGGTACATTGATGATCGCCTGGTAGTCCTCACCGGCTTCCAGCATATCCTCATCATCTTCTTCGTAATACCAGTTGATCACGATCTCGCTGCCGTTCTTGTGGATGAACTCCAGCTTCTTGAACACGTCCAGGATACATTTGGAAGAGCTCGTGTTAAAATACTCGAGCTGAATGTTCACGTTCGTGCTCGCCTTAGGTTTGGAGGCATACTTGTCGAGCCAGTCAACAAGAGGCTTATAGAATTCGATAGAGTTTTCAGGGATCGAGCGTCCTTTGATCTCCAGAAAACCTTTCTCCATGTCAAAATTGATGGTGGGCGTCTTGGGAGTACCTTCAATTGAAATTGTTTCCATACTGTTTATTTTAGGTTGTTTATTGTGCGATTTTAATGTTCAGGCTAAAGAATGAGTATTTGTCATCAACATTCATAAAATTATAGTTCAGCTTCTGGCCGGTCTTGCGGGCGATGTCGATCATACCGAGACCGCCTCCGCCTTTTACTGACATCTCGCCGTTGTTAAGCACAGCTTTATAATAGTCTTTCAGCTCTTCTTTGCTCAGCTTATTGATCTCGTCGAGCCTGCTCTTAAGCGGGGTCACTCCATCAGCCTTGATGTAGTTGCCTGTGATAATGTTATATTGTCCATCCACCTTGCCGATCATAAAAATGGCCGAACGAACGCGGTCGTTGGTATCCATCATCATATCGTCCATATGGTGGTAAAGGTTCTGAAGGCACTCCACCAGCACGTTATATACCTTCTTTTTTATTTTTGGCTCCTCTTGCAGGTTGTCCAGTTTGGACTCCATGATCTGCAGTATAGACGTAAGCAGTTCGGAAGTGATATCGCCCTTAAATGACAGCATAATATTATTACGCTCCATTTTATCGTAGAAATCATAAATGTCTAACATCCTCTGCTTTTTAAGCGAAAGCAAATATAAAAATTACTTTAGACATACAAATACCTTAAATTTTAATTTTTTAAGCAAAAAAAGGCCCTGCAGCGGGTGCTACAGGGCTGTAACAAGGTACCCTTTAAGGGTTATTTGAGGGTAAAATCGAATGTGTTGCCGTTGATGGTGAGCTTGGCCTTGTTATCGCAGCCGCCCGTGCCATAATCGACGGTACGGGTAGCGAGGCCCTCAGGGGTGATCTCAACAATGCCTGATTCAATGTAGGGACAGTTAAACTTCTTAACAAGGGGCTGTTTAACTTTGATGTCATATTTCTTGCCATTGCGGTTCACGCCATTGGCATCACCACTCAGTTCATATACGTCATTGGTTTCGTCAGTGTCACCACCGCCAATTACCAGTTTCATGGTACGGGTAGAAGCCCATTCGAGTACCCAGTTATTGTTCACGCCGGTACATTTGCCATTGGTCATTTGGGTCTTGAGCTCGAACCTGGCGGGCTTGCTGATCTTCATCATACCTTCGTAATGGATCGAGTTAACATAGTAGTTCTGAAGGTCGATCGTAAGTACGTCGGTACCCAGGGTATCAGGATGCCAGGGCTTATAGAACTTAGCGATCACCTGTCCCTTACGGGTCTTACCATCGTTACCTACGCATCCGGTAACACCAAAGTCGATGGTCATGGTGGGAGGATTGGTAGAGCTCCAGGTAGTTGTATCGCCTGTTACAGTTATGGTATAACAAGTGCTTTGCATTTTCTTCACTCCCTGGTCTTTGATAGCGAAGCCATCCACCATGGGTGCGATCTGGTTGAATTCCGCTTCACAAATGCTGTTATCTGTAGCTGATTGGGTCTCCGTGTCAACTTCAGTCTTTTTGCAGGAGTTGAGCATAAGGGCGATTGCCGAAATAAAAAGGGAGATGGTAAGTACCTGTTTTTTCATGGGCGTTTGTTTTATGATGTCGTTAAGACTTGTCAGTATCGAAAAGGTTTAATGACGAGCAAATATACGGAAATTAATATAAAAAGGTGGCAGGGGCTTTAAAGGTGGTTGAAATGGAAGGTTGAGCGGAAGCCTTAGAAAGATGAACGGCAAGTGTCAAAATCTAATTCCAATTACAAGGATGTCGTCGACCTGCATATACGCGCCCTTCCAGGCTTCAATGCTTTGGTCGAGGAGCGGACCCTGGTCCTTCATGGGTTTATCCTGTATTGAAAGCAGCAGGTCATTGAAGCGCTTCACCATAAACTTCTTGCCTTTATCACCGCCAAACTGGTCGGCATATCCATCGGAGAACATATAAATGGTGTCACCTTTGTTCATCTTACGGGTATGGTTCGTAAAATTCCTGCCCATATCGAACTTGGAACCGCCAATGGGGAATTTGTCAGCATCTATCTTCTCCACGTTCTGATCATTAATTACAAATAGCGGACGATAGGCGCCGGCGTATTCCAATTCATTCGTTACCGGGTCATACGAACATACCACCACATCCATGCCATCGCTAGTATCAATACTGCTGGTGCCTTGCTTGAGGGCAGACTGTACGCCCTGGTGAAGGCTGTCGAGTATCTTGCCTGGGCTTGTGATCCCATTCTCGTTCACGATCTGGTTAAAGAGATTATGACCGATCATGCTCATGAAGGCACCAGGAACACCGTGGCCGGTACAGTCAACCGCGGCAATGATCCTCTTGCCTTCTTTCATACCGAACCAATAGAAGTCGCCGCTTACAATGTCTTTAGGTTTGTACAGGATAAAGGCATCAGGAAAATGTTTGAATATCTCCTCGGTAGGCGGAAGTATCGCTTCCTGGATCCTCTTGGCGTACTGGATACTGCTGGTGATGTCGCGGTTCTTTTCCGCAAGCTCTTTGGTCCTCTCCTCTACCTTGGCTTCCAGCACCCTGTTCTCGCGCTTAATGCTCGCGGTCCGGAAACGGACAAACGCAAAGATCCCACCCAGCGTGACGAGAATACAAAGGGTATAGAACCATTTCGTTTTCCAGAAAGGAGGTATGATGGTTATGTGCAGCACAGCCCCGGTCTCGTTCCATACACCATCACTATTACTTGCCCTCACGCGGAAAATATATTCACCGCCTTCTACCTGAGTATAATTGGCATAACGTATTGTGCTTGGCGGCGACCAATCTTCATCCACACCTTCAAGCTTGTATGAATACTTGTTCTTGGAAGGCATCAAAAAATCCAGCCCTACGAACTCGAAAGAGAAAAAGTTATCCTTCCATGAGAGCTCAATGCGGTGCTTGTCGGAAATGGTGGTGTCGAGCACCGATTCCTTACCAAATTTCTTAAAGGAAGTAATGTATACAGGAGGGATGTGCGTATTGCCCGTGATCTTCTCGGGAAAAAAGGTGTTGAACCCATTCACGCCTCCCAAGAATATCTCACCTGTAGTTTTGTTTTGGAAGTAGGCTCCCTGATTGAACTCGATCCCTTGCAAGCCATCGCTTTCATCATAACTATGAAAGGCCTTGCCGTCAGTATTATCTGCCAAGGGATCAAAGCGGCAAACACCTTTGTTGGTGCTCATCCAAAAATGCCCCTGCTTGTCTTCAAGAATGCAGTAGATATTGTTATTGGGAAGGCCATCCCTCTCGTAATAAGCATTGAAATTTCCCGAGGCATCCATTCTATTGAGGCCATTCTGTGTGCCTGCCCATATCGTACCTGCCTTATCCTGGTGAATGCAATACACAGAGTTGGAAGACAGACTGGTCTTGTTTTCTGATTTCTGGTATAGCTTAAAAGCACCGCTCTTCGCATCTCTTTTCGCGAGCCCCCCTCCATCAGTTCCTATCCAAAGATTGCCCTCTTTATCTTCCATTA
The DNA here is from genome assembly GCA_025451785.1 of Bacteroidia bacterium. Lineage (GTDB taxonomy): Bacteria > Bacteroidota > Bacteroidia > JANWJV01 > JANWJV01 > JANWJV01. The sequence goes on along the minus strand of JANWJV010000075.1, from coordinate 10,386 downwards.
AACCATAAATATTGTTGTTACCTAGGCCGTCAGCAGTTGTATAGTCAGAAAAGGTGTTCGTTTTTTTATCATACGAAAGCAAGCCTGCCCCATAGGTTCCGATCCAGATCAGTCCGCTTTTATCTTCGATGATACAAAGTATGGTACCTGTGCCGTTGTTATTGAAGCGGCTCAAGCCGGAATGTACAGTACATTTACCTGTTTTTTTATCGTATGAATTAAGTCCGCTTCCCCAAGTACCTACCCAGAGAATACCCTCTGAATCTTCATAGAGCGAAAGCACCGCATTGTTGGTGGCTGTAGAAAGTGCGGGGTACTGGGTATAAATATTCCGCTTGCGGTCGCAGGAAGAAAGGCCGCCGCCATTCGTGCCTATCCAAAGCACTTCGTCCCTGTCTTGCATCAACGCCAGGATCGTATTGTTCTTAAAAGTATTGTCTGTGCTTTCCGCCTTTTTATAATGCTTGAACTTACTGGAGGCCGCAAAGTGAACGTTCACGCCGCCGATCTGCGTGCCTACCCAAATAGTTCCTTCCTTGTCATAATAGAGGCTGCGGATGTCGTTATTGTTGAGGCCATTCACGTTCTTCTCGTTATGCGAATGATTGATGAAGGTATTGGTGAGGCGGTCGAACTCGTTAAGGCCGCTATAAAAGGTGCCGATCCAAAGCACCCCGTTCTCATCTTCAACAATGCTGGTAATGCGATTATCGCTCAATGAGTTTAGCGCCTTTTCATCCTGGCAATAAAAACCCATGTATTTTCCTGTATTGGGATTGAAGACCCCAAGGCCACCGCCATAAGAGCCTACCCAAAGCAATCCATCCCTGGTAAGATGAAGGGCACGTGTTTTATTGCTATTGAGATATTTTATTATACCCTTTTCATCATACTCCACATAACTTTTGAACTTACTTGTGCTCCTGTCGAAGTAATTAAGCCCACCGCTTTGTGTGCCTACCCATAAGTTGCCTTTTTTATCTTTTTCGATACACCAGATAAAATCATCAGATATGCTCTGGGGATCGCCTTCCTTGTGAACGTACCTTTTGAACTTACCTGTTTTCATATCAAAAGCGTTAAGCCCGCCTTCAGTGCCCAGCCACAGGATCCCATTCTCATCTTCAACAATAGCCCTTACATTGTTGTTGCTTAATGAACCCGGATCACCAGCTGTTCCCAGGTAGTGTGTAAATGAGTTTGTCTTCGGATTAAACGCATCGAGACCGCCACCGTTGCTGCCTATCCATATAATACCACTCTTATCTTCGAACAGTGAATAGATATTATTGTTGGAAAGCGAATTGGTATTGTCGGGATTGTTCTTGAACACCTTCATCCCATAGCCATCGTAACGATTGAGGCCATCCTGGGTACCGAACCACATAAAACCCTTGCTGTCTTCAATAATGCAGTTTACCACCGCTTCGGATAGACCTTGTTCGGCGGTGATATGGAAGAAACGCAGCTCCTGGGAAAGGACTGTTCTCCCCGGTAAAAGGGAAAGAAAAAATAAAAGAAGAAATGGTATGTTCCTTTTCATAAAAACAAAGGATAAAGGTAGAAAGAAATGGATAATGGATGATGATTAACGGATAATGGAGTTTGGATGAAAAATTCCGGGCAAAGCTTAAAGCAGAGGGATGAAAAGCAGCAGTGCGTAGAGGAAAATGACATTGAGCAGCATGCAGGGGAAGCCGATAACTATTATCCTTATAAATCTGTTCTGTAAGGCCAGGCGATATACATACAGAAGAGAAACCGCCGTGCCGCAAACACCCTCTAGAAAGAGCGCGGAGAAAGAGAAAGAATGTAAAGAGGCTTCACTGATAACGTCCCAGGAATAAATGGCTTGACAAACGAAAGCGATGAGCACCGCCGGTATGATTCCGAAGGCAATGCTTAATAGAAGGAGATGTTTGTCGGTTAGCCAGTTCATTGATTCAATTGTCAATACTTAGCGTGCTATCACCAAAACAAATGGCTTGCGAGTCAATAATATCCTGCGTTTCAGGACATAACAAGCCGAAGCTCAGGTTACCGATGCGGTTCATCTTTGAGAGCATAAGTTCATTGCTTTCCCTGATCACATCCTGCAACTTCTCTCCTGCCGACCATCTTCTCAAAAAGAAAAAATAGAACACGGGCGAAATACTTTGTTCGCCCGGATGACCCACGTAGGCCTTTGCGCCCAGCGTAAGCCAGTCGGCACATTGACTGCTGCTGCCGCAGCCGGTATTGTATACCAAGCGGATGTGTTCCCGTTTCGCTTCCGGGAGATCGTTCAGCCATCGGTGATAAGAGTTCGCATGGGCAAGAAGGAAAATATCGACGCTCTTGTATTTGCCCAGCAAGGAATCGAGGGCAGCGATGAACTCTTCTTTCTTATCGAGGCGGCCGCTTTGAGTGAAATAACTTACCTCGTTGTAACACTTTTCAAGATAGGGCAATGTAAAGAGACGCGTTCCGAACTTCTGAAAGGGAATTACATTGTCGCGAATGGCAATGGCAGCGGTGCTGGCGCGGTTAGCCGGTGTGACGATGCTCCTTGGTGAGTCCGATAGCCAGCCAATGAGAAACAGGCAAAGGGCAAACAGGCAAAAGGCAATTAGCGCTGCGGAGATCTTTTGTTTCATTGAGAAGAAGCTGCAAGGCGCAGCCAGCCAAGGGGTTCTTTATCGCCCAGCCCAACAAAGTAATCACCTTTTTCCTTTTTGAGCGAGAACTCCTGGCGGGGACGCATATAGATGTTTTGCTGGATCACCTCGAGGCTCTCCTCCTCCACTTTCGTAACAATGGCCACATGGCCAAAGCTTCCGTCGAACACCAGGATATCTCCTACTTTGGGAGCCACATTGCCAGCGTTCCTGTATTGCAAAAGACCCCGGCGTTTATTGAGAGCACCACCGTCAAGGTCCTTGTTGAAGAAATCCTTAGCGTGTCCTGAACCATCGGGGAATTTATAATTGTAGTGGTCGTAATAATAACGTTTTATGAATTCCACGCACTGCCACTTTTTACCGTAATAATAAGCGCTGTCCTTCGCGTAATGCTTGCCGTGACTCTTCGCGTACTGCGTACCGTTGTTATAAACCACCACATCGTTAAATGAGTCGAGTGAATCGCCAACATTGATGGAGTGAACGATGTACTTAAGTGGATAACGGGAGCTAAAGAAGACGAGATAGACAACTATCAGCAGTGTCAGAGAGATCAAGAAATACTTCAGAAACCTACGCACATCACAAATCTAAAATCAAAAATCCACAATCAAAAATCATCTACTCCTCCCTGTCGTTACTGATCTTCATATTCTTCCATTTCTCCAATTCAGCCTCATTGGCTTTCTTGAGCGAATCCGAAACCTCCTTGAGCTCCATTCGCTGAAGATCGGGCTGACCGGCATTCACCCAGGCGCTATACCAAAAAGAAGCGATGGTGATGATGGAGGCCTTCATACGACGTTCTACCATTCCGTTTAGCTTTTTGCTATAAGCCGCTGAATATTCTTCGGAATAAACAGCAGCGCTCTTATTTCCTTTTTGCCCCATGCTGTATTTGCGGTCGGTGGGAAATTGCTTTGTCAGCTCCGCCTCCAACAGCAACACCGAATCTTTAGCCGCAAAACTTTCCCTTACTGCCTTCCATACCATTTCAGCAGGATCATCGAAATAGATAGCTCTCCCAACCAGGTAATCATAGTCTCCAGAAAAAAGTTCCGGCAAACGTGATTCCCAAAAGGCATGGATGCCTTTCTGCCCGGTTAATTGTCCGTTATAGTTCTCCGTAGTATGTAAAGGCACGTGTGCATCGGCCAGGTAATGGCCTATGTCAGATGAGTAACGCAAAATGGCATCCACATCTTGTCTTTTGAAAGCTTCTGTTAAACGCCAGAATACTCTTTGAAGGTTCCAGGGCAAGATACCATAAGCCTGGAGGCTGTCTTCTGTATGAAGTACCACTGCCTGGTCCCAGCGCTTGGGCAGCACCTGTTCGGCATTATAATGATCGAGGTCTATATAATGCCTGGCCGCTTCTTCCGGGTCACAGCAGCGGCGCTTGTCGGGGTCAACGGCATGATCGGTAATGTACTCGATGTGCTTCTTATAAAACCCCACCATGGCAGGAGGCAATGAGAATACCGCCATGCGGTTGATGTGGCGATGGGCGAAGAAACCCCAGGGCTTTGCACCATACGGTACGAAGAACAACCCGATCATTATCAGAACCGTCTTTTTCACGGAACAAAGATAATGAGTGAATGAGCGAATTAGCGGATAAGCGAATATTATCCCTTACATCTTTACCAGAGCGCCATCGCGCAGGATGGGGATGACGCTGGTCTTATCGACCTGGAGACAGTATTTGATATCGTCCTTAAGACCGAGCTTGGCAAGACGCTCCTTGTGTGAGGAGTTGGCGAGGAAACGGTAGGGATTCTTGAAGCCCGTTTGGAATAGATATTTCGCGGCGAGGGCCGAGTCACCAAGGTCATCGAAACCGGGATTAGTGCTCAACTGGTCTACCAAGGCCCCGGCGAACATAGCATCCTCGAGGTTAAAGCGGTCTTTCCAGCCAGAGCAAAGCAAAAGCACTCGACGGTCTTCTTTAATGAGCCAATCGCGCAAGGCAGTGATGTTAAGGAAAGAGCCGATCACCACTTTGTAAGCGTCTTTCGATACATCAATGGCCTGTGTACCATTGGTAGTGGTAAGCACGATGGTGGCGCCTTTTATATTGCCATTGATATAACTGAGAGGGGAATTACCAAAATCAAAACCTTCGAGCTGCAGACCGTTGCGCTCGGCTCCTACGAGGAAGCCTTTCTTTTTATACTCCGTAGCTTCTGCAACAGTAGCCACGGGTATGATCTTTTCTGCCCCATGTTCAAAGGCAGCGCAAATAGCGGAAGTGGCACGCAGGATATCGATGATCACCACAATGGCGTCATCGGCTTTATAGATGGGGTAATTGCCGGGGGTAAAACAAACTTCTATTTTCTGATTTCCTGATGCCCCTTCGCTCATACTTATTTTTTCAGGAAAGGTACCTTCACCACTTTCGCTTTCAGCGCCTTGTCGCGGATCTTCACGAAGATCTCAGTATCAGCCTTGGAAAACTCGGTCTTCACATAACCCATACCTATGCCCTTTTGAAGGGAGGGCGACTGTGTGCCCGAAGTTACTTTGCCGATCACATTACCGGAAGCATCGGCGATCTCGTAATCGTGACGGGGAATGCCGCGTTCGATCATTTCAAAACCCACCAGCTTCTTCGCTACACCTTTTTCCTTTTGTTCCATGAGCGACTTGGAGTTGGTAAACACCTTGGTAAACTTGGTGATCCAGCCAAGGCCAGCTTCCAAAGGAGATGTAGTATCATCAATGTCGTTTCCGTAGAGACAGAATCCCATTTCGAGCCTCAGGGTATCGCGTGCTCCAAGGCCGATCGGTTTTATTCCGAACTCTTTTCCCGCCTCAAAAATGGCGTCCCACATATGTTCCGCCTTGTCGTTGTTCACGTATATCTCAAAACCTCCCGCTCCTGTATAGCCAGTATTGGAAATGATCACATGCTCCACTCCTGCCATGGTATCTACTGTGAAGGTGTAGTATTCCATCTTGGAAAGGTCAACCTCCGTAAGTTTTTGAAGGGTAGCCATCGCCTGGGGACCTTGTACGGCCAGCAGGCTCATTACTTCAGAAACGTTCTTCATGTCCACTCCTTCGGTATTGTGCTTCTCTATCCAGTTCCAATCCTTCTCGATGTTGGAGGCATTCACCACCAGGTAATACTCGCCTTCATTGTAGCGATATACCAGCAGGTCGTCAATAATGCCTCCTTTTTCATTGGGAAGGCAGGAATACTGCACCTTGCCATCACCCAATTTGGAGGCATCGTTAGAAGTAACGCGCTGTATAAGATCGAGCGCTTTAGGGCCGCGGAGCCTGAACTCACCCATGTGTGAAACATCAAACACCCCTACACCGTTCCTTACGGTGAGATGCTCTTCGTTAAGGCCTGTGTATGACACAGGCATATTGTAGCCGGCAAAGGGCACCATTTTGGCGCCAAGCGAAATGTGCTTATTGGTGAGGGCGGTGTTCTTAAGGGTGGTGAGGGTTTCCATTAGGAATTAGGAATTAGGATTTAGGATTTAGGATTTAAGTGCAAATGTAAAATTATTCGCTTAACAATTTCCGGAAGCAGTCGAGGTACTTTTCCTTCTGGGAGTTCAATGAGTACCTCTCTTCCACGGTCTTTCTTGCTTCGGCACCGATGCGTTGCCTTAGAGCGGCATCGTCTATGAGCTTCGATATCTTCTCTACCCAATCAGCATTGGTGGAGGCCAAGAAGCCATTCCTGCCTTCAGCAATGATCTCGGCGTTCACACCAACCGGCGACATTACCGCAGGTATCTCCATAGCCATATACGAAAGGCCTTTGAGGCCGCATTTACCTTTTGCCCATTTATCATCGGGCAAAGGCATAATGCCAATGTCGATCTCGCTAAGGTCTTTCACTTCTGTATCTCCTTTCCAGGCATGGCCTTTAATGCCTAATGCTTCGTTACGGTAAGTATCATCGCCGATCACTTTGAAATAGATCTTATCGCCGTATTTTTTCTTCAGTTCAAGAAGAAAAGGTACAGCGTATTCAAAATGTTTGATTGTTGTGATGCTGCCCGTCCAGCCGATACAGATACGCCCATCCTTTTTATCGGAAGGTGTTTTCTTGTGGACCGATGTATCGATGGTAGTAGGAATAACAACAACGTTCTTATTGTGTTTTCGCGCGTAAGTCGCCAGGTATTCGTTGCCAGCGATCACCGCATGAGAAACCGCAATGATCTTTGCTGTTTTTCCAGGGTCCTTGAGCCAATCGAGCTTTTTATTTGCGTCAGAGGTATCGAGGAGCCAAAGGGCATCATCGAAATCGAAAACAAGCTTAGCGCCGCTTTTGCTGATGCGCTTCTCATAGCGGTAAGAGCCTGTCATGAAGGCCTCGCGTTGCACGAACACCACGTCGTAGTCTTTGGCGCGCCGAACATCCATAGAACGTTTGCTTATGCTTGAAAGAAAGAGCCGGAGCTTGGCGAAGAGCTTCCCGGGACTATAAAGCACTTTATCATCCGCTTCGGAGATAAGCCATGAAAGCTCACAACGATAACCCTGGCTTTCGAAATAGCTGAGGTATTGTTCGAAGCGAAAGCGCTGGCTGGGAGAGCGCCCCGGACGATGAGCGGCGATGAAAAGTATTTTAGGCATACTCTTGTTCAACGCAAAAGTAGGATTTTAGGCTATCTTTGCAGGCCATGAAGATCTTCGAGCGAAACACACCCCGGTGGATCATTTTTTCCATCGACATCGGCATCTGCGTTTCCTCCCTACTGCTCGCCTACCTTTTACGCTTCAACTTTACCATTCCCCAGGCAGAAGTAGAGCGTTTCTACATTGCGTTTCCTTTCGCGTTGGGTATACGGGCCCTTAGTTTCTGGCTTTCGAAGACCTATGCGGGTATTGTTCGCTATACCAGCTCTAAGGATTCGGCAAGAATATTCATCGTTGTTACACTGGGCAGCGCCTTTATACTTGCCGCCAACTTCTTCAACACAGAGATCCTGCACAATCCGCTTTACCTGGTGCCTACCACCATCGTGCTTATAGATTACCTGGCCACCACCTTTTTGATGATCAGCCTGCGGGTTATGTTCAAGGCACTTTATTTCGAACTAAAGAATCCCGGAAGGGAAAAGACCAGCGTGATCATTTTCGGAGCTGGAGAATCGGGCATCATCACCAAGCGCACTTTAGACCGCGACGCGGGAACCAAATACGATGTAATCGCTTTTATTGATGATGATAAGACCAAGGCCGGCAAAAGCTTAGAGGGTGTGAATATCTATAAGTTCGAGATGCTGGAGGAACTGCTGCGGGCCAATGATGTGGCGCATGTCATCATATCCGTACAAAACCTGCCTGCCGAACGCAAGCAGAACATCGTTGATACCTGTTTGAAGTTCAATACCCGCATATTGAACGTACCGCCAGTTAGCAGTTGGATAAACGGGGAGCTGAGCTTCCGGCAGATCAAGAAGGTTAAGATCGAAGACCTGTTGCAGCGCCCGCCCATTAAGCTCGACGAAGAGAACATCCGATCTCAGATAAAGGACAAAGTGGTGTTGGTAACAGGCGCCGCTGGCTCTATTGGCAGCGAGATAGTAAGGCAGGTTGCCAGATACAATCCTTCACAGCTTATCCTGCTCGACCAGGCCGAATCGCCTTTGTACGATATGGAAATGGAGCTGAAGGACAAGTTCAGCCTGCGCTCCTGCGAGATCGTGATAGGCGATGTACGTAACAGGGAACGTATGGATAACCTGTTCCGCACTTTCAAACCTCAATTGGTATATCACGCGGCGGCCTATAAGCATGTGCCGATGATGGAGAACAACCCTTCAGAATCCATTTTGACAAACGTTTTAGGCACCAAGGTGATCGCCGATCTTTCGGTAGAACATGCTATTGAACGGTTTGTTATGATATCGACAGATAAAGCCGTGAATCCCAGCAACATAATGGGAGCTTCAAAGCGCATTGCAGAGATCTACGCGCAGGCCCTGGGCAAGACCGTAAAGACCCGTTTTATCACTACCCGTTTTGGCAACGTATTAGGCTCCAGCGGATCAGTGATCCCGCGCTTTAGAGAACAGATAGAAAAAGGCGGACCGGTAACGATCACCCATCCTGATATTACCCGTTACTTCATGACGATACCCGAAGCCTGCCAATTGGTATTGGAGGCGGGCGCTATGGGCAAGGGCGGAGAGATCTTCATCTTCGACATGGGCAAATCGGTAAGGATCGCCGACCTAGCGGAGAAGATGATACAGCTTTCGGGACTTAAGCTGGGCCGCGATATACAGATCGTGCATACAGGACTGCGTCCTGGTGAAAAGCTCTATGAAGAACTGCTCAACTCGGCCGAAAACACCACCCCTACCCACCACAGCCAGATCATGATCGCCAAGGTGAAGGAATATGACTTCAATGGCATTTCAGGTGAGATCAATGATCTTATCGGGATGTTTGGCAGGCAGAACAATATGGAGATCGTAAAGAAGATGAAGTCGATAGTGCCGGAGTTTAAAAGCAATAATTCGGTATACGAGAAACTGGATGCATAGAACACCGATACAAATACGCTTCAAGGACGTGGACAAAATGGGCCACGTGAACAATGCCAACCATGCCACTTACCTGGAACTGGCCCGCATGATGTATTTCGAGGATGTGGTGGCAGTAAAGATCGACTGGACCAAACAAGGCGTGATCCTTGCGAAAGTGGTTATTGATTATATCGTTCCGATCCTCCTCGAAGACAAGGTTAGCGTACTGACCACCTGCAGCCGCATTGGCAATAAGAGCTTTGACCTTACACATACCATTGTGAAAACCGAGAATGGAAAGGACATTGAAGTGGCTAAAGGCGTTAGCGTGGTGGTGTGTTTTGACTACGAGAAAAACATAACGATACCCGTACCGGAGGAGTGGAAAGGAAAGTTATCTACTAATTACTAATCCATTACCAATTAGAAGTAAGGATAAGTATATTAGTTATTGTATTAGTAATTGGTAGATCAGCCGTGCATGGTTTGCTTCTTCCCGTACTTCTCTATGATCTTCCCTTCAAAATCCAGGAACTCCTGCCAGCGCTTATCCACATCCTGGCCCTTGGCGTTTTCCTTGGCTAATTTCAGGAAGGTAGTATAGTGCCCTGCCTCGCTGATCATGAGCTCGTGATAGAATGCTGCCAGGTCAGGGTCCTTAATGTTCTCCGAAAGTATCTTGAATCGCTCACAGCTACGAGCCTCGATCATAGCCGAAAAAAGAAGCCGGTCCACCAACATGATGTCGCGCACGTGTCCTTTGCGAACGAATGAATAAAGTTCGTTTACGTATTCATCTTTCCGCTCACGCCCCATTACAAAACCGCGCTCTGTCAATTTATCATGCACCTGTTTAAAGTGATCCAACTCCTCCTGGGCGATCTGCATCAGCTCTTTTACCATACCGCTAAGCTCAGGAAACAACACAATAATGCTAATGGCATTAGAGCAGGCCTTTTGCTCGCAGAAAGCATGATCGGTAAGGATATCGCTGATGTTCTTTTCAGCGATGTTGACCCACCTTGGGTCTGTAGGGAGTTTTAATCCAAGCAATTGAACAATGATTATTGATTAATGAATATTGATTATTGGGCAATTTACTTCAAAACCTCTAGAAGCAGCTTCAGCTCGTTGCATTTATCGGGGTAACCCAGCTTATCGTAGCTCTGGATGAGGTTACGGATAAGCCGCTTTATGATATCAAGGTTAGAACAAGG
>JANWJV010000074.1 GCA_025451785.1 Bacteroidia bacterium | reverse complement strand
CCCGCGATGAGCATGAGCATCTGGCTGTAGTTAACATCCTTCGAACCGATCACAAAACCGATCACCGCGCCGAAAACAACAAGCAGGGTAAGGCGGAGTTTTACGAACTGGGAATAATCTCTAAGCTTGCTCACGAAAGAAAAATGCTCGGGTTCTGCTGTAACAACATCATGGTTCATGAAGGAACCGGTCTAATCGGCGTACAATTTTACCAATTATTTAATTCCCGGCAATCAACATTTTCGCGGTCAGCACAGCTTTTCCTGAAACGATAACCTGGCATAAGTACATTCCGCTTTCCAACCCCTCTCTTTTTATCCCAACTTCTCTTCCGCTAAAACGAATGTTGCGCAGCTCCCTTCCTGATAGATCACATATCCTGAGCTCGGCATTCGAATGCTCTTTGTCAAGGCTGAGCACAGCTTCTGACACCATGGGATTGGGGTATAAGCTATACGTTCCTTCTTCCTGCGAAACGATCCCGCTGGTGGTCTCGGTGATCTCATAAAAATTGTTCTTTACCGAACCCGAATTAAGACCGGAGCCCACATACCCTTTTCCGTTTACAACAAAACCTACAGAGCCCCAAAGCGGAACACCCGAGAATGTATAACTGGTCCAGGCCTGGCTCAGGGTATCGAAACTAAAGTAATCGCTATAGGCTGTACCCAGGTCGTCGCCGCCCCAAAACAGGAGGCCTTTATTATTAAGGGTCAGGCCCACAGCCGCTACCCTTCCCTGGCCGGGAATATCAGTGATCGCTGTCCAGCCGGAGCCAAACACATAAAAATCTTTCTTATAGGCATTGGTAAGGTCGTGGCCTGTACCTACATACATTTTACTTCCTACAGAAAAGCCCGAAGGATGGTGCCTGGCAGTACCCGTAAAACTTGCTACGGGTGTCCAGGTATTGCTGGTGGCATTGTACTTAAAGAAGTCAGTGGCATTGCCACTCTGCGTTGAGCCGCAGCCTACATATGCTTCGCCCTTATGCACCACCGCTACAGGGTGGCTCCTGCCAAGACCCGGAAAGGCGGCCTTCTGCACCCAGGTATCGTTCGAGGCATCGTATTCCCAAAGGTCTTTAAGAAAAGTGCTGCCACTGATACCGCAGCAGATGTATCCTTTGGTGCCGATGGAAAAACCCACCGCGTAACTGCGCGCCGTGCCCGGGAAATTGGTTTTGGTGGTCCAGGTATTGTTGGAAGGATCGTACTCGTACCAGTCAGCAAGGTCGGCGCCGCTGCTGGTCTCACCGGTGCCCAGGTACCCTTTATTGCCAATGGAAAAACCCGCGGCATGGTGCCTCAAAGGGTTCGGAACATTGGCCTTTGATGTGATGGTGTATTGCGCGTTGGCCGCAAAAGCAAAAAGCACAGCAACGATCAGCGTGAGGAGTTTTTTCATGAGCCCATTTTTACAATTAGTTCGAATTCCTTTTTCTCCAAAGGCATTACCGATAACCTGCCCTGGCGAATGAGATAAATGTTCTGCAGCTCCTTTACCTTTTTCATTTCGGTAAGCGGCACAGGATTGTTCAATGCTTTAGATGGAATAAGGTCCACCGCGCTCCAGTCTTCTTTTGTAGTAGGGTCCTGGTAAGCTTCCCTGGCTACTTCGGCAATGCCCACCACCGCCAAGCCTTCATTGCTGTGATAAAACAAAACAGGATCTCCTTTCTTCATTCCACGCAGGTGCAAACGCGCGGCGTAATTACGAACGCCGTCCCAAACGGCTTTCTTCTCCTTCACAAAGCGCTCCCATGAGAAAACAGAGGGCTCTGACTTCACTAACCAGTACTTCATTTTGCTAATGTAATATTTTAAAAAGTAATTCTTTCAGAAGCTCCCCTTCATCGGCCGAAACATTCCCGACCCCCTTCGACTTAAGATCGTACTCTCTCAGGCCCGAGAAAATGCTTTTGAGCTTGCCAGGGCTATAGTTCCTTGCCGCGCGCTCGTAGTCGCCCACAAAGAAAGGATGCACGCCCATTGCAGCAGCGGCCGTGTTCTTCGACTTGTCTTCCAGCGAATGAAAGATGAGCAGCTTTGAGAAGAAGCCGTACAGGTTCACCACGGTGAGCACAAAGGGGTTGTCCTTGGGATTGGCGGCAAAATAATTCGCGATCCGGTTGGCCTTCAGCACGTCCTTTTTACCGATGGCGTTCTGAAGTTCAAAGATGTTATAGTCCTTGCTGATGCCGATGTTGTCCTGTACATGATCGGCGGTGATCTCCGCTCCGGCAGGCACCAGGATCATGAGCTTGTCGAGCTCGTTCACGATCCTTCCCAGGTCGTTGCCCAGGTATTCGGCCAGCAGCATGGTGGCTTTGGGCGATACCTTATAGTTCTTCTCCTTTATATAGGTACCTATCCAGTCGGGCACCTGGTTCTCATACAATTTCTTCGATTCGAACAGCACGGCGTTCTTCGCCAGCAGCTTGGCGAAAGAAGTACGCTTATCGATGGTCTTGTACTTATAACAGATGACAAGGATCGTAGACTTAAGCGGGTTCTCGAGGTAAGAAGCAAATACCGAAGTGCTCTTGCTCTTTTTCTCACCACCCTCCTCTTCGAGCTTTTCCCTTCCGGCCAGGTCCTTCACGTTCTGCGCTTCCTTTATTATTACCACCTGGTAGTTCGACATCATGGGAAAACGCTTGGCCGCCTCCACGATCTGCGCCGCGTTCACATCGCGGCCGTAGAGCACCGAGAAATTGAACTCCTTCTCCGACTCATCCAGTATCTTGGCGTCAATATAATCGGTGATCGCATCAATGAAATACGGCTCTTCCCCCATGAGGAAATACACGGGGTGATACACTTTCTTCTTAAGGTCCGCTATTATTTTATTGAAGTCCATTTGTATATTCGTGGTCAATGCACAAGCTCAACCTTCCTGAGTACGATCTCAAAATTAAGACCGCCAACAAAAAAACACAAATTTTTGACGCGGTGCGGAAGAAATACGTTTCGCTTACGCCCGAAGAATGGGTACGCCAGCATATCATAAGGTTCCTCATCGAGAGCAAGGGTGTTCCCGCCTCACTTATCGCCATCGAAAAAGGGCTGAGCTATAATAAGCTAAAGAAGCGCAGTGATGTGCTGGTGTACGACCGGAACGGGCTCCCTTATTTATTGGTGGAATGCAAAGCGCCTAAGGTGAAGATAACGCAGGAGACCTTCCACCAAATTGCCCGTTACAATAGGAGCCTCCATGTAAAATACCTGGTGGTGACCAACGGGCTCAACCACTTTTGCTGCGAAATGGACTATATAAAGATGAATTACAGCTTCCTTGATGATATACCCTCATTTTTGTGAAAATAATTTGTTTTTGTGAAAACATTTTTTACTTTTGGTATAATCAAACCTACGCACCAACCCACCTAACCCCTAAAAACATGAAGTGTAAAAAACTACTCCTGGGCCTTTCTATGGCCTTTGTTATTTCAGCGGGCGCTTCGTTCGCACAAAGCCCTAAGATGGTTTCAGGGCTTCCTGCCGCAACGCAGAAGTACTTTACAATGCCTGCCGGTGTCGGCGAAGGCGACTATATGCCTAATAAGCTGGTTTTTAGGATGAAACCTGAGTACCGCTCGGTATGTACCCGTTACGGCGCTGATGTTGACGCGCTCAACACATTCATCAAGGAAATGGGTGGTTATGCTATGGAAAAGGCATTCCCCTTTGTAAAACAGCCCGAAAGAGCCTACAATGAGTTCGGCCAGAAACTGGTTGACCTTACACTTATCTATACAGTAAGATACACTGCATCTGTTCCCGTTGAAAAAGCGGTAAACAAAATGGCAGCGCTTGGCCTCTTCGAATATGTGGAGCCTTTTTACATCCAAAAGATAGTAGCTCCTTACAACCCCAATGACCCCCTGTATACAAACAACAGCCAATACCACATTAAAAAGATCAAGTGCGACAGCGCCTGGGGTATCAATACCACTACCGCACGCGGCGATACCAGCGTGGTGATCGGCATTACCGACACAGGTTGGGAGCCCGCGCACAGCGACCTTATCGGCAACGTGAAACTTAACTCGCTCGATCCTCCCGGAGGCGGTGACCAGGACGGCGACGGTTACGTTGACAACTACAAAGGATGGGACGTTGGCATGAACGACAACAACGCCCAGTGGCAAGGTGACCCGCACGGTGTGCACGTAACCGGTATTGCCGCCGCGAAGACCGACAACAACCTTCAGGTAGCAGGAACAGGTTTCAAATGTAAGTTCCTCCCCGTAAAGATCGCTGACGCATCCGGAGCTCTTGTAGCTTCTTACACCGGTATTACCTATGCTGCCGACCACGGCTGTAAAGTGATCAACTGCTCATGGGGCGGTGCCGGCGGCGGATCTTTCGGACAGAACGCCATCGATTATGCTACTATCAATAAGAACTGTGCTGTAGTTGCCGCTTGCGGTAACAATAGCCAAGACCTGAGTGTTGCCGGTGAGTTCTATCCCGCCGGATTCAAAGGCGTTCTGAGCGTTTGCTCTACTACCAGCACTGACCTCAAGTCGGGCTTCTCTAACTACGGTTATAGCGTTGACATTGCCGCTCCCGGATCGGGCATTGTTTCTACCTACTCAGGACAGTCAACCGCCAGCCTCGACGGAACTTCTATGGCATCGCCTGATTGCGCCGGCGCTCTTGCCATCGTTCGTTCGTTCTGGCCTTCACTGAGCGCTCTACAGGCCATCGAGCACATCAAGAACACCACCGACTATATCGACGGTATCAATAACCCTTCGGTAAGGAAGAAAATGGGCAAAGGCCGCGTGAACCTTTACAAGGCTCTTTCCAGGAACCCCCTTACCCAGGTGAAGTCGATGGTAATGACCAACCACACCGAGACCGATGGTAACGACAACACATTCGTTATCAACGACAGCGTTCGCGTGGTAGGTGACTTTACCAACTACCTCACTCCTCTTTCTGCATCGGCAACCTGCTCGCTGTCAGTAATGGCCGGCTCTACTGCTTACGCCACCATGATCACCAGCACTTACCCGATCGGCACTATGGCCACCCTGCAGACCAAGAGCAATACCAGCACTCCTTTCCGTTTCAGGATCATGCCCGGTACGCCTCTTAACACCAATATCTGGCTGCAGCTCGATATCACTGACGGTGCTTACACTTCACAACAGTTCTTTTATGTGACCGTTAACGTGGATTACATCAACATCACTATTAACCAGGTAGGATCTACCATCACCAGCAAAGGCCTCATCGGTTATAACGACAACCAGGGCCAGCTCGGCGGTATCGGCTTCACCTACAAGAACAGCGGAACCCTGCTGTACGACGCAAGCGTAATGATCGGAACTTCTTCTACCAAAGTATCTGACCGCGCAAGGAGCACCACTTCTACTCCTGACGCTGACTTTAACTCAGTACAGGTAGTTAAGAAGATCGGTCCTTATAAGTCTGACTTCGACGTTACTGGTATCTTCAACGACGCAGGTGCAGGCGGAAACGCTCTCCCCGTGCAGGTTCACCACGAAGCCTTCGCATGGTCAGCGCCTCCCGATGACAAGTATATAATGGTACGTTATGCCATCCGTAACACCGGCGGCAGCACACTCGCCAACCTTTACGCGGGTATCATTGCCGACTGGGACATCACCGCGGCCTCTTACGATACCAACAAGGCCAACTACGATGCCACCAACAAAATGGGCTACGTATATAAGAACGTTACCAACGGTGTGTATTGTGGCATCAAATTGCTCTCCTCAGGAACAGCAACACACTATGCTATTGATAACATCACAGGCGGCGGCGGCGGCGTGAACGCGGCCGACGGACTTGACGCAGCTGAGAAATACACCATCATGTCGACCAACAGGGCCATAGCAGGTGCTAGCGGCGTAGGTAACGACTGTATCGATTACATGGGCACCGGCTCTTTCAGCATCGTGCCTGGTGACTCGATCGTGATCGGCTTCGCCCTCCTTGCGGGCGACAACCTGGCCGACCTCCAGAACAGCGCGCAAAAAGCACAGATCAAATGGAACGGCCTTACCACCGGCATCAACAATGTTGCAACTGCCGAAAGTGGAATGAGCCTGTCACCCTGCTACCCCAACCCGGCCAGCAAGACCTCTACCATTGAGTTCTTCCTGCCCAGCACAGGCCAGGCAGAGTTGAAGCTCTATAATATGGTAGGCGAAGAGGTTGCCACCCTTGCCAAAGGCGAGCTCAACCAGGGCAGCCACATGGTGAACCTGGATGTGACCAAGCTTAGCAACGGTATCTATTATTACCAGCTTACCGCTGCCGGCTCCTCCCTCACCCGTAAGGTGGTGGTGAACAAATAATGTATTGAACAAGCCATAAAAAGGTAACAGTTAACCCTGTTACCTTTTTTATTTGGCCTTTTTTAGCGATTTTAGCGGCATTATTAAAAAATTCAAGCGCTGCATTAAACCTTTGTTTCGGACGCCCGTCTTAATGTGCAAATACCGAAAACAAACAAGACCAATAAATAAATTAAAACAATGAAAACGAAACAGATCATCTTCAGGACCATGCTTGTTATCGCAACCTCAGGTTTAGTATTAACAGGCTGCAGAAAAGAAAAACAGGAAGACAGCGACACGTCAGGCTCTACCGACAATGCTATGGCGGAAGCTACTTTCAACGATGTGGCAAACATCTCCGACGAAGCAGGTATCTCCGGAAGCCTTTCGAACTACAAGAATGGCAACCAGGACATGGGCGGTATCCTTAGCTCTTCCTGCGCTACCATCGGCCTTCAAAATGCCAACACCTCTAACCAGGACACCCTCACCATCGACTTCGGCACTGCCAACTGCCTTTGCGCCGACCAGCGTTACCGGAGAGGTAAAGTGATCGTGTACTTCACCGGTCTTTATAAGGACTCAGCGTCTACACACACCGTTACCTTCAACAACTACTTTGTTGACGATAACCAGGTACTGGGCACCAAGACCGTGACCAACAAAGGCCACGTGACTAACGGCAAACTTACTTTCGACATCAGCGTGAACGGCCAGATAGTACTTGCCAACAACGCAGGCACTATTACCTGGACCTCTACCCGCAAGCGTGTATGGACCAACGGTGAGAGCACCTGGAACTGGAACGACGACACCTACGCGATCTCCGGATCCGCTAACGGAACCGACAGGACCGGCAAGACCTTTACCGCCACCATCACCAACGACCTTATCCGTAACATGGCGTTGGGTTGCAGAAGGCACTTCACCGCCGGAAGCTTCGACTTCACGCCCCAGGGCAAAGCGGTTCGCACAGTTGACTTCGGAACCGGTGCATGCGATAACATCGCCACTGTGACCATCAACGGAAAGACCTACACTGTGTATATGAAATAAGGACCCTGTCCTTAAACAGGAAAGCCCTG
>JANWJV010000073.1 GCA_025451785.1 Bacteroidia bacterium | reverse complement strand
TAAGCGCTGTCGGTAAGTATCTTGGCAAGTCCCTCCGAGAATTTATACCGCAGCCATCCATAGCTCTCGCCGCCTTCGGTGTATTTCGAATAGGCGGTAAACCATTTCTCAAAGGCCAGTTTGCCGGTGCTGTCGATCACCATCCATTTGTCCTTGCGCACAAAGGCAAGGCCTTCCTGGAAATCTTCCGCCGTTTTGAAGGCGGCTTCCGCGATCTCCTTTCCCTTGCGGTCGATGTACGTGAATCTGTCAGCGATCATCACCTTCGCCCTGTTCTCGCTGAAGGTGGATATCTCATCGTACTTCGCAGGCGCTACTTCAGCACCTTTTTTATCGATCAGACCGAATTTGCCGTTGATCTTCACCATGGCCAGGCCCTTTTCAAAAGGCCAGGTCTCCTGGTAAATGGGTTTTATGATCACCGTTCCCACCTTATCGCAATAACCCCATTTGTCGCGCTCGCGGTAGGGGATAAGGTCAGTTTGAGCGTGAGTGTTGAGCGTGAGAAAGAGGCAGGTGACCAGGAGGAGATTTTTCATTTATCAGAGCTTTATGAATTCAGACATTTTATTGTCATAGTTGAGGTAGTATACACCACGTGGTAAATTTCTGCAATCGATTACTTTACCAAACCCTTTCTTTACGATATTTCCGTGGGAGTCATAGACCTCGTATGCTGTTTCTCCCGTGAAGGTAACTTCCTTATCTACTTTTTTCGGCCCGCATTCGGAAATCGCGTTGCCGCCATCTACCTCAACAGTTTTGGAAATATTGGGTTGTCCCGTATAATCTACCTGCTTTACTCTGAATTGATTTTTTCCGGAGTGAGGGGTGATCTTAACGCTGTATTCATTTATGGCCGATCGTTCTTTTGCTTCTACTTCCAGCTGAGGGCCGCCCTTGCCATCTACTTCTCCCACCTTCACCCATTTGTTCCATCGGAATTGCTCGACGATAAAAGGGAATTTGCCTTGCTCGTTCTTTGTCTTCCAAACAAGGGTCATGTCCTTATCTATCCCAATGCTCACAATCTCAAATGTGCTTTTGCGGGGATGTGGATTTGGGTTTAATACCTTTGGTTTACAATCGCCCACATGAAGGATCTCAACATTGAGCGAGTCACCCAGCTTAAATCCTAGTTTGTTGAGGGGTATTTCGAATGCGGAAGAGTGCAGTTCGGTCACCACATCCCTGCCGTTCACCAATACCTTTCGTGCGCAATAACCTACGCCGCATCCGGCGAACGGATTTTGAACGTACAGGTTCTGGCCCTGGTAACGTCCATTGAGAATTATTTTTCCGCTAAGCAATGTATCGCAGGGTATTTTGCTTACAGGCTTTGGTTCTGTTTTTGTCACCGGCTTTTTTGCGCAGCCTGCCAGGAGGTAAAGTACAAGGAGGAATAGGGAAAAGTTTTTAAGCGACTTCATTTTCCGTTCTCGCGCACAAGGCTTAGTGAAAGTCCTATAGTGGCCGCAACGGCAACGATGTCTTCCAGCTCAATAGGTTTTGCTATATAGTGCACCCCCATGCGCAGGCTTTCTTTTATATCGGGCAGTTGGGTGGAGGCGGTGAGGATCGCCACAGGAATATTGGAAGTATGTTCGTTGGAGCGCAGGGCCTGCAGGAACTCAAGCCCGCTCATGCCAGGCATGTTAAGATCAAGGAGCACCAGCAGGTAGGGGCTGATATCGCCTTCGGTGCTCACTTTTTTTATCAGGAACTCCAGGCCTTCTTCGGCCCGACGGAAGGTGTAAATGGTATTGGTGAGCCGGCAGTTCTTCATGGCAATGATCGCCAGTTCGGTATCTTCCGGCGAATCATCGATCAAAAGGATCTCTATTTTCCTGGCACTCATGTGGGTGATCTTGCCGTGCCACTAGTGTGGCGGCTGGTTTAGCAGCAACCAGTACATTCCGATGTCTGATACTGCTTTCGCAAAGCTATCAAAATCAACGGGTTTTACAATATAACTGTTGGCGCCCAGGGCGTAACACTTTTGGATGTCGGGATCCTCACCCGAGGAGGTAAGTATTACCACAGGGATGTTCTTCGTTCGCGGATCTGATTTTACCCGTTCGAGCACTTCCATTCCGTTCACCTTTGGCATTTTGAGGTCCAGGAGGATCACTTTTGGTTTTCTATCAGGCTTCCCTTCGCCGGGCTCCTTCCCGAAAATGAATTCAAGTGCCTCAGCGCCATCCTTCAGGTGCACCAACGCGTTACTTAGATTATTTCGCTTAAGGGCGCGCATGGTAAGTTCCGCGTCGTCGCGGTTATCTTCAACCAGCAATACTTCTACTTCTTGCGTTCTCATTTTTGGTCCTCGATCTAAGTGTAAAGAAAAAAGTAGCGCCCTTCCCGTTCTCGGCTCTCGCCCAAACCCTTCCGCCATGCTTGGCGATGATCCGTTTCACGAGGGCGAGCCCCACGCCCGTGCCATCGAAGTCTTCGGAACTGTGCAGCCGCTGGAACACACCAAAGAGCTTATCGTAGTATTTCATGTCGAAGCCCACCCCGTTGTCACGAACAAAGTACACTACATCGCCTTCTTCCCTGAAAGAGCCTATCTCCACCTGTGGGATGCTGTTCTTTGAGGAATACTTTATGGCGTTGTCCACCAGGTTCGACATTACCTGGCTGATGAGACTATAATCGGCTTCGGCAGGCGGAAGCGATTGAACATTTATCTTCGTGGCGTTAGCAGGCTGAGTGGTCTTTATCTCCTGCAGAACATTTGATGAAAGCAGGTTCATATCTACGTGTGAACGTTGTAGCTCCTTCCTTCCCATTCGTGACAGCGAAAGAAGGTCGTCGATAAGTTTTCCCATTTTCCGGGCATTTCGCATCACCGCCTCCATCATCCTTTTCTTTTCAGAGTCGCCGTCCTTAAGGTCCTCTGCCAGCAAGCGGGTATAGCCGTGTATCGCGCGGAGCGGCGCCCTAAGGTCATGTGATACAGAATACGTGAAAGCTTCCAGCTCTTTGTTCACATCCTGAAGCATGGCCACATTCTGTTCCAACTCATGGTTGAGGTTGAGTATCTTCTCACGCGACTCTTTGCTTTCGGTCACATCGCGTGTCACTTTTACGAATCCTCTCAGTTTGCCCTGCTCATCGTGCATAGAGGTGATCACAATATCGGCCCAGAACAAGGAGCCATCCTTCCGCTTTCTCCAGCCTTCATCTTCAAAGCGGCCACGTTCGCGCGCCCTCCTGAGGTTGTTGAAAGGAACTCCGCTAAGTGTATCCTCCTCTGTATAGAAGTGCGAAATGTGCTTTCCGAGTATTTCGATCTCTGTATATCCTTTGATCAGCTCCGCGCCTTTGTTCCAGCTGGTGATATAGCCATCCTTGTCAAGAGTATAAATGGCATAGTCCTTTACGTTCCCCACGAGCACACGGAAACGCTCCTCGCTATCACGTATCCTGCGGATATGGTCCTCCAGCTCTTCGCTCATGGTGTTGAGGCCCGCGGCAATGGCATCGAGCTCGTCACCGGTTCCGCTGAGGCGGGCGCGGCGGGAAAAATCAAGAATGGTGTTCTTTAGCAGCACCTCCTGGATATCCTCGATGCGATCCTGGTAATCTTTTATCTCCGAACGTGAGGTGACCAGTTCAGTGGTCCTTTGCTGAATGAGCGTCACCATTTCGTTGCGCGCCTCCCTGAGCGCCTCCGAATCACGGCGGTGTTCTTCCATGCTTGCGGCGAGGGTGAGGAAGGTAACACTGATGATAGATACATATCCCTGTAGTGAGAGTAGTGAAATATTAAGGTCATTGCTAAAGAAAGGCCCGTTGCCGGTTGCTGTTCCCTGCACAGCGATCACTACCCAAAGTACAGTGGCCAGCGTCACTCCATGGGTACGGAAACGGAGCGCTGCCCACAACAGGAAGGGGATCACAAAATAGGAGAGAGGCAGTTCGGAGCTTTCGTTGAACCAGCCACCGAAAATGGAACCGCAAACGAGCAGAAGCCCGGTAAGCAAACAAAGTCCTTCACCGGCGCGCTGCCAGCCGCCTGTCCAGGAAGGCGTTTTGGCCCAGACAAGGAGCAGTGGTGCGAACACCAAAACGCCCGCCACGTCGCCTGTCCACCAGGTGAGAAGCACCGTGCCGTAATTGCTCCAGGGACTTATGCTGCCAAAGCTCACCGCGAGGGGCCCGATAGCTGCGCTGGCCAGGCACATAACGAGGGCCGAAACAACAAATCGGTATACCCATGAAGCTTTTTCGGGATAAGGCTCATTTGATCTTCCTAACATCCTGAATCCCAGTGCGGCTTCCAGTGTATTGCCAGCGGCGATCATGGCCGATACCCAAATAGCGGTTTCGGTTCCGCAGGCCTCGTTGGTAAGGAACACGTACAGGTTGACAGCGAATGCACCCAGAGCGATGCCGGGCCAGGAGCGATAGCCGAGTAAGAGCAGGGCGGCAAAAGCGATACCCGAGGGAGGCCAAACAGGGGTTGCGTTAGAATTACCGAAGGCAAGAAGCAGTCCGCAGCGGGCTGCGATGAAATAAGCAAGGGCAACACCAAGCACACGGAGAATGTTCCCGCGGCTGAACCATTCCGGTTCCTGGTGTTCTGTTTTTTTGCTTGAGATCATCTGCTCATATATATTGTTTCAGCCAGGCTTTTGCGTCGCTCTCATTAGTGAAAAGACGAGAAGGATGAGGAGGTTTTTTAAGGCCGAGGTAAATATTGGCTACCATTTGCGATAGTGGTGAACGGGTAAGCAGGGCCAGCGCCTTAATGACCCTTGGCGAGTCTGTAGAAGCATAGTCGCGGGTTTCTTTATCGGGAAAGCTAACCCGGCTTACTTCTCCTAGCCAGCAAACTTTTTTGCCTCGCGACTTTTCCAGTATCAGGTTGAAGGACCTGCTCAATGCGTTTTTGCTGAGTACCGCATCCTGTTTATACACAGAACAAAGGATGCCGTTCTCATCGAACCACATAAAGGAAATGTCTGTCTCGAAAGTATCGTTGTTTCCGGGAACAAGCATAGCTATACTTCTACGAATTTTTACGCAATAATGTTCGGGGAAAAGTCTTGGAGGGAAAGGTACCGCAAAGGTAGTCCTCATTTTCATCGTAGTATAAGATGAATGTTAAAATTTACTAAAATCTCTACTTTAATGATGATTTGCCCGGTTTCTGTATCATTTCGAACTAAAACGCGTTATCTCAATTAAGATATCTTTGCAGCAATGACCCACTTTCGCTCCATTTTTATGAACCTTCTGTTCATAAGTTCATTCGTCGAAGGCTTTAGCCAGGGCCTTGCGAAAGAATATACCGACAGCCGTGGTAACAAAGTTCTTTTGCCGCTTGGCGCGCTTTCATTTGCCGACGAGATCGTTCGTTATGACAAAGGAAAGCCCCGAGCCATTGCCCTTTCTACCGATTCATCAAAGGCCCTTGGCCCGCCCGACTATGTTGACGGCATAGCTGGTTTTGCTACCATGGGTTGCGGCGGTATTCTGGTAATGCGTTTCAGCGACAATGCCCTCATCAATGTGCCGGGTCCCGATCTTTATGTGTTTGAAGTAGGAAAATATACGGAAGCAACCATCCTTTCGGTTTCGGCCGATGGAAAGAAATGGACCGATGTGGGAAGAATAGAGGGCGGTACAGCCACTGTCGATATCGGCAACGTGGCAAAACCGGGAGAGAGTTTCCGTTATATTATGCTCACCGACCTGCGTTCGGCATGCGAGAACGACAATTGGCCTGGGGCTGACATCGACGCGGTGGCGGCCATTGGTTCAGCCAGGGATTTCTCCTTACGCAGCTCTGTGCTCTTCAATTTGAACGACCACCAGCTGAAGCCTCAGGCAAAGAAGAGTCTCGACAGCGTGGCGGCGGAGATCAATAAGCTTTCGGTTGCCGAGATACAGGTGCAGGGGCATACGGACAGTACCGGCAGCAAGGAAAAGAACCAGCCGCTTTCGGAGCGGAGGGCGGAGAGCGTGAAAACATATCTCGCCACAAAACTGAATAAGAACATTGTTATCAAGTCGGCGGGTTATGCCGACCGTTACCCTGTTGCGAGCAATCGCAATAAGGAAGGGCAGGAGCGTAACAGGAGGGTGAACATCCTGGTGATCCTCACTACTAAACCTTAGATCAGTTCCAGTTCGTTTTTTTTCATCCAGCCAACGTTGCCGTTGCTGAGCTTTACTTCGTTCCAATCGCCGTTCTCATCTGTCACATTTACTTTAGTGCCTTCGTGCAGGATAAAGAGGCGCGTGCCTTTTTCGTCGGGCGATCCCATTACGGTCACTTCCTTGCCTGTGATAATGGCTTCGGAGCGTTGCGCGCTGAGGCGGTACTGGTGCCGTGCAATGAAGAAGGTGCTCAGTGAAAGCAGGAGTATTACGATGCCTCCCCAGAAACCAAGCTGGCGCAGCGCGAGGCGGCGCGAAGCTGTGTATAGCAAGAACAGCGCGAGACCCGTAACGAGCAGGAGCACGCAAAGCCACGACCATTGTCTTTCAGAAAGCGAATGCAGGAAGCTGTTCTTCCATTCGGTGAGGAATAGTTCGGGAAGCGCTTCTATCTTGTCGGTGATGCGCAGGTTAGCGAGCCGCAGGTTCGTGCTGATGTCCTCATCTTCGGGCGCCAGCTTCTTCGCGCGTTCGTAATTGATGATGGCCTTGGTAACACTTCCTGATTTGAGGTAGGCGTTGCCCAGGTTAAAGTACACCTGCGGCGATTCCATCTCATTGCTTAGTATCTGCTCGTATCGCGTTATGGCGGTGGGTAGATCGTTCTTCGCATAGGCCGCGTTGGCGGAATCGAAAAGCAGTTCGTTGTCTCCCGCTAACGATGAAAGCCCGGCGACAATAAATAACAATGTCAGGAGCTGTTTCATTCTATTTCGTTTTCTATCAAAGTGATCAATGACACGGTTTGGCTGTAAACATTCTGCAGGTCGCCGGTAACGGAAGCAGGGGCGTAGCGGGCGAACTCACAATCCTGGAGCTGCGCGTTGAGCTGCGCACAGGTTTCTTCACTTACGTTCCTGGAACGTAAAGCGTTGGTGATACTTTCTTTCGAAAGGTCGGATACGGGAATGGTAAGGCGGTCGCTCAGGTATCCGTACAATGCTTTGAACACCTCTTCATAAAAGCCGCTCTTGTCATCGGCCTTCAAATGCTTTTCGGCAACGGCCAGCCTTTTCTTCGCCATGGCGGTGGCCTTGCGGCGCTTCACCGCGGCCAGGTCGCTGTTCTGGTCAATGTATCTTCTTCGGGCAGCAATAAGTCCTATAAAAAGCAGAACAGGCGCTCCAATGGCTCCATAAAAGCCCGTTGATCCAAAAAAATGGTTTTCCTTTTGGCGAAGATCCGGATCTCCGGTCTTGATGTAACGAATGTCGGTGCCGAGTGTTTTTACATCTGCTTTCATAGTGATAACAGGTACCTGGCCGTTACTATCCTCCTTGCCTTTCTCCACATGAATAGTGAACTCGGGTGAGGGCAGAGTGATATAGCTTTTCTTTTGAGGATCAAAATAACTGAAGCTAATGTCGTTGAGCGTATAATCGCCTTCCTTGCGGGGGATCACCAGGTATTCGAAGGTCCTGCTTCCTTTAACGCCGCCACCGGTAGCGGTCACATTGTCGCTGCTCTTAGCGTCAAAGGTCTCGAAGTCGTCGGGGAATTTGATCTTGGGCGCTTCGATGAGTTTCAAGTTGCCTTCGCCGGAGATCCTGATGGTAATGTTCACCGCCTCATTGGCCTTCACCTGTTCCTTATCGATGTCGGCCTTGAAGGAATAGTTACCAACGGCTCCCGAGAAGTTGGCAGGTTTGTTCTCTTCCGGAAGGGGCATCACTTCCACCTTCACCGGTTTGCTCTTGAGATCGTACACGGCGTCTTCATAACCTCCGCCGAATATCTGTTCAAACACCGACTGCGGCGCCTTATTGCTGCGCTGACGCACCACGCAGGAAACTTCCACAGGTTCTATCTCCAGGGTGCCCGAACGCTGAGGAAAAAGATAGGACTTCCTGAGATCGGCGACGCTGTAAATAACGCCGTCCACATTTTCGGGGTTCAGATCGATCTGCTTGGGAGGAGTGTCCTGCACCCAAAAGCCGTTGTAGGGAGGAAATTTTACTTCCTGGAAGCCGCGCAGGCTAAGGCGCGTGTATACTTTGTGGATCACAGTGATCTGTTCGCCCTGGTACACTTTGCTTCGGTTCACTGTTGACCTTGCGAAAATATTCTCATTGGTTCCTTTCGCGGAAGCGCTGCTTTGTTCCTGCTGGTTCTGTGTTTGTGCCTGCTGCGACTGGGCTTTCACCACCTCGATGGTAAGTGTGTTCGATTCGACGCGCTTACCTCCCACATTCACCGATGCGGCCTCTATTACAAACTTGCCTTCTTTGCGAGGGGCGAGGATGTAGGAAATGCCAATGTAATGAGTAAGCACGCCGTTATTGTATTCGGTACCTACGCTTTGGTTCGGCCCGCCGTAAACATCAAACTCGGCAAGCGAGGGCGCTTTAAAGCCTGAGCATTGCGCGTCAATGGAGAACTCCACCTGGAATTGCTCTCCCACCACCAGCCTGGTTTTGCTGGCCTGTGCAACAAGCTTCTGGGCGCTGCTGTTTGAAGCCCAAAGAATGCACAATGCTATGACGAGTACTTTTTTCATTTTACCAGTCTTTATCCGATTTGCCGGCAACCACCCTTGCCGCCTTTTTCTTTTTCAGTTTATCCTGTGTCTCCTTTTCCTGGTTGTTCATTGCTTCCAGCAGTCGCTGCGCTTCTTCCTTTGAAAGCTGGTTCTTTGGCTGTTGCTGCTGTTGCTGCTGATCTTGTTTTTTCTTATCGTCCTTTTTCTGGTCGTCTTTCTTTTGGTCATCTTTTTTCTGATCGTCCTTTTTGTCGTCTTTCTTATCGTCCTTTTTCTCCTGTTGTTGCTGCTGCTTCAGCATCTTTTGCGCATAGGCCAGGTTGTAACGGGTGTCTTCATCGGCCGGGTCGTTCTTCAGCGCGTTCTTATAGGCAGTAATGCTCTCTTCGTATTTCTTCGATTGCAGGTGACAATTGCCCAGGTTGTGATAGGCTTTTGCAAGGGTATCCTTGCTGGTCTTGCGTGCCGCAAGCATTTCGAACTGTCCCGCGGCCTCCTGGTATTTGCCGCTCTTGTAATAAGCGTCGCCAAGGTTGAAAGAACCTTTGTAGTAGTCGCCCTTTTTCTCCAATGACTTCTGGTAGTTCTTTTCCGCGGCGGGATAGTTGCCTTTCTCGTACATGTCATTGCCATCGCGCAGAAGTTTCTTTTCCTCCTGCGCGCTGAGCTGCAGTGTAAGAAAGGAGAGTGATATCAGGATGATCTTTTTCATTTTTCTTCTCCGAATAGGTTTAACCTGCTGAACAGTTTGCTTTTCTTCCCCGAGAAAAAAGCTTCGAGGCAAAACAACAACAATGCCGCCGCTATGAAATAGTGGAACTTGTCATCATAGTCGGTGTACATCTTGCTATCAAACTGTTTTTTGTCCAGCTTTCCTATCTCTGAAAGTATTGTGTTGAGGCCTGTCTCTGAACCCGTAGCACGAACATACACGCCGCCCGAAGAGGAGGCGATGTCCTCCAGGTTCTGTTCGTTGAGCCGGGTAACGATGGTGTTGCCGTCTTTGTCTTTCTTAAAACCTGTTTGCACCCTGTCCGCATATTCAGGAATGGGAGCTCCGGCCGGCGAGCCGATGCCGATGGTATGTACCACGATGCCTTTGGCGGAAGCATCGCCTGCCGCTTTTGCTGCCGCCGCTTCATGGTCTTCGCCGTCGGAAATGATGATGATGGCCTTATTTTTTCCTACATCGCTGCCAAACGATTCCATGGCCAGCTCGATAGCGGGAGCGATGGCGGTGCCCTGCGCGGGCACCATTCCGCAATCGATGTTCTCAAGGAAAAGCTTGCCAGCCGAATAATCAGTGGTAATGGGCAATTGAACGTAGGCCTCGCCGGCAAATACAATAAGGCCAATACGGTCGCCTTCCAGCTTGTCGAGCAGCTTGCTGATGCTTTGTCTTGCCCTGTCGAGCCGGTTGGGGCTGAAGTCCTCAGCACGCATGCTGTTCGATACATCGAGGCAGATCATAATGTCGGCGCCTTCACGCTTCACTTCGCTGAGCTTGGAGCCTATCTGTGGATTGATTATACCGGTAATGAGTGCCGCGAAGGCCAGGCAGAGCAGCACCACCTTGATCACCGGTTTGGCAATGGAAATATCAGGGCTCAGCTGGCTTACGATGGAATACTCCCCGAAGAGCCGCATGGCACGTTTCTTCCGGCCCATGGCGAGTATAAATACCAGCACCACCAGCGGGATCGCCGCGAAGGCATAAATGTATTCTATGTTCTGTATCCTGTACATCAGGGAATGCTTAGGAATAATGTGTTTCTTAAAATGAACTCGCAAAGAAGCAACAAGCCAGCCAGCAGCGCAAAGGGCAGGAAGCGTTCCTCCTTGTTGGTAAAGCTTTTTTCTTCAATGATCGTTTTTTCCATCCGGTCGATCTCACGGTAGATCTCTTTCAGCTTCTTGTTGTCGGTGGCCCTGAAATATTTTCCTCCTGTCATGTCGGCCACCTGCTGCATCATGGGCTCGTCTATCTGCACGTCCACATAGCCGAACTGATATTGTCCGTTGGGGAACATGGCCACAGGGGAGAGGGCCCTGCCTTTGGTGCCTACGCCAATGGTATATACACGCACGCCGAATGCTTTGGCGATCTCGGCAGCGGTAAGCGGAGCGATGGCTCCCTGGTTGTTCACACCATCGGTAAGCAGGATGATCACCTTGCTCTTGGCCTTGCTTTCCTTGATGCGGTTTACCGCGTTGGCAAGGCCAAGTCCGATGGCGGTACCATCGGTGATCATCCCCGTGCGTATGCCACTGAAAAGATTCTTGATGATGTCGTGGTCGGTGGTGATGGGACACTGTGTGAAGCTCTCTCCGCTGAAGATCACGAGGCCGATACGGTCGTTAGGACGGCTGTCGATGAATTCGATGGCCAGCTCTTTGGAGGCTTCAATACGGTTCGGCTTGAAATCCTTGGCGAGCATGCTCGAGGAGATGTCCATAGAAAGTACAATGTCAATGCCTTGTGTGCTCACATTGCTCCAGCTGCTGCGCGACTGGGGCCTTGCCAGTACCGTGATGAGCAGCGCGATGCCCAGCAAGCGCAGCACGACGAGGCTGTGCCTGGCGTATTGCCTGATGGAGGAACGTATTCCGTCGAAACCGCTCAGCGAGGAGATCTTCAGCTCTGGGTCCCAGCTCCGGTTCTGCCATATATACCAGCCCAGCATAAGTGGGAGGACCAGCATCAGCCAGAACAGCTCCTTGTTTGCAAAGGTGATATCGTTGAAAAGGCTCATGATGCGGTTTCTGTTTCCTTGGTTTCCTTTGTTTTTTCCTCTCTCAGTGTTCCGTTCACAAAGGCCAGCGCGTTGCTCATGCTCAACTCATTCTCATTGGCGAGCGGCTGTTCCTTGGCAAACTTCACCAGGTCGGCAAGCAAAAGCACCTGTCGTAACCTTGCCTTGCTGTCTTCATCCACCACCAGGCTGCGGAAGCTCAAAAGGATCTCGTCGGTAGTCTGTTCCAGTGCATTCACGCGAAAGCGGCCTTCTATGTAAGCGCGAAGGATGTCGGTGACAGAACTGTGGTATTGCTTTATCTTTCCATCCTGCCATAGTTTTTGCTCCCGCAGCTTTTCCAGCTCCCGCAGTGCGATTATATGGGGAGGGGTTTCGGGTGTTATCACCTTAGGTACGACCAGCGGTTTTTTCTTCGACATCTTTACAGCAATAAAAGCAACCAGCGCAATGGTGGCCGCGGCTGCAAGGCCCCAGGCGATGTAAGGAATAAGCTCCGCCCATTGGAAAGGCTCCGTCATTGGGGGTTTGATATCCCTGATGGCGGCAGTGGTGTCGACCGCCGGCACATTCACCTGTAGGAGCAGCGGCTCTGTTTCTTTGTAGTTCAGGCTGTCGCCGTTCACCATGAAACGGAAAGGAGGGATAGCGAAATAACCGGAGTCAAAAGAAGTGATGGTGAGCGTTTTTATCTGCTGGAAAAGATAAGGGTCGCTTTTATTGGGAATGCCGGTATCGATCTTCGACTGCGCAAGCACGTCCACTTGTGTGATAAGGGTGTCCTTAGTAGTTGGCCAGGTGATGCGCACCTGTCCGTAGTCTTTGGTGCCAGGGGCTGAGCCATCCACACGATACATCACCGATAGCTGCAGCTTTGTTTGCTGGCCGATCATTATTGTTCCTGTATCCAGTTTGGCGGTGGCGGAGATGATCTGGGAGAACGTAATAGCAGGCAGCAGGCAGTAGGCAGTAAGCAGTAGGCAAATAGGCAAACGGGCAAACAGGCAAGAAGCAAAGCTCCTTGTCTTAACATCGTCCAATGTTCTTCGTCCTCCGTGCATAGCTACCGGCTTTCCCGTTTTTTGAAAAGGCTCATTAAGGGTTTGATATAAGATTCATCGGTAGCGATCTTCGTGTTGTCAACGCCGCTCTTGGCGAAGATGTCGCGGAGCACCGCTTCCCTGATCTTGGCGTTCACCTCGTATTCATGCCTTGTCTTCCGGCTGGAAGTATCCACCCATTTTACCCTGCCAGTTTCTGCGTCACGCATCTTCACCAGGCCGATGGAAGGAAGCTCGGCTTCGCGCTTGTCGTAGATGCGAAGCGCCACCAGGTCATGTTTCTTATTGGCGATCTTGAGCGCGTCGCTAAAGCCTTCGTCAAGGAAGTCGGAGATGAGGAAGGCGATGCTCCGTTTCTTAACTACGTTGGTAAAGTATTTCAGCGCCATTCGTATATCGGTCTTTTTATGCTCTGGCTTGAAGTCGATCAGCTCCCGGATGATGCGAAGGATATGGCTCTTGCCCTTTTTCGGAGGGATGAATTTCTCGATCTTATCACTGAAGAAGATAACGCCCACTTTGTCGTTGTTCTGAATGGCTGAGAAGGCCAGCACCGCGCATAGCTCGGTGATGAGCTCTTGTTTCATCTGCTTCCTGGTCCCAAACTCTTCAGAGGCACTGATATCCACGAGCATCATCACGGTCAATTCACGTTCCTCATCGAATATTTTCACATAAGGGTGGTTGAACCGTGCCGTTACGTTCCAGTCGATGGTGCGGATATCGTCACCGGGCTGGTATTCCCTCACTTCGCTAAAGGCCATGCCGCGGCCCCTGAAGGCGCTGTGGTACTCCCCCGAAAAGATGTGGTTGGAGATACCGCGTGTCTTGATCTCTATCTTGCGGACCTTCTTTAAAAGCTCAGTTGTTTCCACTTAGGGTACTTCTACTGTGTTTAGTATCTCGTTGATGATATTTTCGGAAGTGATGTTCTCCGCTTCTGCTTCGTAGCTCAGGCCGATACGGTGGCGAAGTACGTCGGCGCAGATAGCTCTTACATCCTCCGGGATCACATAGCCCCTGCGTTTGATGAAGGCATAGGCCTTGGAGGCGAGCGCAAGATTAATACTTGCGCGGGGCGAGCCGCCATAACTGATAAGCTGGCTGAACTTGCCCAGGTTGTAGTCAGCAGGCTGACGGGTAGCGAATACGATGTCAACGATATAGCGTTCTATCTTTTCGTCCATATACACTTCGCGCACCACGTTGCGGGCCTTTATAATGTCTTCACGGTGCAGTACCGCGTTGGTAGTAGGATAACTGCTGGCGATGTTCTGCCGGATGATCTTGCGTTCATCTTCCTTGTTTGGATAGCCGATCACCACCTTCAGCATGAAACGGTCCACCTGCGCTTCGGGCAGGGGATAGGTGCCTTCCTGCTCAATAGGGTTCTGTGTGGCGAGCACCAGGAAGGGCTCGGGCAGCTTAAAGGTTTGGTCACCGATGGTGACCTGCTTTTCCTGCATCGCCTCCAGCAATGCGCTTTGCACTTTGGCGGGAGCACGGTTGATCTCATCGGCCAGGATGAAGTTGGAGAATACAGGTCCTTTGCGGACGCTGAACTCCTCTTTCTTCTGGTTATAGATCATCGTGCCGATAAGATCGGCGGGCAGCAGGTCGGGGGTGAACTGTATGCGGCTGAAGTCGGCATGGATCGCCGATGCCAGCGATTTGATGGCAAGGGTCTTTGCCAGGCCGGGCACACCCTCAAGCAAAATGTGGCCGTTGGAAAGCAGGCCGATGAGGAGTCGCTCCACCATGGTTTTCTGGCCTACGATCACCTTGTCCATTTCAAGGTTCAGCAGGTCAACAAAAGCGCTCTCCCGCTGTATACGTTCGTTAAGTTCTTTGATGTCGGTCATACGGTTTTTTTATTTGCTATAAAATTACTCCGCTAGAGGGGAAACAGTCTCCAATTAACATTTTTTAACAAATGAAGCGGCAACCGTTAAAATCATTACATTTCGTCTTTGAAAAACGCCTTAAATGCTGAAAGGAGAAAAGGTGAACCTGAGGGCCCTGGAGCCTGCTGACCTGGATGTTCTGTATCGCTGGGAGAATAACACCGAAACCTGGAGGGTAAGTAATACACTTACTCCTTTCTCAAGGTTCGTGCTGGAACAGTACATCGCCGGCGCCCACCAGGACATTCATGCCACCAAACAACTGCGACTGGTCATCTGCGAAGAGGCTGGCCGGCAGGTGGGTTGTATCGATCTTTTTGATTACGATCCCCTGCACGCCCGTGCCGGTATTGGTATTCTCATTGCCGAAGAAAGCGACCGACGCAACGGCTATGCTACCGAAGCGTTGCACCTGCTTAGCAGGTATTGCTTTACCACACTTCAATTACACCAGTTGTATTGCAATATTCCAAGTGATAATGAAGCCAGCATCAAATTGTTCATCACACACGGCTTCGAGATCACCGGCGTAAAAAAACAATGGCTTAGAGAAGGAGGGAAGTTCCGCGATGAGCTATTGCTGCAGAAGATCCATTAGGATCAGGCGTTTATTTTTTCAAGCTCTTCTTTTGCTTTCCTGAACCAGGCCCTGTTATTGCTTGCCTCAGCACCGCTGATGTTGGCTGATTCCTGCACTATGTCCGCAAATATTGTGTGCGCCTCCTGCTCCCTGCCTGCTTTCTGGAGGAACATGCCATAGTGATAGCGCGCTTCGAAATTGGAATACCTGCCCTGCATTGTCTTGAACTCTTTTTCCGCTTCCGCGTTGTTGCCGGCCTTTTCGAGGGCCAGGGCGTAAAGCAGGTGCGCCCTCGACTTGATGAAATCGGCGGAGCGGATAACTTTCGGGACGATCTTCAGGATATTCTCGTATTGCTCTGTATTGTAATAGGCGATCACTAAACGTGAGATCACGTATTCATTATCGATAAAAATGCCGGTGAGGGAAGATTCATAATAACTGATGGCCTGTTCAGCATTGCCGGCTTCCAGGTATGCATCGCCCAGCGCTACCCGGTTGTCGAAGGTGTCGGAAAATTGCAGCCTTCGTTCCAGCTCTTTGATCCTGCCACTGGGATTGATGATCTTGCCGATGTTCGACTGCACACTGCTGATGTCGCGTTTGTTAAGCATCTCGGTAAAGATGTAAATGATGCAGCCTATGAGGGGTAAAAAGATGATCAGCCAAAGCCATTTGTTCTGGTTGCCCCTGCGTACGCAGTGGATGGCGCAGATGGCCTGCAAAGCCAGTACGATGTAGTAATAAGTTCCGATGCCGTAGAACAGGGAGCCCATGATTTTCCGCTAAGATATGCGATTTACTTTTATGATGGATTGGCTTGGCCCGGACTATTGAGTATAGTAATCGTACATGTATTTATACAAATTCACAGGCTTGTCAAACTGGTCACGCATCTTCCACTCGCTGCGGTTCTTCTTCTTGTCGTAGCTGAACTCCCAGCGTGCCAATAAGCTGTCGTTGGGTCCGTAGCTCGACCATTCCACCAGGTTGTCCTTTTCATCGTAAACGTAATTGTACTGGTAAAGTATGGCTCCATGCGAGTCGTATTCCGTTTCCTGCACCTTATTTCCATTGTCGTCGTAGTAATAGGTGTTCTTGTAGTAAAAAGTTCCGTCTTTGTTATAACGCACGATCTTGGTGCGCAGTCCGTCAGTATTGTATTTGTAAACCTCTTTTGATTTGAAGCTACCGTCGGGATAGTATTGCAATTGTTTGTCCACGTAGTTCTCCTCGTTGAGGCTTCGCACTGTTTTTGAATAGGTGGTGCCGTTGGGGAGAGTCTCATTCTCTTCGAGAAGATTCCCCTTATTGTCGTACTTGTAATTGAACTTCGAGGCAACGGTGCCATCGGGCCGGTAGGTGATCTCCTCGATCTTATTCTCCTGTTTTTTGTCGTACTTGATGCTTTGTTTATTGGCGACAGTGCCATCGGGGTTGTAAATTATCTTCAGTGTCACATTGCCCTGGTCATCGCTGGAGAAGCTGTTCTTCGCGCATATCTTTCCTTCGGAGTTGTACTTGAGTTCCTCAATGCAGGTTCCCTGGAGACTGTACTTAAAGGTTTGCCGGGTGTAGACCAAGCCCTTGCTGTCGTATTTTATCCATTCAGTAAGGTTACCGTGGTTGTCATACTCCTTGCTGGCGGCAAGTACCTGGTTGGCTTGCAGCGTGTATTCGTCGTAATCGTACTTGTAAACCTTCAGTGACTTCACCTGGCTTTTGCGCATCTGCTCAGCGTCTTCGGGCGGGTCTTTCATCTGCTCCGGGCTCTGCGCATGAATATCCTTGTGCGGGAACAGCAGGAAGGCAAAGATCAGAAGGGGGCTCATACGCATTGCGGGCCTGGTGGTTATTCGGCCATGGTCACCAGCTTGGAGGAAGCTTTTAACCTGGCTTTGTTCATGCTTTCTTTGTTGACGTTGTACTTCACCGTCCTTCCGTCCACCACCAGGTTAATATGCGTATCGTTCTTCAGGTAATCCTCTTCGGCTACGATAAGCGTGGGGAATTTACTGATCTTTTCCCTGATGGCGCTGATCCTGGAGTAGGAGGGGTTGGTGACAAAAATAATATGACAATTGGTAAGGTTGTTCGTGGTGGTGAACTGCTTTATGGTGATCATCTGGTTGCCGGCCTTCTTTCCCTCTACTTCCGTTTTAAGCTTGTCGTAGATAGGAGAGCTGCCAAATACACCGATGATGAAATCACCCTTGGTGAACTCGTTTTCCCATTCAATGTTCTTGATGAAGCCATAGATCAGCAATGCCTTCTTTTGGTATTCGTCCTCTTTGGTAATGGTTAGCGCGTTGGTCTTTGTAACCACCGAACGTTCCAGGCTGCGGGTATTGAGCTTGCGCTCAAGGCTATCGCGGTCCTTCTTTTCATCGTCCAGTTTTTTGTTCAGATCAGCGATCATTGTCTGCAGCGCAATGCTGTCGGCCTTTGCTTTTTCAAGCTTTAGGGCTTGTGCCTGGCGTTCTGATTCTGAAAGTTTGAACTTTTTTTGTGTTACGCAGGAGCTCAGAAATACGATACAAACGAGTAAAAGGCCTGAGTTTTTTAGAAGAAAGTTTTTCATGGCTCAGGTTTGGATGACACCCGCGTTAAAGGGGCGTGTGATAGGGGCGTGGTTGGCGGCCTCGATGCCCATGGATATCCAGCGCCGCGTGTCGAGTGGATGGATGATCGCGTCAAGCCATAAGCGAGCTGCCGCGTAATAAGGCGAGGTTTGTGAATCGTAACGGTCTTTTATCCTGTTAAAAAGCTCCGCCTCTTTTTCGGGAGTGATCTCTTCGCCCTTTGCTTTCAGCGATGCCACTTCTATCTGCACCAATACCTTGGCGGCTTGCGCGCCGCCCATCACCGCTACTTGCGCGGTGGGCCATCCAACGATAAGTCGTGGATCATACGCTTTTCCGCACATGGCATAATTTCCCGCGCCGTATGAGTTGCCTATAATTACAGTGAACTTAGGGACAACGGAGTTCGATTGAGCGTTCACCATTTTCGCTCCGTCCTTGATGATGCCTCCGTGCTCGGAGCGTGAGCCCACCATAAAGCCGGTCACATCCTGGAGGAACACCAGTGGTATCTTCTTCTGGTTGCAGTTCATGATAAAACGCGTGGCCTTGTCGGCGGAATCGGAATAGATAACACCGCCAAACTGCATCTCGCCTTTCTTGCTCTTCACCACCTTGCGCTGGTTGGCTACAATGCCAACAGCCCAGCCATCCACACGGGCAAGGCCGCAAAGGATGCTCATGCCGTAACCTTCCTTGTATTCTTCAAAGGAGGAATCATCCACCAGGCGGCCGATCACCTCCATCATATCGAACTGTTTGTCGCGGGCCTCTGGTATAATTCCCAAAAGCTCTTTCGGATCTTTCTTCGGCGCCTTGCTTTCTACACGGTCGAAGCCCGCTTTCTCAAAGCTGCCTATCTTATCGAAAATATTGCGGATGCGCTCCAGGCAATCCTTGTCGTCCTTGCATTTGTAATCGGTAACCCCCGATATCTCGCAATGCGTGGTAGCTCCTCCAAGTGTTTCATTGTCGATGGTCTCACCCACAGCAGCCTTTACCAGGTAAGAGCCAGCGAGGAAAATAGTACCGGTCTTGTCAACGATCATGGCCTCATCGCTCATGATAGGGAGGTAAGCTCCTCCTGCCACACAGCTGCCCATAATGGCGGCGATCTGTATGATGCCCTGAGAGCTCATGATGGCGTTGTTTCGGAATATCCTTCCGAAATGTTCTTTGTCGGGAAATATCTCATCCTGCATAGGCAGGTAAACCCCAGCGCTGTCAACCAGGTAAATGATGGGCAGGCGGTTCTCCATGGCGATCTCCTGTGCCCTTAAGTTCTTTTTTCCGGTGATGGGAAACCAGGCCCCGGCCTTTACGGTAGCATCGTTAGCAACCACTATGCATTGACGGCCTTTCACATAGCCGATCACCACCACCACACCTCCGGCCGGACAGCCACCGTGTTCCTTGTACATCTCATCGCCGGCAAAGGCGCCGATCTCTATTCGTGGAGAGTCTTTGTCGAGGAGGTGGTCTACGCGTTCGCGGGCACTTAGTTTACCTTGCTCATGCTGCTTGTCGATGCGTGCTTTACCCCCTCCTAAATAGATCTTTTCAAGCTTCTTTTCCATGTTGGAAATAAGCTGCTTCATCTTGTCTTCGTTCTTGTTGAATTCTATGTCCATAAGGGTGCTTTTACGGAAGCGGTACGAATATACAAATTCGTTCGTAGTTTGTAGTTTGTTGTTGGGGTTATTAACTACGGAAAACGACAAACGACAAACCACAAACTTTTACTATGTTTGCTAGGATAGATGAAGCCGAAACAGAAGCAAAAGGAAAAACCAAAGCAAACCGGTCAAAAGACGGCTCCTGAAGTGCCATTTAACAAGCTGGCGATGACCGCGGGCGCCATTCTGCTTGTTACATTCATTGTGTTCTTTTCCTCTTTCAATAACGAGTTCCTTATGACCTGGGATGACCAGGCCTATGTAACCGGTAATGAGCTGGTGAAAGACCTTTCTTTCGATGGCATCAAGCGTATCTTTAAGGAGGATGCGGGCCAATACGCCAACTATCATCCCTTTACCATTATCAGCCTGGCGATGAACTATCACGAAGGGGTGACGGCGTTTCCTTACATTTTCACTAATTTGCTCATTCATCTGCTCAATACGCTGCTTGTTTTCATTCTCATCTATCGCATTAGCGCCAACAAGCTCATTGTTGCGGGATTGACAGCCCTTTGGTTCGGGATACACCCCATGCACGTGGAGAGCGTTACCTGGATATCGGAGCGCAAGGACGTTTTGTATACTTTTTTCTTCCTGCTCTCGATGCTGGCCTATTGGGAATACCTGGGCAAAAAGCTTTCGATGAAGTTCTATGTCGCGGGGTTGCTGCTATTCGTTTGCAGCATGCTATCGAAAGCCATGGCCGCTTGTTTGCCATTGGTGTTATTGCTGCTCGACTATTGGGCAGGACGCAAGTTCAGTATGAGGCTCATCGCTGAAAAAGTTCCTTACCTGGTCATCGCGGTCATATTGGGTATGGTGGCTATAAAGGTGCAGGCAGCGGGAGGAGCTACGCAGGAAGCGATACAATTCCCTTTCTTCAATAAGATCATGCATGCCGCCTATGGTTTTGCCGCTTATATCGGTAAACTCTTTGTGCCTACACATCTTTCGGCCTTTTATCCCTATCCGTATCCCCTGGTAAACTCCGGATGGACCATTTCTTCTATCCCGAAGGAACTTTACATCGGTTTGCTGGGGACATTGCTTATTGGAGGAACAGCCTTTTACATGTATCGCAAAGGCCATCCATTGGCGAAGACAGTTCTCTTCGGGCTTGGCTTTTACCTGGCATCTATTGCGCTGGTGCTGCAGTACATTCCTGTAGGCCGCACCATTATGTCGGATCGCTATGCGTATATTCCCTATATCGGGCTGTTCTTTATTCTTGGCTCGGTGGTCCATCACTATATGAAACACGGAAAGCAAATGGGCAATATCCTTGCCGGCATCGCTGTGATCTACACTTTGGTGTTCGGCTATCTCACCATGAAGCAGGTAAAAGTGTGGAAGAACGACGATACACTTTGGACCGCCACCATCAACAATTATCCTGACGATAACCGCATTGTGCTGGCCTACTATAACCGTGCGGCCTATTTGTATGAGCAGAAGAAGTACGATGAGGCGCTGAGCGATTTTCTTGTCATTGCCAGGCATGATCCCAACAACGTGAATACCCTGGAGCGCATCGGCAGGATCTACGGGCAGAACAAGAACGATCTTAATAATTCCATTTTGTATTTCGGGAAAGCTTTTGCCGCTAATCCCAAGAGCACCGACGCTGTTCGCGGGCTGGCTACGGCTCACGGCATGAGGGGAGAGTATGACAAGGCGCTTGAATACTCGCTCAAGGCCATTGAACTGGTGCCGAATGACGGCAACCTGTATATGAACGCGGCTGCTAGTTACCAGTTTCTAGGAAATGC
>JANWJV010000072.1 GCA_025451785.1 Bacteroidia bacterium | reverse complement strand
GAGGTCTTGTGGGCTACCACGCAGTTCGGGAACCATTTTGATGTTACACAGATCAAGAAGATAGAGATCATACGTGGTCCCGGCTCCGCGATCTATGGAGGTTACGCTGAGTTCGGCGTTATTAATATCATTACCAAAAGCGGGGCCGACATCAACGGAGTTAGTGTAACAGGTACTTACGGGCAAATGGAAAATGATTTCGGCCATAAGAACATTCACCTGAGCGCGGGGAAGAAGATAAAAGACCTCGACATTTCCCTTGCGGCCTTCACCGGCCGCGGACAGCGCAGCGACCAGTATTTCTACGATATGAACGGCGATTCCCTGAATATGGCAGGTAATTCGGCGCTCGATCCTACCAGCCTCAACCTTGGTATCAATTACAAATCGCTCAGCTTCCGTGCCATCCACGACCTCTACAGCACCGGCGTTGGCACCGGTTATGGTTTTGTTGATACGCTCACGTACAAAGAAACCTATACTTCCACGTATGGAGAACTTAAATATTCGGGTAAAGTGAACGACCGGCTCACCATCACACCCCGCCTGAACTATAAGAAGCAATTGCCCTGGTATACGGAACCGTTTGATACCAACGCTATCTACACCCGCAGTGTTACGCGTATAACGGGCAACCTGAGCGCTTCCTATAACGCCAACCGCAGGATCAATTTTATTCTTGGAGGTGAGTACGGTATCGACAAGGCCGAAGACCTGGCCGAAGGTCATACCTTTAATAACGGCGAGTCCACAATCCAATATAGCAATATGGCCTTCTTCTTCCAGGGATTGGCCAAAACACATTTCATCAATGTGATAGCCGGTGCCAGGTATGATATGCACAGTGAATACGGCAATGCGTTCTGCCCGCGCGTTGGCCTCACCAAAAAGTTCAATCGCTTCCATTTCAAAGCGCTTTACAGCAACGCCTTCAGGGCGCCTTCCATAGAGAACATCGAATACCAGGATTCTACCGGCATCAAACCGGAGCTTACTACTGTGTTAGAATTGGAGACCGGCTACCAGCTTACCAGGAACGCTATCGTTACGGCCAACTTTTTCGACATCACCACCAAGGACCCCATCGTATATTACTATACCGCTACCAACCAGGATGCCTACCATAATATAGGCGGAGGAGGAAGTCGTGGTGTTGAATTGGAATGCAGGGTAAAGGACAACTGGGGCTATGTGAACTTCAGCTATTCCTATTATAGTGTGAGCAGTAAGGATATCGTGGAAGATTACGAAGTGCCGGAAGAAAATTCGCTGCTTGCTTTCCCGGCGCACAAGGCGGGCCTCAATGCGCGCTTCAAGCTCACCAGGAAATTTTCTATCAACCCTTCCATCTTATGGATGGGTGAACGTTATGGTTATACTTCGTACGATACCCTGGGCGACGCGGTGCTTGAGAAGTTCGATCCCATTCTGCTCGCCAATGTTTTCCTTACCTATGACAACCTTTTTGTGAAAGGCCTCAATATAGGTTTTGGAGTGTATGACATTATGAACGCTAAGGTCCAATTCATTCAGCCTTACAACGGTGATCATGCGCCGCTGCCCGGACCTTCAAGAGAATTAGTGTTCCGCTTGAGCTATAACCTCAACTTCAATGATTAGAGGAGCGTCACATATCCGCTTGGTCCTGCTGGCGATCCTCATCGCCGCGGGTGTGATGCGTACCGATAAGGCCGTGGCGCAGGATGTTAACTACAAAGCCTACAGCCTGTTCGTTTATAATTTCATGAAATACATGGAATGGCCCGAAGAAGCTACCAAGGAAGGATTTACTGTTGGCGTATGGGGCGACTCACCGATCATGAAGGAGCTGCAAGCAATGGCGGCCAACAAAAAGATAAAGGGCAAGAGCATTATTATAAAGAAACTTACCACCATCGACGAAGCCGTAGGCTGCCAGATGGTTTACATTTCATCGGGCAAAAGCAATACGCTTAAGACGATGAAGGAAAAGCTCAAAGGCAAACCTATATTGCTGGTGGGCGAACGTGAGGGCCTTGCCGCTAAAGGCGCCGCGCTCAGCTTCGTGACCCAGGACGACGACACCCTGAAATTCGACATCAACAAGGCTGCTATCAAAGAGAACAACCTCAAGATCGCTACCGCCCTGCTGGCGCTGGGATTGATAGTGGGGTAGAAAGGAGCAGCTGTTTAGGACGTGCGGTTGTCATTGCGAGGAGTCTCGGCTTAGCCGAGACGACGAAGCAAAAAAACCCCGGACATCATCCGGGTTTCATCTTTATATAAGGCCTTGTAATTACTTCTTGATGAACTCGCCCATCTTGTTGTCGTAGTTCAGGTAGTACACTCCTTTCTGAAGGTTACCTGCGTCAACTGTTTTGGCGAAGCCTTTCTTCACAACGTTGCCGTACTGGTCGTAGATCTCGAACATGGTCTCGTCGGTGAAGATGATCTCCTTGAGAACTTTGGCGGGAGAGAAGCTTACTTCGTTAATGGTGGAATTGTAGTCAACAGCCCTGGAGAGCCTGGGCTGGCCGGTGTAATCAACTTGTTTTACCCTGAACTGGTTTTTGCCGGAGTGGGGGGTCACTTTGAAAGAGTACTGGTTCACATCGCTGGTGCCGTTGCCTTCTACTTCACCTACTTTCACCCATTTGTTCCAGCGGAACTGCTCGATGATATAAGGAAGTTTTCCGGTTTCACCTTTGGTAGACCATTTGAGAGAGCCGTCGCCTTCGATGGACATATTAACCACTTCAAAGGTGCTCTTGGGTTTCAATACTTCGGGGTTCAGCACTTTAGGTTTGCAGTCGCCTTTGTGCTTGATCTTTACTTCAACTTTATCGCCAAGCCTGAGCTGGAAGTTCTTGAAGTCGATCTCGAATGCGCTGGAGTTGATCTCGTCAGTAGTAACCTGGTCGTTAACGGTAACCTCGAACACACAAAAACCTACACCGTTGCCGGCGAAGGGGTTTTGCACATAAATGTTCTTGCCCTGGTAGTTGCCGTCAAGCACAATGGTTCCCTGCGCAAAAGAGGCAATGCTCAGTGCACATAAACCAATTGATAATACGACTATCTTCTTCATATCCAGAAATGAAAATCGGCGCAAATGTATAAAATTTTAAAGTTTTACCCCTAAATTTTCGAACGCAATATTAGCAATCTTTATTTAGATATTCAAAATAAAAAAATAATTATTTTCGTTTTTTTCATAAAAAGAGGGCTTTTATCATTGATAACTTATTGATTTACAGTGTATTTAAGGGGCCGCAGAGGGTGCCTCCTGACCAAGCGGAAGAATTAATTTGTTACTTTGTTAAAGAAACATTAATCTTGCAGTTATTTTTAGCGAAGATTTTTATTATCGGGACAAGTTCAAACACCAGCTTTCAGTTATGAAAAAAACTATCTTATTTATCTTTACTTTTTCCCTGTTTATAGCGGCCTGTACCAATAACAACGATCAGCCCGTTGCGGAGAAGCGTGTGGCTAAGGGAAACAGGACCTATGGAGGCAATTTCAGGGTGAACGAAACAGATAATTACCAGACACTATACATACACAATATCAAAGACGTTGTTTCTTCTTTTATCGCGACGCAGATCTACGAAGGCCTTGTGAGGTTTAACAACAAGGACCTTAGCATCAGGCCCTGTATCGCTGAAAAATGGGATGTTGACTCAGGAAAGACCCAATATACTTTTCACCTTAAAAAAGGCGTAAAATTCCAGGACAACGATTGTTTCCCTGAAGGCAAAGGCCGCGAAGTGAAGGCTGCCGACTTCAAATATTCATTTGAAATGCTTTGTTCGGGCAATGCTGATAACGACAATTTTGCGGCTACCTTTAAAGACCGCGTGGTAGGGGCCGACAAATTTTTTGAAGAGAGCAAAGCAGGCAAGTCCGGCGGGGGAGTGGATGGCATCAAAGTGGTTGATGATTACACCCTCCAGATCACGCTTACCTCTCCCAGCGCATCGTTCCTTTATACCCTGGCTACCCCCGCGGCTTCCGTTATAGCGAAAGAGGCGTTCGATAAATACGGCAAAGACATCAGGACCGGTACTGGTCCCTTTGTGTTTGTTGAAAGCGAAAAAGCTTCGAAGAAAGTGGTGCTTCGCAGGAATGAGAACTACCATGGCTTCGATTCATTGGGCAACCAGCTTCCGTACCTTGATTCGGTGATCGTTACCTTCTTTCCCACCAAAAAGGAAGAGCTTGAGGAATTCAAGAAAGGCAACTTTGACATGGTGCTTGGCCTTCCTTCCGAATCGGTTCGCGAAATGATCGAAACGCAGCCTGCCGATTTCCAGGGCGCGCCTCCCAAGTATGTACTTGACCGAACCCCTGAAATGGTAACCCAGTATTACGAGTTCAACCTCACCCGCAAGCCTTTTGACAATGTGAAAGTGCGCAAGGCATTTTGCTACGCCATTAACCGTAACAAGATCATTGACGAGGTGTTGCGCGGCGAAGCTTACGGTCCCGGCGTGAATGGCCTTTGCCCTCCCGCTTTTAAAGGATACGACATCACCAAGATAGCAGGCTATGATTTCGACGCTGAAAAAGCGAAGAAGCTGATGGCGGAGGCAGGCTATCCCGCTGGAAAGAACTTCCCGACCATCAAGATAGAACTTAACAGCGGAGGCGCTAAGAATTCCAACGTAGCATTCGAGATCCAGAAACAGCTTATGGATGTGTTGGGTGTGAATGTTGATCTTGAAGTGGTTCCTCTGCCCCAGCGTATTGAAGACCAAAAGTTTGCCAAGGCCGACATGTTCCGTTCTGCCTGGGTGGCCGATTATCCAAGCCCGGAGAACTTCCTTTGGACCCTCTATGGTGCTTCAGTACCCGAGTCGATCGACAAGCCTTCGTTCCCAAACATTCCCAGGTATAAGAACGCCGATTACGACAAGGCATTCGAAATGGGCAAGAACGCCAAGAGCGCTGAAGAGAGCAACGAGCATTTCATGAAGGCGGAACAGATCATGATCAACGACGCCCCCATCATGGTGCTTTGGTATGATGAGAACTACCGCCTTACACAAAGTCACGTGAAGAACTTCTTTGCCAACGCCATGCGTTTCAGGGACCTTTCAGAGGTTTACCTGCAGGACACCAAAGGCGCTGCTGCCCCCGCCAAAGCGGAAGAAGAGAAGAAGCACTAAGAACCTCTAACATACAGAACAAACCCTCCATGAACGGAGGGTTTGTTGTTTCTGAACCAAAATGATCGCTGCAATGAAAAAACTGATACTTATCGCATTCCTGTTCAGCGCAACAGCGGTGTACACACAGAACGAACAGATACAGGAAGTGAACGCTCCCGTTTCTTCGGCCATCATTTACCTGGATGGTGCCGAAGTGACGCACAGCAAACAGCTCAGCTTGCAGCCTGGGCGTAACAAAGTGGTATTTACCGGTCTCTCTTCCAAGCTCATTTCCAAAAGTGTACAGGTGACCCTTTCGAATGCAGGAGCTTCCATACTTTCTGTTTCCGA
Organism: Bacteroidia bacterium; assembly: GCA_025451785.1. Classification (GTDB taxonomy): domain Bacteria; phylum Bacteroidota; class Bacteroidia; order JANWJV01; family JANWJV01; genus JANWJV01. Next base: position 49,376 of record JANWJV010000072.1, on the reverse strand, counting down.
CCGCATCAATTACATGGCGAACCAGAAACAGAACACCCGCATAAAACAACTGCAGGATTCGGTGACCATGCTGGGCGACCTGCTGGCGCAGGTACGTTATGATAAGGATGCTTTTGATATCGAAAAAAAGATGCTGCTTGCTAACAATTCCATCGGAGGGCATGACAAAGGTGTGGCCATTGCCGAGTTGAAACTTGCCGCTGATTTTTACCGCTCACGTGTAAAAGAGATCAATGCGGAAATGTTTCGCCTCGAGAAAAAAGAGAAGGAGCTCAACGAACAGTTCACACGCTCCAGCCTGCAGCTTAAAGAAGCGAACGTGAAGTTCAATCCGCCTACTGCCGAAGTAAGCATTTTGCTGTCGGCGCCTTCTAAAATGGAAACTGCAATCACTCTTAAATACATAGTGAACAGCGCCGGCTGGGCGCCCAGCTACGACCTGCTGGCGGAAGATGTGAACCAGCCCATCGAGCTGAAGTACAGGGCAAAGGTGTTTAATAATACCGGCGTTGACTGGAACGACATCAAGATCAAACTGAGCACTTCCGATCCGATGCAGAGCGCGGCCAAACCTGAAATGCAAACATGGAATGTGGATTACGGTGATGAAGGCAACAGGTTCTATAATTCTAACTATCAGGGATACCTCCAGAACAGTGCCGGTTATGCCGGAAACGCAATGCCAAATGATGATGATATCAGCAAAGGCAAGCTCATAACCAAAGACAATATCAAGTATGAACAAGTGATGGTGTCAGAGCTCAGTGCCGAGTTCGATATCAAGAGCAGCTATTCCATACCATCTGATGCCAAACCCTATATTGTGGATGTAACGGAATACAAGTTGCCGGCAACCTATCAGCACTTCAGTATTCCCAAGATCGATCGCGACGCGTTCCTGTTAGCACGCATCGCAGGTTGGGAAGACCTTAACCTGGTAGAAGGCCCGGCCAACGTTTATTACAGCAATACCTATGTGGGCCAATCCTACATATATACCCGCAGCATCGACGATACCCTCGATCTTTCACTTGGCCGCGACAACCGTGTACTGGTGACCCGCAGTAAGCTGAAGGACTTCAGCAGCAAAAAACTGATCGGTACCAATAAAAAGGAAACGTATTCGTTTGAGATGGTGGTGAAGAACAATCGCAAGTTCCCTGTCACCATTGAAGTACAGGACCAAATACCCATTTCAAAGCAGAGCGACATTATTGTTGATGTGTTAGAAAACTCAAAGGCCGATATGGACGTAATTACCGGTAAGCTGAAATGGAACTATACCCTGCAACCGGGCGAGTCACAAAAGATATTGCTCACTTTTTCCGTTAAATATCCAAAGAACAAGAGTATCAACAGTGGCGGGGGGCAGCAGTATAAGATGAGGACCAGGGCCAAGTTCTGATGCTTTTAACATGCGGGGCGAGTGGTAAAGAACTATTACCGGATACTGGAAGTAAGTGAAAATGCCGGCTTTGAGGAGATAAAGGCCGCTTACCGAAGGCTGGCCAAGAAGTACCACCCCGACAAACATTTTGGCGATAAGCATTACGAGGAACTTTTCAAGGAGATCCAGATAGCGTATTCGGTATTGTCGGATCCTGGTAAGCGCCGCAGGTACGATGTAAAGCTGAAGTATGGTTCCACGCGTACCTCTTCACCGCGCCAGCCGCAGCCAAGGCCAAGGCCTGAACAGCAGCGGCCCAAGCGCCCTAAGCCTGCGTCCAGCCGAAAGCCCCCGCCAGAAACCCATGAGGGCAAGTTCATTGCTTTCAGCTTTGTTGCCGCACTCGGCCTGCTGTACCTTATGATCCTGTTTTCGGAGGAGAAGACCGAGCCCAAGCTCAAAGGCATGGTCGTGAGCAGGCCTCAGCAGGTGGCCGAACAACCTGCGCCCCCCAAAAAGGAAAAGATCAATACACTGCCGACCGATACCACCTTAGGAATGAATGTGTATGATCCTCTTTCCAATAACAGCCTTAAGATCGTCAATTCACTTTCGCTTGAGACCATCGTTTGTGTGGTGCAGGCCAAAGCCCCTCACAAGGTGATTCGTAATTGCTTTTTCAGTTACGGCGATCAGGGGGAGATCAAGAACATTCCACCGGGCAAGTATTACCTGAAAGTGCTCTACGGGAGGCTCAGGACCAGTATCGACCGTTTTTCCGCAAAGGACTTTCAAGTGTTCTGGAGCTCTGATGATAAGCGAAAGACCTACCGTCTTGATTCGGCCAGCCAATACCGTGTTCAGCTCAATTATTACGCGCCCACGGAGGATAAAAAGGAGAAGCCGTAAAAGGTTTTCTCGCCATAATCCATCAACCATCATACATTAACCATTTATTTAACTACTTTTGCCGCTTCAATTTCAAAATGCAGCAGATAAGAAACATAGCGATCATTGCCCACGTTGACCACGGCAAGACCACACTGGTGGATAAGATCCTTCACCAGGGACAGCTTTTCCGTGAGAACCAGGAAACGGGCGATCTCATTCTCGATAACAATGACCTGGAGCGCGAGAGGGGGATCACCATCCTTGCCAAGAACGTTTCGGTGAACTACAAGGGCATTAAGATCAACATCATCGATACCCCCGGCCACGCCGACTTCGGCGGGGAGGTGGAGCGTGTGCTCAACATGGCCGATGGTGTGCTGCTGCTGGTAGATGCCTTTGAAGGGCCGATGCCGCAGACCCGCTTCGTGTTACAGAAAGCCCTCCAGCAGGGCAAGAAGGCCATCCTCATCATCAACAAAGTTGACAAGCCCAATTGCCGTCCCGACGAAGTACACGACTCAGTATTCGAACTGTTCTTTAACCTCGAAGCCACCGAAGATCAGCTCAACTTCAAAACAGTGTATGGCTCCTCCAAGCAAGGCTGGATGGGCCCCGACTGGAAGAACCCTGCGAAGGATATTAGTTACCTGCTTGACACTATTATAGAAAATATACCGCCTGCGCCACAGCATGAGGGAACCTTACAAATGCAGATCACCTCACTCGATTATTCATCGTTCGTTGGAAGGATCGCGGTAGGAAGGGTGTACCGCGGCGCCATAAAAGAGAACATGCCGGTGTCGCTGGTAAAGCGCGACGGCAGCGTCATGAAGATGCGTGTGAAAGAGCTCTTCACTTTTGCAGGCCTCGGAAAGGCCAAAGCAGCGGAAGTAAAGGCGGGCGATATTTGCGCTGTTACCGGAATAGAAGGTTTTGAGATCGGTGATACCATTGCTGACTTTGAGAATCCCGAGGGCTTAACGCCGATCTCCATCGATGAGCCCACAATGAGCATGCTCTTTACGATCAACAACTCTCCCTTCTTCGGAAAAGAAGGTAAGTTCGTTACGTCGCGTCACCTTCGTGAAAGGCTTTTTAAAGAGCTGGAAAAGAACCTGGCGATGCGCCTTGAAGAGACCGGCTCTCCTGATTCGTATCTCATTTACGGCCGTGGCATCCTCCACCTGAGCATCCTGGTAGAGACCATGCGCCGCGAAGGCTATGAGCTTCAGCTGGGACAGCCACAAGTGATCATCAAAGAGATAAACGGGGTGAAACACGAGCCAGTGGAAGTGCTTACGATCGACACCCCCCAGGAGGTTTCAGGTAAGGTGATCGAACTGGTGAGCCAGCGCCGTGGCGATATGCTGGTAATGGAGCCCAAAGGCGACCTGGTACACCTTGAGTTCGAGATCCCCGCGAGGGGTATCATCGGCCTGAGAAACAATATTCTTACCGCTACTGCCGGTGAGGCCATTATCGCTCACCGCTTCAAAGCTTTCGAGCCCTGGAAAGGGGAGATACCCGGAAGGATCAGCGGGGTACTTATCTCCGGCGAGAACGGAAATGCCATTGCCTATTCTATTGACAAACTTCAAGACCGCGGATCTTTCTTTGTTGATCCGGGCGAACCTATCTATACCGGCCAGGTCATCGGTCAGCACATCCGCCAGGACGACCTGGTGGTGAATGTGACCAAAGAAAAGAAGCTTACCAATATGCGCGCTGCCGGTACCGACGCTAAGATGCGCATCGCGCCCAAGATCAATTTCTCTCTCGAAGAGGCCATGGAATACATCCAGGGCGATGAGTACGTGGAAGTGACCCCCAAATCCATCCGCATGCGTAAAGTGCGACTCGATGAGAACGACCGCAAGCGCGAGAAGAACAAAGTAGCGGCCGGGTAATATTCACGCATCCGTTTTTCGCCCATTCGTACCCTTTCGCTTTTCGTAGATTTTTCATTATCTTTGATTTTCTAAATCTGGATCCATGAAAAAAACCTACTCCCTCCTTTTCTTCTCCTTCATTCTGGCACAGGCATTTGGCCAGGGCAATTACGCCAAGTCAAACATTACCTTGCTCGACAACTGGTACGAGCCCTCCACTCTTCCTGAGCCCACGTATGGCATCAAATACCAGGCGGTGGTTGGTTACGCCCAGAATGGGAAGGAATACGCTATTATCGGATCCACCTCAGGTACTTATTTCATCGATGTGACCAATCCTACCAATATTGTTCAGCGTGATTATGTAAAGGGCCGCAGGAGCCAGTGTATCTGGAGAGAGTTCGCCATCTACGGTAAATATTGCTACATGGTAAGCGACGATGGGGCGCCCAACAGCCTCCAGATCGCTGATCTTTCCTACCTGCCCGATTCGGTACATGTTGTTTATGATGATAACACGATCTTCGAGCGCTCTCATACTATTTTCGTTGACAATGGAAGGCTGTATTGCGGCAGCGTTACTAAAAAATCAGGAGGCGGTTCCTACTCGATGGCTGTTTATAGTCTTACCAATCCCGTACTTCCTGTTTTCCTGCGTTCGCTCAACCAGGATTATCCATCTATCTCTTCGGTGCACGATATGTGGGTGGACAATGACACCGTGTTCGCGTCGGCGGCCTACCAGGGCCTGTTCATGTACCGTTACGATGCCATTAACAATAAGTTCGTAGCGATGGATCAGCTAACCAATTACCCTGACCAGGGGTATAACCATAGTGGAACGCTTACGCCTAACCGTAAGACCTTTGTGTTTTGCGACGAGGTTCCCGCCAACAAGGCGGTGAAGGTGATCGACGTGAGCCAGTTTGGTAATATCACTGTGAAGAGCACGTTCAAATCGAACCCCGGTGCTACTCCGCATAACCCCTATGTGGTAGGAAACAACAGGGTGGTGATCGCCTACTACCAGGATGGTGTTCAGATATTTGACATTTCGAATCCCTCTCTTCCTGTAAAGACCGGTTATTTTGATACTGATACTTTGCACGGCCTCAACGACAATTATACATTCAACCCAGCCTATCATGGCAACTGGGGTGCCTGGCCGTACCTGCCCAGCGGCAAACTGCTGGCCAGTGATATGCAGAACGGACTTTATGTACTTGACGCAAGCGCTGCGCTTAACACTACCACCGGCATTGCGCCTGTTGTAAGGGAGAACAGTATGGTGGTTTATCCCAATCCTTTTGAGGATAATTTCACCCTTGACATCGAACTGGCTGAATCAAGCACGGCTGTTTACCAGGTCATCGACCTGAGCGGCAGGGAAGTGCTGGCGGGCGGGCTTAACCTGCAGCAGGGCAATAATGAAGTGAACCTTTCGGCAGCACAGCTGGCTCCCGGTTTTTATACCGTGAAGCTCAGTTGCGGAACCTTCAGCGCCGTGCGTAAGATCACCAAGCAATAGGACTGCTATCGATTTTTCTTGCGGGAAAGTAAAAATCACTATATTTGCTTCCCTTTTTAATAAAAACGTATAAAGAAACATGCTGATCGTACAAGTAAAAGAAGGCGAAACTGTTGAGAAAGCGCTCAAGAAGTTCAAGAAGAAATTCGAGAAGACCGGCGTAGTGCGCGCACTGCGTGAAAGGCAAAAGTTTACCAAGCCTTCGGTAAAGCGCAGGGAGACCGTTATCCGTGCCGTTTACAAGCAGAAGCTCAGGCAGGCAGAAGAACTGGCGTAGGCCTTTTTCTCCAACCATACTCAAGGAAGAAATTCCGTTCCGGATAAAACATTTTATGTTTATATTCGTTTTCAGAACAGGGTTTCTTCCTTTCCTTTTATGATCGCTGAGCTTATCAAACGTTTTACCGATTACCTTAAGTTCGAAAAGCGATTTTCAGTCCACACCGTTACCGCTTACTCTCACGACCTGGAGCAGTTTTCAGTCTATCTCAAGTCGGTGTATTCCATTGAAAAGATCGACGAGGTAAGTCATCCCCTGGTACGTTCCTGGATAGTGAGCCTTATGGAGGCCGGTACCGGCGCCCGTTCGGTAAACCGTAAGATCACCTCGCTGAAGACCTTTTATCGTTTCCTGTTGCGGGAAAAGGAGGTAAAACAAAACCCCATGCTGAAGGTACAGGCACCCAAGACCTCCAAACGCCTTCCTGAGTTCGTGGAGCAGCAGAAAATGGACCACTTGCTCGATGATACCGCTTTTGGGGATGACTTTGAAGGGAAGAGGAACAAGCTGATCATTGGGGTGTTCTATGCCACAGGCATGCGTTTGTCAGAGCTTATCGGTCTCGAGCAGGGCTCCATTGATATGGGCAGGAAGACGCTGAAAGTGCTGGGAAAACGCAACAAGGAAAGGATCATTCCTTTTAACGATGAGTTGGCGGCAGAGCTGGAAAGCTATATGGCCGAGAAGGATTGCCTCTTTCCCGGAAGCCCGATGCTTTTCGTTGACAAGAAGGGAAAAAAAATCTATCAAAAACTTGTATACAGGGTCGTTAATAGTTACCTTAGCCTTATCACTACTTCTGACAAGAAGAGCCCCCATGTACTGAGGCATACGTTTGCCACTCACATGCTCAATAACGGGGCCGATCTGAACGCGATAAAAGAGCTGCTGGGCCATGCGAACCTTTCTGCTACACAGGTATACACCCACAATACGGTTGAGAAGCTTAAGAATGTTTATAAGCAGGCTCATCCCAAGGCATAATATTCTCATTCAACGCATACATATTCACACGTTTAGTATCAAGACCTATGAAAGTAAAGATCCAATCCATCCATTTCGACGCTGACCGCAAGCTGCTCGACTTCACAGAGGAAAAAGTAAGCAAGCTCAGCCATTTTTATGACGGCATCATCGGCGGGGAGGTGTTCCTGCGTCTCGATAAGTCCAGCACTGACGAGAACAAGGTGGCCGAGATCAAGCTGATGATCCCCGGCAACGACCTTTTTGCCAAAAGGCAGTGCCGAACCTTCGAAGAGGCGGTGGATACCAGCATTGAGGCCCTTGCCAGGCAGGTAAAAAGGCATAAGGACAAGCTTAGGAACCTCTAGGAGGACGTTAGGCCTTGGAAAGACCCTTTTAGGGGGACCTTTCAATTTTTGCAAAAAAAGCAAAAATATTTTGCTGTAATTGAAATAGTTTATAGATTTGCAGTCCTTTTTAAAAAGGGGCTGCATTTTTTTGTCCTTTTCTCTGGGTAAAAACATGCACGTTTTTTTTGTTCTTTCACAGGCGGAGAGAAGCTTCAAGCCGAAGTAGCTCAGCTGGTAGAGCAGCTGATTTGTAATCAGCTGGTCGGGGGTTCGAGTCCCTTCTTCGGCTCAGCTGCAGATGATGGTTTGCGGGGAGATACCAAAGTGGCCAACTGGAACAGACTGTAAATCTGTCGTCTTATGACTTCGAAGGTTCGAATCCTTCTCTCCCCACTGCGTCCGCCGAAGCCTCGGCGAAGGTGGACAGTGGAAGGATGGTTCTTTAAAATTTTGAAAGTCACCTTCGCTCCTTTCGGAGCTTCGGCGACTGAAAGCGGAAGTAGCTCATTTGGTAGAGCATCAGCCTTCCAAGCTGAGGGTGGCCGGTTCGAGCCCGGTCTTCCGCTCTGAATACTGAGCCGGAAGGAAGCAGGCAAGACGGAGAAACAAAGCCGTTGTAGCTCAGTGGTAGAGCACTTCCTTGGTAAGGAAGAGGTCGTGAGTTCAATCCTCATCAACGGCTCTATCACCGCTCAGAAAAAGAAGAATTGTAAAGAGAGAAAATAAAATATAAAAACAACAACAATAAAATAAGTTTAATATGGCAAACAAAGAAAAATTCGATCGTTCCAAACCGCACGTGAACATCGGTACCATCGGTCACGTTGACCACGGTAAGACCACCCTTACTGCAGCCATCACCACAGTGCTTGCTGACAAGGGCCTCGCAGAAGTGAGGGACTTCTCTTCCATCGACAATGCCCCCGAGGAAAAAGAAAGAGGTATTACGATCAATACGTCGCACGTAGAATACGCAACAGATAAGCGTCACTACGCGCACGTTGACTGCCCTGGCCACGCCGACTATGTGAAGAACATGGTTACAGGTGCTGCCCAGATGGACGGTGCCATCCTTGTTGTTGCTGCTACCGACGGTCCTATGCCCCAAACACGTGAGCACATCCTGCTCGCGCGCCAGGTAGGTGTACCTAAGATCGTTGTGTTCATGAACAAAGTTGATATGGTTGACGATCCCGAACTGCTCGACCTCGTTGAGATCGAGATCCGTGACCTGCTCAAGTTCTACGAATTTGAAGGCGATATCATTCCGATCATCCGCGGTTCTGCGCTCGGCGGCCTTAACAAGGACGCTAAGTGGGTTCCCAAGATCATGGAACTGATGGACGCTGTTGACAGCTTTATTCCGATCCCTACCCGCCAGGTGGACAAGCCTTTCCTTATGCCCGTGGAAGACGTATTCTCTATCACAGGCCGTGGAACTGTTGCTACCGGCAGGATCGAAACAGGTGTAGTGAACTCAGGCGAAGAGGTGGAGATCATTGGCATGCGCGAACAAAGCATGAAGTCGACCATCACCGGTGTTGAAATGTTCCGTAAGATCCTCGACAGGGGCGAAGCCGGCGATAACGTTGGTCTGCTGCTGCGTGGTATCGATAAGAAGGACATCTGGAGAGGAATGGTGATCGCTAAACCCGGTTCCATCACTCCCCATACCGAGTTCAAAGCTGAGATCTACGTACTTAAGAAAGAAGAAGGCGGCCGTCATACCCCCTTCCACAATAAATACCGTCCTCAGTTTTACCTCAGGACCACCGACGTTACCGGCGAGATCGAGTTGCCCCAGGGCCGCGAGATGGTAATGCCTGGTGATAACGTTACCATTACCGTGAAGCTCATCTGCCCTGTGGCGATGGACAAAGGCCTTCGTTTCGCTATCCGCGAAGGTGGCCGTACGGTAGGTGCCGGACAGGTAATCGAGATCGTAAAGTAACATAGTTCAGGAGACAATGGCTAAAGGTATCCGCTGCGAGGCGGGTACCTTTACTGCCCTAAAAAAGTTCACCTGACGGGAAAAAACGGGTGTAGTTCAAGGGTAGAATAGCGGTCTCCAAAACCGTTGATGGGAGTTCGAATCTCTCCACCCGTGCGAGAGTAGAACAGGAAATAGTTTAGAAACAGTACAGTACTATGGGTAAGTTCAGGGAATACATTGATGAAACAAGCAACGAGCTTTTCAATAAAGTATCGTGGCCTACATGGAGCGAGCTCCAGGGCAGCGCTATCGTTGTGCTCGTGGCTTCTATGATCATCGCCCTCATCGTATTTGTGATGGACTTCTCCTTCAACAAGCTGATGGAAGTGTTTTACCAGATATTCTAACGAGAGATGGCAGAACAGACAAAACAAAGCGAGCAGGTGAAGAAGTGGTACGTAGTGCGTGCCATCAGCGGCAAGGAGAAGAAGGTGAAGCAATACATCGAGTCCGAGATCAATCGCCTCGGCATGAAGGAATATGTATCGCAGGTATTGATCCCTACCGAAAAGATCATTCAGATCCGCAACGGTAAGAAGGTCAACAAGGAAAGAAGTTTCTTCCCCGGATATATCCTCGTAGAGGCAGCCCTCATCGGCGAGATCCCTCACGTGATAAAGAACATCACCGGGGTGATCGGCTTCCTGGGCGACAAAGGCGGAGTGCCTGTGCCCCTGAGGATGTCGGAAGTGAACAGGATCCTTGGCAAAGTGGATGAACTGGCCGAGAGCGATGCAGAAGTGAACATCCCCTTCGTGGTGGGCGAAAGCGTGAAAGTGATAAACGGTCCTTTCAACACCTTCACCGGAACCATCGAGGAGATCAACGAAGAGAAGAAGAAATTAAAAGTAATGGTCAAGATATTCGGCAGGAAGACCCCGCTCGAGCTTGGCTACATGGAAGTAGAAAGAGAATAATCATATCCCGGGAGGGCGTTAAGTCCGTTATACCGGGTTAAAATTATAGTCATGGCAAAAGAAATAGGAGCAGTTATCAAGTTGCAGATCAAAGGCGGAGCGGCTAACCCCGCGCCCCCCATCGGCCCCGCACTCGGTGCGAAGGGTGTTAACATCATGGAGTTCTGCAAGCAGTTCAACGCAAGAACACAGGACCAGGCAGGCAAAGTGCTACCGGTCATCATTACCGTTTATACGGACAAGTCCTTCGAGTTCATCCTCAAGAGGCCTCCCGTTGCCGTTCAGATCCTGGAAGCTACCAAGATCAAAGCGGGCTCGGCGGAATCGAACAGGAAAAAGGTAGGTTCTATCAAGTGGGACCAGATCAAAAAGATCGCCGAGGACAAAATGCCCGACCTCAATTGCTTTACCATTGAATCGGCTATGAGCATGGTGGCAGGTACCGCCAGGAGCATGGGCATTACTGTGGAGGGCCCCAAACCGTTTTAAGTTAAGAAAGAACACAGATGGAGTCGTGGCAGCAATGACCATGACGCTTGAACATCGCAACTAATATACAATGGCAAAACTATCTAAGAAAAGAAAAGCGGCAATGGCGAAATTCGACCAGACCAAGGCGTATAGCCTCGGCGATGCCGCAAAGATCGTGAAAGAGATATCGAACACCAAGTTCGACTCTTCTATTGACCTGAGCATCCGCCTGGGTGTGGACCCCCGCAAAGCCAATCAAATGGTAAGGGGCACTGTTTCCCTTCCCCATGGCACCGGTAAGACCATGCGTATTCTTGCCCTCGTTACTCCTGATAAGGAAGCAGAGGCGAAAGCCGCTGGCGCCGACCACGTTGGTCTCGATGAGTACATCGAAAAGATCAAAGGCGGCTGGACCGATGTGGATGTGATCATTACCATGCCCAGCGTAATGGGTAAGGTGGGCGCGCTGGGCCGTGTACTGGGTCCCCGCGGCCTGATGCCTAACCCCAAGACCGGAACGGTTACTATGGAGGTGGGCAAAGCCGTATCCGAATCAAAGGGCGGTAAAATTGAATTCAAAGTTGACAAGCAGGGGCACATCCATTCGCCCTGTGCAAAGGTCTCCTTTGAGCCCGGCAAAATTGCCGAGAATGCCAACGAACTGTTACAAACAATCATAAAGTTAAAGCCTGCTTCCGCAAAGGGTGACTATCTGAGAAGTGTGTACATGTCGAGCACCATGAGCCCGAGTGTGCAGATAGATACGAAGACTTTGGGGCTGTAATTTTATTCTCCGCGATATTTCCGCGGTGTTAATTCGAAACAGACATGAAAAAAGAAGAAAAAACATTGGTCATTGAGTCGCTGGTAGAAAAACTCGCCAGCAACCCCAATTTCTATCTGACCGATATTTCTAACCTTACTTCGGAGAAGACCAGCACGCTGAGAAGGATGTGTTTCAACAAGCAGATCAGCATGGAGGTAGTAAAGAACTCGCTTCTCAAAAAAGCGATGGAAAGAAGTACAGGAAAGGATTTCACGGAGATCGCCGCTAAGGCGCTCAAAGGCTCTACGGCAATACTTTTTTGCCTTAGCGGCAGTGAGCCCGCCAGAGTGATCAAGGAGTTCCGCAAAAAGAACGACAGGCCCCTGTTAAAGGCGGCTTTCGTTGAGGAGTCCTCCTACATCGGCGATGCCCAGCTCGAGTTCCTCTCTAAGCTCAAAACAAAGAACGAGCTTATCGGAGATGTGATCGGACTGCTTCAGTCGCCTGCTAAGAATGTTATCTCTGCCCTCAAATCAGGCGGCGGAAAACTGGCAGGTATCGTGAAAACATTGTCAGATAAAAAAGAATAAGAAAGAAACAAAAACAATCAAACTAGTAATTAATCCAAAAACCAAATACAATGGCAGACTTAAAATCGTTCGCAGAACAATTGGTTAACCTCTCGGTAAAAGACGTTAACGAATTAGCTAAGATCCTTAAAGACGACTACGGCATCGAGCCCGCAGCGGCTGCGGTAGCAGTTGCAGCAGGTGGCGGAGGCGGAGGCGGTGCTGAAGCAGCAGCTAAGACCACTTTCGACGTGATCCTCAAAAATGGCGGCCAGGCTAAACTGGGCGTTGTGAAGATCGTGAAAGAGATCACCGGCCTCGGACTGAAAGAAGCGAAAGACCTCGTTGACGGCGCTCCGAAACCCGTGAAAGAAGGCGTATCCAAAGAAGAAGCTGAGTCTATTAAGAAGCAGTTAACTGACGCCGGAGCAGAAGTTGAGGTTAAGTAATCAACTTTCCGCTCTTCGGAAATAAGGTTTAGACCTCTCCGTTTTGGAGAAGGTCTAATCCCTTTTGTTGTTGTTTGAGTCTTTACAGTATTTCTAATCTTTAATATTCAGCGCCTTGGCTACAACTAAAAAATCACAGAGAATAAATTTCGCTTCGGGGAAACAGTTGGAATATCCTGACTTCCTTGAGATACAGCTGAAGTCGTTCCAGGACTTCTTCCAGTTGGAGACCACCAGCGAAAACAGGCAGAACGAAGGGTTGTTTAAGGTATTCAGCGAGAACTTCCCCATCTCCGATGCGAGGAATAATTTCGTGCTGGAGTTCCTTGACTATTTCATCGACCCCCCGCGCTATTCATTAGAAGAATGTATCGAGCGCGGACTTACCTACAGCGTACCGCTGAAGGCAAAGCTCAAGCTCTATTGTACTGACCCCGAGCACGAGGATTTTGAGACCATCGTACAGGACGTGTACCTGGGAACAATTCCCTACATGACCCCCAAAGGCACTTTCTGCATCAATGGTGCCGAAAGGGTAGTGGTATCGCAGCTCCACCGTTCACCCGGTGTGTTCTTCGGCCAAAGCCGTCACGCCAATGGTACCAAGCTGTATTCGGCCCGCGTGATCCCCTTCAAAGGATCATGGATCGAATTCGCTACCGACATCAACAGTGTGATGTACGCGTACATCGACCGTAAAAAGAAATTACCCGTTACTACCCTGCTGCGCGCTATCGGTTTTGAAAGCGATAAGCAGATCCTTGAGATCTTCGGCCTTGCCGATGAACTTAAAGTGAGCAAGGTAGCGCTGAAAAAAGCCGTAGGCCGCAAGCTTGCCGCCAGGGTTCTCAAGACCTGGGTGGAAGATTTTGTGGACGAAGATACCGGCGAAGTGGTATCCATCGAGCGTAACGAAGTGCTCATCGACCGCGAGACCATCCTCGAGGACCAGCACATCGATATGATCGTTGATGCCAACGTTAAATCTGTTATCCTGCACAAGGAAGAGATCAACGCTGCCGACTACGCCATCATTTACAACACCCTCCAGAAAGATACTTCTAACTCGGAGAAAGAAGCGGTGGAGCACATCTATCGCCAGTTGAGGAACGCTGAACCGCCCGATGAAGAGACCGCACGCGGTATCATCGACAAGCTGTTCTTCTCCGACAAGCGTTACGACCTGGGTGAAGTAGGACGTTACAGGATCAACAAGAAGTTGGGCCTCGACACTCCTTCCGATACCAAGGTACTGACCAAGGAAGACATCATATGCATTATCAAATATCTCATCGAGCTTATCAACTCTAAAGCCGATGTGGATGATATCGACCACTTGAGCAACCGCCGCGTAAGGACCGTAGGTGAGCAGCTCTACACTCAATTCGGTGTAGGCCTTGCCCGTATGGCCCGTACCATCCGTGAAAGGATGAACGTGCGCGACAACGAGGTGTTCACACCTACCGACCTTATCAATGCCAAAACATTGTCGTCGGTGATCAACTCGTTCTTCGGAACCAACCAGCTGAGCCAGTTCATGGACCAGACCAATCCCCTTGCGGAGATCACTCACAAGAGGAGGCTTTCGGCACTCGGGCCGGGAGGTCTTTCCAGGGAACGCGCAGGCTTTGAGGTACGTGACGTGCACTATACGCACTACGGCCGCCTCTGTACTATTGAAACGCCTGAAGGACCGAACATCGGTTTGATCTCTTCACTTTGTGTTTACGCGAAGATCAATAAACTGGGCTTCATCGAAACACCTTACCGCGCCGTTAACAAAGGCAAGGTAGACCTCAGCAAGATCACTTATCTTACCGCTGAAGAAGAAGACCAGAAGACCATCGCGCAGGCGAACGCCAAAGTGGATAGTAAGGGCGAATTTGCCGATGGCAAAGTGAAAGCCCGTTTCGAAGGTGACTTCCCTGTGGTGGAGCCTGAGAAACTGCAGCTCATGGACGTTGCTCCTAACCAGATCGCCTCCATCGCCGCGTCGCTTATTCCCTTCCTCGAGCACGACGATGCCAACCGCGCGCTCATGGGATCGAACATGCAACGCCAGGCAGTACCGCTGCTCAGGCCCGAAGCGCCTATCGTAGGTACCGGCCTTGAGCCCCTCGTAGCCCGCGACTCACGCGTGCTCCTTTCCTCTGAAGGAGAAGGAGTAGTGGAGTTTGTGGATGCTAATGAGATCGTTATCAAATACAGCCGCAACTCGGAAGAGAAGCTTATCAGCTTCGAAGACGATGTGCGCACTTATAAACTTACCAAGTTCCGCAAGACCAACCAGAACACCTGCGTGAACCTGCGGCCCATCGTTAAGAAAGGGGAGAAGGTGAGCAAAGGACAGGTGCTTTGCGAAGGATATGCTACCCAGAACGGGGAGCTTGCCCTCGGCCGTAACCTGAAAGTGGCGTTCATGCCCTGGAAAGGGTACAACTTCGAAGATGCGATCGTGATCAGCGAAAAAGTTGTTCGCGACGACATCTTTACTTCAGTACATATCGATGAGTACATCCTCGAAGTACGCGACACCAAGCGCGGCCTCGAAGAGCTCACCGCCGATATCCCGAACGTAAGTGAAGAGGCCACCAGGGAACTCGATGAGAACGGATTGATCCGTGTAGGCGCCGAAGTAAAAGAAGGCGACATCCTTATCGGTAAGATCACTCCCAAAGGCGAAACAGATCCTTCACCGGAAGAAAAACTGCTCCGCGCGATCTTCGGCGACAAGGCCGGCGACGTGAAGGACGCATCGCTTAAAGCGCCGCCCTCATTGAAAGGTGTGGTGATCGACAAAAAGCTGTTCTCGCGCGCGATCAAGGACAAGAAAGCAAGGGCCGACGAAAAGCCCCAGCTCGATAAGATCGACAAGGAGTTCAACCACCAGGCTGCCGACCTCAAGTCGAAGCTGGTTGACAAACTGTTTGTGCTGGTGAACGGCAAGAGCTCACAGGGAGTGTACAACAACCTGAAAGAGGAGATCATTGCCAAAGGCACCAAGTTCACACAGAAGCTGCTTGAGAAGATCGACTTCGCCGATGTGAACTCGAGCAAGTGGACCACTGATAAGGACAAGAACGACCTTATTAAGACCTTGCTGCACAACTATCACATCAAGTACAATGATATCCTGGGCGTTTACAAACGCAAGAAGTTCGCTGTTACTGTTGGGGACGAGCTCCCTGCCGGTATCGTGCAGCTCGCCAAAGTATACATCGCTAAGAAGCGTAAGCTTAAAGTGGGTGATAAGATGGCAGGCCGCCACGGCAACAAAGGTATTGTGGCGCGTATCGTACGCGACGAAGACATGCCTTTCCTTGAGGACGGAACACCGGTTGATATCGTGCTGAACCCGTTGGGTGTGCCTTCGAGGATGAACCTCGGGCAGATCTATGAGACCGTGCTCGCGTGGGCAGGGGAGAAGCTCAATCAGAAGTTCTTCACTCCCATTTTCGATGGAGCAACTGCTGACCAGCTCAACGAGTGGACCGACAAAGCAAGCCTGCCCCGTTTCGGAAGGACCTACCTTTACGATGGCGGCACCGGCGAACGTTTTGACCAGCCGGCTACCGTGGGCATCATTTACATGCTCAAGCTCGGACACATGGTGGACGACAAGATGCACGCGCGTTCTATCGGACCGTACTCGCTCATTACGCAGCAGCCCCTGGGCGGAAAGGCCCAGTTCGGCGGACAGCGTTTCGGCGAGATGGAAGTGTGGGCGCTCGAAGCATTTGGCGCAGCCAATATCCTGCAGGAGATCCTCACGATCAAGTCCGACGATGTTATCGGAAGAGCGAAAGCCTACGAGGCGATCGTTAAAGGCGAGAACATGCCTACTCCCGGTATCCCCGAATCATTCAACGTATTGTTGCATGAATTGAGGGGTCTTGGACTTAATATCACTATGGATTAATTGGAGGTTCGTTGATTTAAATTTTTTTAAAACAAGACTATGGCCTACAGAAGAGATATAAAACAAAAAAGCAACTTTTCAAAGATCACGATCAGTCTTGCTTCCCCTGAAGCCATCCTGGAGCGTTCCAGCGGCGAGGTACTGAAGCCCGAGACCATCAACTACAGGACCTATAAACCTGAGCGCGATGGTTTGTTCTGCGAAAGGATCTTCGGTCCCGTAAAGGACTGGGAATGTCATTGCGGCAAGTACAAAAGGATCCGTTACAAAGGGATCGTTTGTGACCGCTGCGGCGTGGAAGTGACCGAAAAGAAAGTGCGTCGTGAGCGCATGGGGCATATCAGCCTCGTGGTGCCTGTAGCGCACATCTGGTACTTCCGTTCACTGCCTAACAAGATCGGTTATCTGCTTGGACTTCCCACCAAGAAGCTCGACATGATCATTTATTACGAGCGTTATGTGGTGATCAATCCTGGTGTGAAAGCGGCCGATGGTGTTAACTACCTCGACTTCCTTTCAGAAGAAGAATACCTGAACCTGCTCGAGACCCTTCCCAAGGACAACCAATACCTTGATGATGCGGACCCTAACAAGTTCATCGCGAAGATGGGCGCCGAGGCATTGTATGCCCTGCTCAGCCGCGTGAAGCTCGACGAACTTTCGTTCGCCCTGCGCCACAAAGCAAATACTGAAACTTCGCAGCAACGTAAGAATGAAGCCCTCAAGCGTCTCCAGGTGGTGGAAGCGTTCCGCTATGCCAACAAGCATGTGCAGAACAACCCCGAATGGATGATCGTGAAAGTGGTTCCCGTGATCCCCCCCGAGCTGAGGCCTCTTGTGCCGCTGGACGGAGGACGTTTTGCTACTTCCGACTTGAACGATCTTTACCGCAGGGTGATCATTCGTAACAACCGTTTGAAGCGACTGATCGAGATCAAAGCTCCTGATGTGATCCTCCGTAACGAAAAGAGGATGCTGCAGGAAGCGGTTGACTCCCTCTTCGATAACTCAAGGAAGGCCAATGCGGTGAAAACCGAATCGAACCGCGCCCTCAAGTCGCTGTCCGACTCGCTCAAGGGCAAGCAAGGTCGTTTCCGTCAGAACCTGCTCGGTAAACGTGTTGACTACTCGGCGCGTTCCGTAATTGTTGTAGGTCCTGAGCTGAAGCTCCACGAATGCGGCCTTCCCAAAGAAATGGCGGCAGAGCTCTTCAAGCCTTTCATCATCCGTAAGATGATCGAAAGGGGTATTGTGAAGACCGTGAAGTCGGCCAAGAAAATTGTAGATAAAAAAGAGCCCATCGTTTGGGATATCCTTGAGAACGTACTTAAGGGTCACCCGGTTCTGCTGAACCGTGCTCCTACACTTCACCGTCTCGGTATCCAGGCCTTCCAGCCCAAGCTGATCGAGGGCAAAGCGATACAACTGCACCCGCTCACCTGTACGGCTTTCAACGCCGACTTTGACGGTGACCAGATGGCAGTGCACGTGCCCCTTGGCAACGCCGCTATCCTGGAAGCGCAGATGCTGATGCTGGCTTCTCACAACATTTTGAACCCCGCCAACGGCGCGCCTATTACCGTTCCTTCACAGGACATGGTACTCGGTCTGTATTACATGACCAAAGGCCGCAAGAGCGAAAAAGGACATCCTATAAAAGGCGAAGGCCTCAAGTTCTATTCTCCTGAGGAAGCCATCATCGCTCATAACGAGAAGAAGGTGGACCTGCACGCCTGGGTGAAAGTAAGGCTGACCAACGTAAAAGAAGGCGGCAAGTTCTTCACCAGGGTGATCGATACTACTGTGGGCAGGATCATGTTCAACCAGGTGGTTCCCCAGGAAGTGGGATACATCAACGAGCTCCTTACCAAGAAATCGCTGCGTGACATCATCGGCGACATCATGAAGGAGACCGGCATGGCGAAGACCGCCAAGTTCCTGGACGACATCAAGAACCTCGGATACTCTGCTGCGTTCCGCGGTGGTCTTTCCTTTAACCTCGGCGATGTGATCGTTCCGGATGACAAGGAGAAGATGATCGAAGACGCGCACGAGCAGATCGAAGAAGTGGTGGCCAACTATAACATGGGCTTCATCACCAACAACGAACGTTATAACCAGATCATCGACATCTGGACACATACCAACTCACGTATCACCAAAAAGGTATTGGACCAATTGACCAACGACCGTCAGGGCTTTAACCCTGTGTACATGATGCTTGACTCAGGCGCGAGGGGTTCGAAAGAACAGATCCGTCAGCTGAGCGGTATGAGGGGACTTATGGCGAAACCCCAGAAGTCAGGATCTACCGGCGGCGAGATCATTGAGAACCCGGTTATCTCTAACTTTAAGGAAGGCCTTTCGATCCTTGAGTACTTTATCTCTACGCACGGTGCGCGTAAAGGTCTTGCGGATACAGCTCTTAAAACGGCTGACGCTGGCTACCTCACCCGCCGTCTTGTTGACGTAGCACAGGACGTGATCATTACGGTGGAAGACTGCGGTACGCTCCGCGGCCTTATGGCAGGCGCCCTTAAGAAGAACGAAGAGATCGTGGAATCGCTGTACGACCGTATCCTTGGCCGTACATCGGTGCATGATATTTACCATCCCCTCACCCTTGAGCTTATCATCAAAGCGGGTGAAGAGATCACTGAAGAACACGCGAACAAGATCTCCGAGTCTCCCATTGAGATCGTGGAGATCCGCTCGGTGCTCACTTGCGAAAGCAAGATCGGTGTTTGTGCCAAGTGCTATGGCCGTAACCTGGCCACCGGACGCATGGTGCAGAAAGGCGAAGCGGTAGGTGTTATCGCGGCGCAGTCGATCGGTGAACCTGGTACACAGCTTACGCTCCGTACCTTCCACGTGGGTGGTACAGCGTCAAACATCGCTGCTTCTTCCAAACTGGAAGCCAAGTACGATGGTATCGTGGAGATCGACGAAGTGAAGACCGTAGGACGTAAGAACCCCGACGGTGAAAAAGTGAACGTTGTGATCGGCCGTTCCGGCGAAATGAGGATCATCGACGCCAATACACGCCTTACCCTTACCACCGGCAACGTGCCTTATGGCTCGCAGCTGTATGTGAAGAGCGGTTCGAAGGTGAAGAAAGGCGAGCTGATCTGCGACTGGGATCCCTACAACGCGGTGATCGTATCGGAATTTGCCGGTAAGATCGAGTTCGAGAACATCGAAGAAGGCGTTACCTACCGTGAAGAGTCTGACGAACAAACGGGCTTCAAGGAAAAGGTGATCGTTGATACAAGGGACAAGACCAAGAACCCCGCGATCAAGATCGTGGTGAACAAGGAGGTCCTCAAAACCTATAACATCCCCGTAGGCGCTCACGTTATTGTGAACGAGAACGCGAAGATCGAGGCGGGCCAGATCCTGGTGAAGATCCCCAGGACCACCGGCAAGTCAGGCGATATCACGGGTGGTCTCCCCAGGGTGACCGAACTGTTCGAAGCACGTAACCCCAGCAACCCCGCCGTGGTTTCCGACATCGACGGTATCGTTACTTTCGGTAAGATCAAACGCGGTAACCGCGAGGTGATCGTGGAATCGAAGAGCGGAGAACAGAAGCGTTACCTGGTACAACTTTCAAAGCACATCCTCGTACAGGAGAACGACTTCATCAAGGCCGGTGAACCTTTGTCTGACGGTGCTATCACACCTTCCGACATCCTCGCCATCAAAGGCCCTACCGCTGTTCAGGAATACCTGGTGAACGAAGTACAGGAAGTATACCGTTTGCAGGGTGTGAAGATCAACGACAAACACTTTGAAGTGATCGTTCGTCAGATGATGCGTAAAGTAGACATCGACGATCCGGGCGATACTCTTTTCCTCGAGAAGCAGCTGGTTAACAAAGCCGACTTCATGGAAGAGAACGACAACCTGTACGCGAAGAAGGTGATCATCGAGCCCGGTGATTCCACTATGTTCAAGCCGGGCCAGATCGTAAGCGCGCGCAAGCTCAGGGATGAAAATTCTCTGCTCAAGCGTAAGGACATGAAGCAGACAGAGGCCAGGGACGCTGTTCCTGCCACATCCAGCCAGGTGCTCCAGGGTATTACCCGCGCTTCACTGCAAACCAACAGCTTTATGAGCGCGGCTTCCTTCCAGGAAACCACCAAGGTGCTCAACGAGGCTGCGGTAGGCGGAAAGATCGACGACCTGAGCGGACTGAAAGAGAACGTGATCGTAGGCCACCTGATCCCCGCGGGAACAGGCTTGAGGGAATACGAGAAACTGATCGTAGGTTCGCAAGAAGAGTACGACAAGCTGATGGCTTCGAAGAAAGAAGAAGTAGGAGAAGAGGCATAAGCCATCTATTCAATAAAAGAAAAGGGCCACCATCGGTGGTCCTTTTTTAGTTTAAGAACGCTCACACGGTCGCTGATCCAAAGCAAAGCCGGAAATATCATGAAGGCCTCTATTGGCATGCGGAACCTTCCCGAGCCACCCGCCAGCAAAGTGGGTCCTATGAACATGGTGCAGTAGCAGATCAGCGCCAGGGCGATCATTCGGTCTTTACCCCGAAGCATCTCAAGTAATGCCAGTGAGAAAGGGATCACGATGAATAGGAGATTGAAGACCGAGAACGAATAAAAAATATACTTCATCAGCACCGATTCTCTAAGATCTTGTGAGGGTTCTTCCCTTTTATAGTATCCGAATACTTGCCCGATATTCATCCAGTGTGGTGTGAGCAAATGATTGGCCGCGCATTCCGTCCAATAGCGTACAGCTTCAAGAGGGTAATCGTTTACAGTCTTAAGAAAATAGCACTGGTAGATATTGCTTCTGTCAATAAAATTATCAGCGTGTTCCGCGGTGTCGCTATAAGCGGAGTACAGGCCGTGAAGATTATGGTCGTCAAGGATATTCTTCACAGTGTGATCGAACATGTTCAGCGATAGTATCTCGGAGGGACTGAAGGTCCCATATGCATGATAGGTTCGAAACGAAGAGCTGTTGCACCCGATCACCAGCAGGAGGCTGCTACCGATCACTTGCCATTTCATTCTTCGGGATAAGTGGTCTGAATGTTTCATAGCAAATGCAAGGAGAACTAAGGCATGTACAGGCGCGTAAAGCATCAGGGTGGGGCGTATAAGTCCGCTGCAAGTGATAAGGAATACAGAGACCAGATGATAGTCCCATCTTTTTTTCAAGACCCCTTTAATAGCGAAATACAGCCCGCTTAAAAAAATGGCGGTGAATGGCAGGTCGCTCATCACACAGGGAGCTGCCGTGAACCCCGTGCCTGATAACATCAGGAACAGTACGCCAACCAGGAGCAGCCAGGGCGATCGTTTGATGTGGAGCTTGCCAAAAAAAACTGATATAGGATAGATGAGCGCTCCAAGAAAGCACTGAAATAATACCAGCGCAGAGTACCAATAGCTGCCGGAGAGTATCTTGAAGAAGGCGATGATCGCCGGATAGCCGATCGTTCTCCGGTAGTCGGGCTGGCTTCCGTAGCCGAATACACCGTTCCTCAGAAAATTGTCAGCAGGCTCAATGTATTCTCTCGAGTTATCGGTGTAGCGCGAAAGCAAATCGGTTAGCTGACCGGTATCAGGTTCCGCGCCTCCGTACAACATCGAACCCGGTGTGAACAATACAATGCAGGAATAAGCAAGGTGCACGATGAACCCGGAGAAAAATAGCACTCGCGGCGTTAAAAGGGAGGAGATATTCATGCCTTTTTCCTTTCGAGAGTCTTCCTGATCGTTCCATGCAAATAGCTAAGCTTCGATACGACCAGGTAGCTGAACACGAGCGCTACCCTCGTCTTACCTTCCTGTTGCGGAAGTCCGCGGTGGATAGCGTTTTGGTTGGACAATACCAGGGTTCCTGCCTTGCCCAGGGCAGTGATCACTTTCTTCTTGTTGTACACAGGCATGTCAGTGCTGGTATAGCAGGAGAGGAAAAGGTTCCGTGTAAGGTTGAAATAGACCGCAGGTGAAAAACGCTGCGAGCCGCTCACCAATGAATACGGCCCCGAACTTTCGTCGGTAACATCGTTCAGGTAAATGAAGGCCTTGTAGATCACCGGTTGGGCATTGTCTATATGGAAGCCACGCGTGTTCAGCACGCCCTTGTTCACATAAGCGCTCCTCCGGTAGGGGCGGACCTCCTGGCCTGTGCTTGCTTCCAGTATCCTTCGCACCGATGAATCGTCGATAAAAGCTATTTCGGGGATCGACAGGTCAATGTCAAACACATCGACCATACCGTGATCGGGGCCTTGTGGGTTGTTCTGGTTCCGGTGGTTGACAAAGGTTCCGCCGGGGAGCTGTTGGGTATAAGGATGCATTCCCGCGAAGCCTTCGATCTTCATCCGGAGTACATCACACTGTTCCCTGTCAAGAAAATTCGAGACACTGATGATCCCGGCATTCCTTAGTTCGCCGGCAAGGGAAGCTGTGATGCCCTTGCAGCGCTTGCCCCGGAAATGCAAAAAATTGATGAGGTCCTGCCAGAGCAGGGATACCAGGTTAAGTACTGTTTCCTTGATCTTCCGGGTGTTGATCTTCCCGGCTACTGGGATGTTCTTTTGCCCGGCTTTCGCCATGGGCTCCATTGTTTCGGTAAGCAGCATTTGATTCCAAATTAAATTTCCCGCTGCGGGCCTTCCGCCGGCGTACTTGTTTGGGAAACTTTTTGGAGCAGCCCTCCATGGATAAGGGCGGTAAAGAAAACCTGCTGGCCGCAGCTGGGAAGGCCGCGGCCGCAGGGGTTTGTTTAAAGAACGCCTACTACCTCAAAAGGTTGTGTGGCGATGAGCAGTTTTATGTGGTTGTTCATAGGAACGGTTTGTTAGGTAAATGAATGGTAATTATTCCTGAGCGGGAGAAGCTGTAAGCAGGATGCGCTGTGTAAGAATACCTGAACTGGTTTCGAGCCTTACCATGTAGATGCCTGCAGGTAGTAAGCGGCCATCAAGTTCATGGTTTTGCAGTCCTTCCATTTCTTTGCCGTTAACGATCACTTTTACTTCTTTGCCGGTCATGTCATACACGCTTAGCTTCACGTTAGTAGATGATAAAAGAGAATAGCGCAGGGTGGTCTTACCCGCAAAAGGATTCGGAAAACTTCCAAAGGCGCTAACATCTTTAGCGGTAATAGTACCAATACCCGCGGGGTTGAGCACTACTACTGTTGTTCCGGAACTGAGGCTGCCTTCCATGGGCCCGTTATCACCGGCGCCGGTCATGCTCACCACAATGTTGGAACAATACTGCGACTGGCATCCATTGTTATCGGTAATATCGAGGCATATTTGGTAGGTGCCTGACGAAGCATAGGTATGCGTTGGGAAAGCGGTGTTGCTCGTTGAGCCATCGCCCCAGTTCCAGGTATAGCTGAAAGGGGAGGTGCCGCCAACTGTACTTAACGCATAATATAGCTTGGTGTTGGTAGAATCCTGCCATAACAAAAAAGAGGCAGAGCAGCCCTTAGTACCGGCGATGGTCACGCTCTGACAATAGGAACTATTGCAGCTGTTTGCAGAATCAGAAATGGTAAGGCAAACATTGTACGTGCCGGTGAGGTTGTAAGTATGCGTTGCGTTTTGGCCTGACCCGCTCCAACCGTCGCCAAAGTTCCAGTTGTAGCCGGTACTTCCTAAAGTGCCGGTAGAGGTGCTGACAACTGTCAGCACCCCGTTGTTCACCGAGCAGGTAAAGCTGGCCTGGCAAGCGGCCATCGTTACGTTTTCGCAGATCATCACACTGAGTGCAAGGAGGGAAAGTTTTGCCATCATGGTCTTGACTTGCGTTTTCATTTTTGTTTTGGTTTATTGGTTAACTATTAACTTTTTAGAGGAAAGCGCGTTGTTGATCTCCATGCGAAGGAAATAAATGCCATTCGCGAGAGAGCTGGTATTGAAATTTACGTTGTGGGCGCCTTCAGCCTGCTGGCTATTCTCAAGCACTGCCACTTCTCGGCCTGTTACATCCACAGCGCTAAGCCTTACCTGGGCCTTTTCATTCAGCGTATATTGGATATTGGTGTAACCGTTTGCGGGATTGGGGAACATGTTAAAAGCAGCCTCCCTTTCAAGCTCTTCTTTCAGGCCAGTGAGGCCGTCAACGCAGATCTGCATATAAAGAGAATCGGTGCAGGTGCTGTCGCCTACTATAAGGAGAACCTGGTAGTTGCCTTTTTGCGCGTAACAATGGGTGGGGTTCTTTTGATTGGAAAAACCGCCGTCACCAAAGTTCCAGTACATAAACCCCGTAGCAGGAGTTGACAGGTTGGTGAAGCTCACGCAAAGAGAGCTGGTGCAACCCGAGGAGTCTTGCGGGTAGGTAAAGGCAGCGCTGCAACCGCTGCTGCTGCCGGTGATCGTAACGTACTGGCAGTTCATGTCGAAACAGGTGCTGTCGTTGGGATCACGATAGGTAAGGCAAACCAGGTAGCTGCCGCTGCCGTTGTAATTGTGTGTTGGGTTTTGTGAAAGTGACCAGCCGCCATCACCAAACGACCACTGATAAATAGGGTTGTTAACACCACTGGAGGTACTGGTGAAGGTCACTGAGCTGCCATTAACATTAAAGGTAAAGCCGGCAGAAGCGGTGCAGCCATTGCTGTCGGCAACCATAGCGGAGGCGCGCGGCGCTCCAAACAAAAATCCGCCAAGGACTAAAAGAAGGATCGGGTAAAGTTTAATTGTTTTCATGTGTTTATTTTTTTTGGTTTATTGTTGACACAAAAGTAGGGGACAGGGCAGGCTCGTTCAAAACAGGAATGGCCATTTTCTTACGTGTTCACACAAAATAAAAAACCACCCATTGGGTGGTTTTTTTACAGTAATTGGAGGGTTTAAGCTTATTGCCTGATCACTTTCGTGACCTGTTTCTGTCCATTGCGGAGTCGCATTTCGAGGTAGTACATGCCCGCTGCCTGGTCGCGCATATCAATGCTGGGCCCGGGGGGCAGTACGGCTACCAGGTTGCCGCAGGTGCCATAAAGTCGGTATTCCTGTACTTCGCTCAAGGGAAGTCCCGGGTAGATCCTTGCGGTAGTTGTAACGGGGTTAGGAAAGATCCTGAAAGGCGGGAGACCGCTCTTCTCACGAATTCCCGATTGGGGGTCGATATACACCTTTTGTTTAAGCGTATCAAGTGTGGTTGCGGTGGAGCCGCTTGCGCGCTGGGGCCATATAACAATGGTATTTCCGCCGGGTTTAAATACACTCGAAGGGATATAAGTGTAAAAGGCCTGCACCTGCAGGCTGTCGTTCATCTGGAAATTGCTTACCCCGAACAAAGTGGTGCTGTCTACCTTAAAGATCTTCGGTCCAGCGCCGCTGTCGCAGGCAAAGTACACCCTGATGTCGCCATTAAAAGTGTTGGGCCCGTAGTTGTCAACCCATACATTGAAACTGTCCGTAAAGTTCCAGGGAACAGTATCCGTAAAGTTCTGTATAACAGGGCTCATACCTAATACGCTTTGGGCGCTGGAGCGTCCAGAGGGGATGAGCAACAGGGAAAGTATCGCGTAAAAAAGTGCCTTTTTCATGTGTTTTGCGATAATTTAAACGAAAGTAGGATAAAATACCGGACTATTCAAGAAAAAATCATAATTTTCTTACGTATTCAAAACTAACAAAATGGAGATCCTTCAAAACGTTATCGGTACTTTGAACAAGGAAGAGATCCGTCATTTCAAGCTTTTCGCTAACCGGAGCCATGGCGGCGAAGAGCGGAAAGATGTTCTGCTTTTTGACATGATACGCAGTTCCTTTCCTGAATATGACGAAGAGAAAATGAACAAGGCTTTGTACGGAACAGAAGAAAAAAATGCGCTCTACCGCCTGAAGAACCGTTTGCTGGAGAGCATCGGCAAGAGCATCGCCCTTCAATATTTCGATCAGCACGAAGCCAACGTGGTGATGAACCTCATTGTGCTTGCGCGGCTGTTCCAGAACAAGGCACAGGCGAAGACCGCTTTTTACTACCTGGGCAAGGCCGAGAAGAAAGCCAATGAGATAGAGTCGCCCGAACTGCTCGAACTGATCTATACCGATCTTATCAAGTTGTCGTACGAGACCCTGGAGATCAACCCGGGCGAATATATCAGCAAGCGTAAGGAGAACCGAAAGAAACTGAGTAAGCTACAGGAGATCGACGATATCCTGGCGGGGATCATTTATAGTGTAAAGACGCTGCAGTCATTTTCAAAGAGCAACCTGCGCGCGGTGGAGTCATTACAGGAAAAAGTGAACGAGATCGCCGGCACCAAAGAGTTCAGGAACGATAACCAGCTGCGTTTCAAGATCTACCATTCCATCTCGCGAATACTGCTGCAGAAGGAAGATTATCCTTCGCTGGAAAAATACCTCGTAAGTACCTATACTGAGTACCGCAGGCAGGGTCTTTTCAACAAGAACAACCATGAAACGAAACTGCAAATGCTTACCTACCTCATTAACGCCTTGTTCAAGAACGACCACTATAATGAGTCGCTCAATTACGGCGATGAGCTGAAAAAGGCGATGGAGGAATTTGGGGGTATGCTGAAAGGCAAGTACCTGTTCTATTATTATAACTCGCAGGTGAACAATTATTCAAAGATCGATGTGAACAAGGCCATTGAGATCCTGAACGAGGCAAGGGAGAACCCCATCATACGGAAGCACCCTTACCACATCGTGTTCGTTTACCTCAACCTTTCTGTTTCCAGTTTCGACAAGGGTAATTTCAAGGAGGCGCTGCGCTGGCTCATCAAGCCTTCGCTGCACGATACATATCGCATGCTCGACGAGGGGTTCCGTTACCGTATAGCGGTGGTGGAGCTGATCATCCGTTACGAGCTGGAGGATTTTGATTACATAGAGCACCGTATCAAGCAGATCAAATCGGGGTTCAGGAGCTTTTTCCGTGACCCTGCCTATTTGCGGATGCGTGAGCTGATGGGTATCCTGCTGGCCATGATAGGCCCGGGTGGTCTCAAGAGCAGGAAGCTAGCCGAAAAGGTAGCGCGGCTCACCGGCGGAGGTACTGACCACGACATCATCAATTACAGCGAATGGCTGCAGGCGAAAATGCGCGGATGAAATATCCCATTATAAAAAAACGTATTTTTGAGAACACAATACTATCGTTATGGAAGAACAGAACAACCCCAACCAGGTCAACATAGAGCTTAGCGAAGAGATCGCTGAGGGCATTTATTCCAACCTCGCCATCATCACGCATTCCAATTCGGAGTTCGTGATCGATTTTATCAAGATGATGCCGGGAGTTCCCAAGGCAAAAGTAAAATCGCGCATTGTGCTTACTCCCCAGCATGCCAAACGGCTCATGAAGGCGATCAAAGACAACATCGGAAAATTTGAGCAGGTACACGGAACCATCAAGGATACCGATATGCCGAACGCATTGCCTTTGAATTTCGGGGGACCTACAGCGCAGGCTTAAAGCTTGGCCTTTATTTCAACCTGCTCATACCCTTCGATAATATCTCCCACTTCGATATCATCGAAGTCCTTGATATTAAGTCCGCACTCATAGCCAGAGCTTACGTCTCTCGCGTCGTCTTTAAAGCGCTTCAGAGAGCCCAGCTCACCAGTATGGATCACGATGCCGTTGCGGATCACACGCACTTTGGTATTGCGTGTCACTTTTCCGTCGAGCACCATACAGCCGGCGACCGATCCCACTTTCGTGATGCGGAACACTTCGCGGATCTCAATGTTGCAAACGATCTTCTCTTCGTACTCCGGCGCAAGCATGCCTTCCATCGCTGCCTTCACTTCGTTAATGGCGTCGTAAATGATGGAGTAGAGGCGGATATCGATCTGCTCGCTCTCGGCCAGTTTCCTTGCGCTTGCCGAAGGCCTTACCTGGAAGCCCAGGATGATGGCGTTGGAGGCGGATGCCAGCAGCACGTCAGATTCGCTGATGGCGCCTACCGATTTGTGGATGATGTTGACCTGTACCTTGGGTGTAGAAAGTTTTTGCAATGAGTCGGACAGCGCTTCGATGGAGCCGTCCACATCACCTTTGAGGATGACGTTGAGCTCCTTGAAATCGCCGATGGCCAAACGACGGCCGATCTCGTCGAGGGTAATGTGTTTCTGAGTACGAATGCCTTGTTCACGCTGAAGCTGCAGACGCTTGTTGGCAATATCGCGCGCTTCGCGCTCGTCGTCCATCACGTGGAATTTGTCGCCGGCCTGGGGCGCGCCGTTCAAACCCAGCAGGGTCACGGGCATGGCAGGGCCCGCATCGTTCACCACTTGTCCGCGCTCGTTGTGCATCGCCTTCACGCGGCCGCTGAAACAACCGGCAAGCAATATATCACCAACTTTAAGGGTGCCTGCTTCCACAAGTATAGTGGTCACATAGCCTTTTCCTTTGTCGAGCGAAGATTCTATCACTGTTCCTGAAGCGTTCTTCTTCGGATTGGCTTTCAAGTCGAGGATATCAGCTTCGATGAGCACTTTTTCGAGCAGTGTATCGATATTTTTTCCTTGTTTGGCCGAAACCTCCTGGCACTGGTATTTGCCGCCCCATTCTTCCACGAGTATGTTCATGTGCGAAAGGGCTTCGCGTATCTTATCGGGATTCGCTCCTGGCTTATCGATCTTGTTAATGGCGAATACAATGGGAACTCCCGCCGCTTGCGCGTGGTTGATGGCTTCTGTTGTTTGTGGCATCACGCTGTCGTCGGCAGCTACCACAATAATAGCGACATCTGTCACCTGGGCGCCACGTGCACGCATGGCCGTAAATGCTTCGTGACCGGGAGTGTCAAGGAAGGTGATCTTCTTGCCATTCTCGAGCAATACATTGTATGCACCAATGTGCTGGGTGATACCGCCCGCTTCGCCGGCGATAACATTGGATTTACGAATATAATCGAGCAGCGAGGTCTTGCCGTGGTCAACGTGACCCATTACGGTAACGATGGGCGGGCGCGACAACAGGTCTTCCGGTTTGTCTTCCTCCTCTCGTATTGCTTCCTGCACTTCCACGCTTACAAACTCCACCTGGTGTCCAAACTCTTCGGCAACGATGGCGAGCGTTTCAGCATCGAGACGCTGGTTGATGGATACGAACAGGCCAAGGTTCATACAGGTGGAGATGATATCCGTAACAGGAACATTCATCATCGTGGCCAACTGGTTCGCCGAAACGAACTCGGTCACTTTAATGATCTTCTTTTCTCCTTCCTGCTTTTCTACTTCTTCCTGTATCTTTTCACTTACAGCCTCCCGCTTCATCTTACGGTGCTTCGAGGCTTTTGATTTACCTCCTCCGCTAAGGCGGGCGAGTGTTTCCTTGATCTGCGCCTGGATTTCCTCCGGTGTCAATACCGGCCTCGATTCCCTTCCACGGCGGTTGGAGCCCCCCCCTTTGTAGGTGGTGCCTTTTTCGCCTCCGCCTCCGCCAATGGTCTCGTAGTCGAGGCCCTTGCGAATACGCTTTCTTTTTTTCTTGTCCTTGCCCTTTTCGGGAACATAAGAGGATGAAGAGGCAACAGGTTTCTTCTTTTCTTCTACAGGAAGGTCTATCTTGCCCATGATCTTGGGCCCTTCCAGTTTCTCCACTTTTGTTTCGAAAAAATCTTCCTTCTTCTCTTCGGCCTTTACTTCTTCTACCTTCGGTTTTTCTTCCGGCTTGCTTTCTTCTTTCTTTGACTTCTTGTCGGTCTTGGTGGTGCCAAGGTCGATATTGCCAAGCACTTTAGGAACGGTAAGGTCCTTGGGTTTTGCCCTGATCACCTCTTCGGGGTTGTTCTTGATCAGGATCTCATCGCCTTCCTGGTCGCCACGCTCCTTGGGACCTTTGTTCTGCTCGTCAAGGAAAATACTTTCCTTCTTGATCTTGGTGTTGCTGGTGAACTGCTTGGCCTCTTCCTTTACCGATCTCTCAGCCTGGAACTCTTTCATCAGAACAGTATACAGCTCGTCGTTCACCTTCGAGTTGCGGTTCACGTCACTATAGCCGCTTTTATGCAGGAACTCGATGACGTGGTCTACACCCACGCCAAACTCCGAGGCTACTTTCACAATACGTTTTGCTCCTGCGCTTTCTGACATGCTACTGATTATGCGGCTAATTTAGGATTATTATCGTTACGCTTTCTACTATTCGAATTCTGACTTAAGGATCTGCCTGATCTCGTTAATGGTCTCTTCTTCAAGGTCAGTGCGCTTCACCAGGTCTTCGGTGCTGAGCTCCAGAACGCTCTTCGCGGTATCGCAGCCAATGCCCTTGAGTTCGTCGAGGATCCAGCTTTCGATCTCGTCTGCAAATTCTTCGAGGTCTACATCTTCTGTGTCCACATCAGTATCACGGTAAACGTCGATCTCATAACCGGTAAGTTTGCCGGCCAGCTTAATGTTGTGGCCGCCTTTACCGATGGCCAGCGATACCTGGTCAGGTTTAAGGAACACTTCCGCGCGCTTGTTCTCGTCGTCGAGCTTGATCGATGAGATCTTCGCGGGACTGAGAGCACGGGTGATGAACAGCGTGTTGTTCTGTGTGAAGTTGATCACGTCGATGTTCTCATTCTTAAGCTCACGTACAATGCCGTGGATCCTGGAGCCTTTCATGCCTACGCAGGCGCCAACGGGATCGATACGGTCGTCGTAGGATTCCACAGCTACTTTTGCTCTTTCGCCGGGCTCGCGCACGATCTTCTTGATAGTGATAAGGCCATCGAAGATCTCCGGAACTTCCATCTCGAAAAGTTTTTCGAGGAAAGCGGGAGAGGTACGCGATAATACGATGATAGGAGTGTTGTTCTTCATCTCCACACGCTGCACCACCGCACGTACGGTATCACCTTTCTTAAAGAAGTCGGAAGGGATCTGCTCTGCTTTGGGAAGCACCAGCTCGTTGCCTTCGTCGTCCATGATAAGGATCTCTTTTTTCCAGATCTGATATACCTCGCCGGTGATCACATCACCCACACGCTCTTTGTATTTTTTGTAGATGGCATCCTTTTCAAGGTCCAGTACTTTCGATACCAGGTTCTGGCGAATGGCCAGCACCGCCCTGCGCCCGAAGTCTTCGAGCTTCATGGGCGCAGATACTTCTTCGCCGATCTCAAAATCCTCTTCGATCTTGTGCGCGTCAGTAAGGCTGATGTGTTTGTTGGGATCGTAATCAAAACTGTCTTCAGCAAACTCGTCGTCAACAATAGTACGGTTGTGCCATATCTCGAGGTCGCCCTTGTCGGGGTTTACGATGATATCGAAGTTCTCGTCGGAACCGTATTTTTTCAGCAGCAGGCTCCTGAAC
Organism: Bacteroidia bacterium; assembly: GCA_025451785.1. Taxonomy (GTDB): domain Bacteria; phylum Bacteroidota; class Bacteroidia; order JANWJV01; family JANWJV01; genus JANWJV01. The sequence goes on along the minus strand of JANWJV010000072.1, from coordinate 17,726 downwards.
ACATCCTCGATGATGCTCATAAGGGTCGCCTTGTCAATGTTCTTCATCTCCTTGAACTCGGAGAATGACTCGATAAGATTGATGTTTTCCATTGCTTTATGTTTGATTAAAATGATAATACCAGTTTGGTCTCTTTTATGTTCTCAAAATCAAGGTTGTTCTGCTGAACAACGATTTGCCTCTTTTTTTTGCCTTCCAGCCTTTCTTTGTATTTCTCCTCCACCACAATTCCGTTATCGCTAGCTTCTACCAGTTTACCGGTGATCTTTTTTCCTTCGCGGGTAAGCACCTGTACCTGTTTGCCCAGGTTCTTTTTGTATTGCCTGGCGATGAGGAAGGGCTCCCCGATTCCTGCTGAAGATACTTCCAGCTCAAAATCCTCTTCGTCGCGGTTAAGGCCTGCTTCCACCGAACGGCTCACCTCCACGCAATCACTAATGGAAATGCCCTGGAGGTCATTATCGAGCAATACCGTAATGCGGTTGGCTGACGTAATGCGTACCCCTGCGATGAAACTGGCGCTGCTTTGAAGGCTCTTTTCTACCAGTTCGCGTATCCTTTCCTCGCTGATCATGTTTTTGTCAAATTAAAGAGGGGACTAAAGCCCCCTCTTTCTGTATTAAAACGTAAATTTTAAGGATGCAAATATAAGCAGATAAATCGTATCCGCAAAATAAAATTCAAGCAACTATAGTGGCGATATCAGCGTCTAAGTATTGATAACTTTTGATCAGGCAGCATTTTTGCGCTTGTTTTCTTCATAAAATAGCAGTTTAGATCTATAAACGTTAGATTAATAAAGAAAATCATGAAAGCCACGATGAAAAACCAGGTTCTGACGCAAAACCTGGCACGTAAGGGTATGTTGCTCATTTTTTTGGTTATCGCATTGACTTTCAATGCATTAGCCCAAGACCCCACGGCTGCAACTGCTGTTGCAGAAGCAGTTTCGGTCGACAGTACTTCAAGGGACAGCATTTCAGCCGCTCTATCGGCTGAAAAGGCAAGGTCCGACATGTGGGGGTACATTTTTGCCGGCCTTGGTATTGCCGGTGGTATCGCTATCGCCTGGTTTTTGGCTGTAGGAGCTTCAAAGCCCGTCAAGAAACCCAGTCACGTTGTTAAAAAGAGGTAAAACCTTTGTTTTATTCCTGTTTAACACCGTACTTGTAACGCACCTTGCGCGTTACATTGCCATTCTCGTCGTAATAGGTCCAGTCGCCGTGCGGGAGGCTAATAGATCCTTCCTTCTTCCTCACGATGGTGTAATGATTAATGCTCACTAGTTTTCCCTTCTTGTCATAAGTACTGCATTTGCCGTTCAGTTTCCCGTCTTCAAAGTTCTGCTCCTGGTAGATCCCCCCAAACTCATAGTAGAAGGTAAAGGAGCCGTTCGGTCTGCCTTCTTTAAAGGTTCCCGTGTGGTCCATGATCCCTCCCAGCCCCCAAAGAGTAGACTTCCCGTCCTTTTCTCCTTTCTTGTATTCAGTGTCTTCCTGCATCGTACCGTTCTCGAACCATAACTGCCATTTGCCTTCTTTAAGGCCGCCTTTGTAAGCGCCGGAGTAATTGGGCTTGCCGCTTTTGTAAAAGCCTTTCCAGCTTCCATCCATAAGGCCTTCCTTAAAGGTACCTTCGTCCTTACTTTGCCCGCTATCGTACCACGAACTCCACACCCCATCTTCCTTGCCGCCCTTGTATGTTCCCGACTGAAGTTTTTTTCCATTCTCGAACCAAACATTCCATTCGCCTTCTTTTATGTTGTTCTTGTAACTTCCTTCTTTCCATTTCGACCCGTCGCGGTACCAATAGGTCCACAAGCTGTCCTGCTGATCGTCGCGGAAAGAACCTGAAGATTCTTTATTGCCGTTGGGGAACCAATAGGTCCAGGCGCCTTCCCTTTTATCCTCCCTGAACGGACCTTCCATTTCCTTTTTACCTTCTCTTGTATACCAGGTCCATACACCATCCTTATGGTCGTTCTTATAAAGCCCTTCAGAAGATATCTTTTCTTTTTCAAAGTACTTCACGTATTTGCCGTTGCGCTTGCCGGCCATGTAATGCGCCACAAAATCTTTCGACTCTGCCGGGGTCCAGTAGGTCCATTCGCCATCCTGTAATCCGCCCTTGTACGTTCCTTCACCCTTCTTCTTGCCGTTGTCATACACAATGGAAAGTTTGCCGTTGCCATCCTTGATCAGCTGCTCTCCTTTCTCGGTCCATAAGTTCATCAGGTACAATTCAGCATCCTTGAACTCGGTCTCCTGTTTCGGCTTCCCGCTGCGGTACCATTCCATCCATTTCCCCGATTGCTTGTCGGCGATGTAACTGCCTTCGCTGCTCTTTTGTCCGTTAGAGAACCAGGCGGTAAAAGCCCCTTCCTTTTTGTCAAGCTTGAAGGTGCCCTCGCTTTCTTTCTGGCCGTTCTCATACCAATAGGTCCACTTGCCTTCCTTCTTTCCTTTACGGTAGGTCTCATCGCTCTTCAGCTTCCCGTTCTCATGCCAGCCTGTCCAGGTGCTGTCCTCCCGGTCTTCCTTAAAGTAAGTGATCTGTGCTTTGTTGCCGCTCATATAACCATAGCTCCAGCAGCCTACCTTGCGGCCCTTTTTGTATTGCTGAACCGACTTTACTTTGCCGTTATCATACCAGGTGGTCCAGGTGCTGTCTTCCCTGCCCATCTTATAGAAGTACCGTTTGGCCATCTGGCCGCTTTGGAACCACTGGATGAACTCACCGTTCTGCACCCCGTCCTTAAAGCTCTCCTGGCTCTTTTTCTTCAGCTTGTTGTCCTGGTCCCAATAATCGATGACCACTTGCGCCTTTAAAGCGGCGGGCAGTAATAGCAAGGCAATGAAAGGGAATATCTTTCTCATAGATGGATAACGATGGTTGAGTTCATTAATTTTCAAAGCTAAAGAAAAACTAAGACGCGTTTTTTAGTTTTTTATGAACATTGGTTTATATTTGCCTTTCCAAAAAACTTCCCATGAAAAACAATTACCTGTTACTTCTTTCCGCCGGCATGATCCTTTCTACCGGCAGCGCTCACGCTCAGCTCGGCAGCGGAACCTCTAACGATCCTTACCAGATCACCAATTGTGACGAACTCCAGAAGATGGAGACCAAGCTAACTTCGTATTGGATCCTGATGAACGATGTGGATTGCGCGCAAACGCAAACGGGTGGCGGTCAGTGGACAACTACGGGCTTCCGCCCGATCGGTGCCGACAGTACCGCGGCGTTCATGGGAAATTTCAACGGGAAATGTTTTGTCGTAAAGAACTTGTATATCAACCGTCCCAGCCAAAACTGTGTTGGTCTTTTCGGTTATGCGAAAACCGCCACCATTACCGGCGTAGGGTTGATAAATGCCTATATAAAAGGAAACGATTTCACCGGCGGGGTGATCGGCTATAAGCTTTCCACTACTACCGATAACTGTTTCAGTAACGGATATGTGAAGGGTGCTGGCTACACCGGAGGCATCATGGGCAGGAGCATCAATTATCAGGGTACCCAGGCCAGCCTCATCAACTGTTTTTCAAAAGCTGACATTGAAGGAGGCAACCGCACTGGCGGTGTTGCCGGCATCGTTACCACTTACCAGGGAGGAGGCTCGTATATTACCAATTGTTTTTCCGAAGGGAACGTGACCGGCCTCAACAGCGTTGGTGGTGTATCGGGCGATTGCGCTACCTACCAGGGAGGCTCAGCACAACTGATGAACTGTTACGCGAAGGGAAATGTGAGCGGTTCCGTAAATGTGGGTGGTCTTTCCGGCGAGGTAGGTCCCCTGATGGGCGGCGGCGGTTATGTGATACAAAGCTATGCTACCGGTAATGTTTCAGGGACTACTGCCGTTGGTGGTCTTGTTGGTGATTTCGGTCCCAACTCAGGCGGCGCTACACAGATATATAATACCTATGCTACAGGCAACGTGAACGGTACTGACAGGATCGGTGGACTTGTAGGCAATGATTATTCCATTGGAACCGGTTGGGGAATTGATACCAGTTATTCGGCAGGCATTGTTACCGGTACTACTAACAAGGGCGGTTTTGTAGGGTATGAATCCGGAACTGCTACTTACAATACTGATTATTGGAACAACACCGTGAATCCTTCCTTGCAGGACATCGGCAACCTTGGCAACAATGCAGGCATTTTCGCTTCTTCCACTGCGCAGATGCAAACACAAGGCACCTATACCAGCTGGGATTTTACCAAAGTGTGGATCATGAGCAACGGGGGTTATCCTGTTCTTCGTGCCAACATTACCGGTTCGGGTTCCTGTAATTCGGCCACCATGTTAAAGGCGGCCTTCAACTACAACGTGAAGAAGAACTGTGAGAACGACACAGTTCCTTTTATCGACAAGAGCAATGGCCAGCCTACAGGCTGGAACTGGAACTTCGGCGATCCTTCTTCGGGCGTGAACAATACAAGCACACTGCAGAATCCCGCGCACCGTTTCACTTCGGCAGGCACCTATATGGTGAAACTTGTTTCAACCAAAGGCACCAGCAAGGACAGCGTCACTACTCCCATCATTGTGATCAACTGCACTACAGGCGCTCCTGAAAAAGAAGCCGCTGCTTCTATGCTTTCGCTCTATCCCAATCCTTCAAAAGGAGAGTTCATCATGAGCTTCTATTCAGCGCAGGCCCAAAAGGCGGAGCTGAGTGTTTTGAATTCGCTGGGACAGGAAGTGATGACGCAGGCACTCGCGGTTCACGCGGGCGCTAATGGCATTCCGGTAAAACTGGATGTGCCCGCGGGGATCTACTTCGTAAAGCTGAGGGTTGCTGATAGCATTATCGCGGAAAAACTGATGGTGAGATAACCTAAATAAGTCCCCTGGATTTCAATTCCAGGTACTTGTTAATGGTATTTACCGTAAGGTTCTTCGGCGCCGTAAGGATGCTGTGGATCCCGTACTTCTCGAGCTCCCTTACGATCAGCTTCTTTTCAAAGGCGAACTTGTCGGCGATGGTCTTGTTGTAAATGTCCTCGGTGTTCGCGGCCGGCTCGTTAAGGAATTTCTTCAGCTCAGTGTTTTCGAAGAACACGACCACCAGCAAATGGCTGGTCGCTATCCTCTTCAGGTATTTCAGCTGGCGCTGCATTCCCGAAAGGCTTTCGAAATTGGTATAGAGCAGCAACAAGCTTCGCTGGCTTATCTTGGTCTTTACCTGCGCGTACAGCGCTTCGTAATTACTTTCCAGGTATCCGGTCTTTTGATTGTACAGCAGCTGAAGGATCTTTTGCAGCTGCACTCCTTTGCGTTCCGCCGGCAGCATGGCCTGCACCTTATTTGAAAAAGTGAGCACTCCGGCTTTGTCGTGGCGCATCAGCGCTACGTTAGAGATGATGAGGCTCGAGTTGATCGCGTAATCCAAAAGGCTTAGCTCCTCGAAAGGCATGCGCATCACCCTTCCCATATCGATGATGCTGTACACTTGCTGCGAACGCTCGTCCTGGTACTGGTTGACCATGAGCTTGTTCCTCCTGGCGGTAGCTTTCCAGTTCACGGTGCGGTAATCGTCGCCGGCCACGTAGTCCTTTATCTGCTCGAACTCTGTATTGCGCCCTATCTTCCTTATCTTTTTCACCCCGGCCTCGGTAAGGCGGTTGGAGATGGCCAGCAGTTCGTAGCGCCGCATCTGCATGAACGAAGGGTAAACAGGCACCATCATATCCTGCGAAAAGCGGAAGCGCCGCTGCACAAAGCCAATAGGATTGCTGGCATAAATGTTCACAGCCCCAAACTGGTACTCGCCCCGCTTCACCGGCCGCACCTTGTATTCAATGGTCTTGTCGCGGCCTGCGCCAATGCGCAGCCTGAACTTCAGGTTCCTCGACTGGAACTGGAAGGGAAGCTCGTCGATCACTTCCAGCTTCACCGGAAAAAGGTAACGGTTCTCAAGGAAGATCTTCACCGAGTTATCGTCGCCGTTGCTCAGCTTGTCCATAGTGTCGCGGCGGGCGAAGAACCCTTTTTTGTTGCTGAACAGGATGAGGATATCCGCCAGGAACAGCCCCGCGATGATGAGCAGGGAGTATTTCACCGGCTCGTACATGGCAGGAAAAAAGAAGCTAAGCACCAATAGCGATACCAGTGCTGATACAACGAAGTACAGCAGGCTGGTAAAATAAAGTGCTTTAAGGAAGTTCTTCAATTACCTGGGGATCTCAATTTTCTCGATTATCTGCGCGATGATCTCGCTGGCGGTAACGCCCTCCATTTCTTTTTCAGGGGTGAGTATCACACGGTGCTTGAGCACGGGCAGCGCCACGTACTTGATGTCTTCCGGTGTCACAAAATCCCTTCCGTTCATGGCAGCGGTAGCCTTCGCGCTGGTAAGGATATTGAGCGATGCCCTTGGCGACGCTCCCAGGTAGATGGAGCTGTTGTTCCTGGTTTGGTTCACCACCTGCGCTATGTAGTTCATCAGGTTGGGGTCAATGTGAATGGCACGCACTTTTTTACGGTACTCGCTTATCTCGTTTGCCGACAGCACCGCTTTTATACTGCTGATGTCGATGGTGTTTACGCGCTGATGGAAGTCAGCGATGATCTTCGCTTCGTTCTCCAGGCTGGGATAATCCACTTCTATCTTAAAGAGGAAACGGTCGAGCTGCGCTTCGGGCAGGCGGTAAGTACCTTCCTGCTCAATGGGGTTTTGGGTGGCCAGCACAATGAAAGGAGCTGTAAGCTGGTGTGTGGTGCCGTCAACAGTGATCTGGCGCTCTTCCATCGCTTCGAACAATGCCGATTGGGTTTTGGCAGGAGCGCGGTTGATCTCGTCGATGAGAACAATATTAGAGAACAAAGGCCCGCGGCGGAACTCAAAGTCGCCGCTCTTCATATTATAGATACTTGTGCCTATCACGTCGGAGGGCATCAGGTCAGGCGTGAACTGTATGCGCGAGAAGTTCACCGACATGGTGCGCGCGATGAGCTTCGCTGTCAGCGTTTTCGCCACACCCGGCACTCCTTCAATGAGCACGTGCCCGTCAGAAAGTACCGCCGTAACGAGCAGGCGGATCATATCGTCCTGTCCTACGATGAACTTGTTGAGTTCCTGTTTGATGTCGCCCACCGCCTTGCTCAGGCCGCTGAGATCTACCCTGTTTTGAAATACCTGGTCTTCCATTTTATTGTTGTTTATCGTTTACTGTTCTTATGAAATTTTTCGATCATGGCATTGAGCCTCAGCACCTCTTCTTCACGCACGATGCTGCTGCCACCGATAATGGTTATAAAGTTAAAAAGTTCCATCAGCTCCGCTTCCGGTATTCCTGAAAGCGCTGTTACCTTCTTTATAAAGGCCTCGTCGAACAGGCTGGTCTTCACGAAGAACCTGGAGCGGATATGTTCCAAAAAATAGGTGATCATCTTGGAGGCGATGTTCTTATGATCGCCTTTCTGGTAGTACAGCGTGCCTACAATGTTCACGAACTCCAGTGTGGTATTCTTGAGCGGCTCCACTACCGGAATGATGCGCTGCCTGCGCTTGGCTCCGAAGGCGATGAACAACAGCAGCGAAACAAGCAGAAGGAACCAGGCGGCACTAAGGGCCGGTTCGCTGAGCCATACACGCAGGGGTGTTTCCTGTGCATGCCCGTAGTATTTATAATACTCATCCCAGTAGGTATCTTCCACAGGAAGATACGAAAGGGCTTTGTAAACATAATCGCTGTTCGTTTCGCTCACGAAATTGTAATTGGTGAACACTTCCGGTAAGGTGCTCAGGTAAAAATTTCCCCTGCCGAAACGAACCCTAATGAAATTAGCGTCGTTCTTTTTGTTGGTGCCAAGCACCGTGGTGTGTAATGTGTCGAACGAATAAAAGATAACGTTGCTAACACCTTTGGCATACACGTAATCTTTCTTAGGCCTCAGGTGAGGACTAGTGAAATTGATGCGCAAGGTATCGTTTCCTCCCTGCAGTATGGCGTTGGCGCCTGCAACAACAGTGGTGTCATCATACTCATAGTACGAATTGGTGGCCAGCTGAAGTGTATCGGCCAGGTGGCCATAAAAGGCCGAGGCCGCCGCGAACACATTGCCGCCGCCGCTCACGTGGTCGAGGAGCACACGGGTGTCGAGCTCGTCGGGAGAAAAAGAATAGTTGATGAAGAAGTAATTGACCTTGCTGCCGCTGTTTTCTGTAAGGGTGTTGTAAACCGGCTTCTTGATCGTGGTCACCTTCTTTCCCGGAAAAACATCATCTATCATTTCACGCAATGCATAGGCGCCATAGGGAATGCGGTCGTTCTCCGAATAGGTGGCCCTCCAGTCGATGGGCTTGGGAATGTTGCTTTGCACCACGATGAGCACGGTGAAACAAAGCACCAGTATGAATATATATTTTCGGTTTCCCCTGAACATCAGTTCTTCAGCCGTTCGTTAAACTCCCTGAACTTCGCTTCGGTGCTCTTGTAGATCTCTTCGGTAAGACCGAAGTCGCCATACCATACGTATTCATACATGAGGCTCAGGTTCCCGAAGCCGCCCTGCATTGTCTTGCCGTTTAGCTCGTTATAATAATCGTGATTGGTCTTATCGGTCTTCCAGCGTATCAGCTCTTTGTCCGAAAGCTGTTTGAGTGTACGCAGGAAACAAAGCCTTACCGCTCGGCGGTAGTTCTTCTGTGTCACCGCTTCTTCAATAAGCTTATTGAAGTCTATCTCATGGATGTTCTCGTTCACCTCTTTGAAGCCGATGTCGGCCGTGGCGCTCTTTCCGTAGAACACCCTTCGTATGTCGTTTCGTATCACCAGCCATATAATGAGCAGGAGGATGGCACCGAGCAGCACATACTGGAACACCTCCCAAAAGCTTCCGAAACCTTCGCTGCTGAACATGGCATCGAGCTTACGCTCTACCCAGTCCCAGAAACGCTCCCAAGGAGTTTTGGGTGCCGGCGGCACTTTGTCGAAAAGAAAATCCTTGTCTTCAAAAAGGTCGTTCTGCTTTTCCGCGTCGGGCTTGCGAAGCTCGGTCTTCGAACTGTCGCGCGCCACTTTCCTCATCGTATCAGCCGCGGGCACGGCATGAGCAGCTGCCAGCAGGCAGAGGAAGGGTACAAGTAAAAGGGTTCGCTTAAGCGGATCAATAAGACGTTTCAATGTTGTCGCTTTCTTTTTTTCCAATTTCTTCGATCCGTTCAAAAAGGCCAAGCCCTTCTTTCTTCTCTACCAGGCTGAAATAGTGGAAGCCTACCATTACCAGCATAACACAGTACAGCATATAGCTGAAGAAGGTGGCAATGGTGCTCAGGGCCATGAAGATGAGCGAAAGGGTAGGGGAGTCGGCGCCTTTCAGTGAGTTCATGGCAAGGATAAACGAAACAATGCCGATGGGGATCATGAATATCATGGTGAGGACGAACACAATGAGGTATGTGCAGAACATAATGAGCCATGTCCACCAGTAATTATCGCGCATGAGGCTTCTTGCCCTTCCGAAAGATTCGAACACACCGAGCGATTCTTTCATCCTAACTATGTAAGTGGCGCTTATAAGGAAAAGCAGGTTAGGACCGCAAAGGAAAAGGAAGATCACGAGCAGGAACCCGAACAGGATGCCCGCGCCGATCATGCTGCCGGTCATTCCCGAAAAGATAACGACGATGAAAACGCCGATCATAAGGGAAGCAATGAAGAAGACCAAAAAAGTGGAAAGTATCTTCCAGGTGTCTTTCAACAGCTTTCTGCCTACATCGCCAAGGCGAACCTCGCCAGGGCCTTTCTCGTTGTAAACGATCATGTATTCATACACAGTGCCGATGAGCACAAGAACACCAATAATGGTAAACAGCATGGATACCAGGTGCGCGGGGCTGAAAAAACGTGAGAGCACGCCTGTATTGCGGATAAGGCTATTGTAAGAGAACGAATCGGTTTGATAAACCGCGTTGGCGATGGCGCCGATGAGCACAAAGGGCCCGGCGATGAAGAATATCGACTGGAAGAGCGGTTTGAAATTCTGCTTTATGAACTTGGTGCTCGCGTTGAACAGCTCGCCGAAGTCACGCGCCTGGCGCAGATTGATCTTCTCCTGGTTTTGCATAGTTGAGTCTTCTGTTTAATAGGATGGGGTATATGATAAAGTACCAAACGATGAAGCTGAGCGAGCCAAGAATGATGGTGAGGCTGAGCCAGACGGGCATGTTGGTATAACGGGTCACAAAACCTTCGAGGAATCCGGCGGTGATGAAGATGGGCACCAGGCCGATGGCGATCTTGATGCCCTGCTTGGCGCCTTTCATGAAGGAGACAGCCCTGGAGTAGGTTCCCGGAAAAATAATGCTGTTGCCCATCACCAGCCCCGCGCAGCCCGCGATGATGATAGCGGATATCTCGAGCGCGCCATGGATCCAGATAACAAGCGCCGATTCGAACAGCAGCCCTTTCTGGTAAAAGAAATATTGGAAACACCCCAGCATGATGCCGTTCCTGAACAGGTGAAATACGGTACCCATCGAAAGGAAAACGCCGAACACGAATATGATGAAGGAGACGAACACGTTGTTAAAGGTGATCCCCACGAACATATCCGTTTGATGCATCTGTTTGTATACCGCCATCGGGTCGCCATTGTTGATGTTCTCAATGGTCATGTTCACGTAACTGTCGCCCATGATCAGCCGCGCGAAACTATCATCGTATGCCTGTGACACCACACCGATGAATACGGAAACACCGAAGATGAGAAAGGAATAGAGCAGCTGCCGGTGCGAGGCCTTAAAAAGCAGGGGCAGCTCGTAGCGCCAGAAATGGATGATACGGCCCCTCCGTTCTTTTTTGTTCTTGTAAATGGCCTGGTGCGTCCTTGCCGCCAGCGCGTTAAGGTATTTGGTAGTGTTCGACTTTGGATAATGTGTTTTAGAGTACGAAAGGTCGTCGGTAAGCTGTATGAAAAGCTCTGCCAGCGTATCGGGGTCGGCACGGCGCGGATCGGCAAGCAGGGCCTCGTATTGCTGCCATTTTTCCGAGTTATCCTTAAGAAAACTGATCTCTTTCAAGCAAGGGCATCCGGCATTAGGCCGAACTTTGTAAATTTATGCAATTTCCTGTAGGATGGATAATATACAGATACAAACAACCCAGAACGTCGACATCGATTATGAGCTCGCGAGCCTCGGCGACCGCATCCTGGCGACGCTGCTGGATTACCTTTTCTTCCTGGCCTATTTTATCCTGCTTTCCATCATGGCTGGCATCACCGCTGGCTTCGGCGGCAGCCTTACCATTCTGATACTGCTCTGTATGCCGGTGCTTCTTTACGATCTGCTCTGCGAAACCTTCATGCAGGGTCAGTCGTTCGGCAAAATGATAATGAAGATAAAAGTGGTGATGCTCGACGGCACCCGCGCCACCTTTGGCGCTTACCTGTTGAGGTGGCTGTTACGTATTGTTGATACACGGCTTATGACAGGGCTGGTGGCGGTGGTCGCCATTATAATGAACGACAAAGGCCAGCGCATCGGCGATATGGCGGCGGGGACTACCGTTATTAAGATGAAACAAAAGGTAACGCTTAATGATACCATCCTCATGCGCGTGAAGACCGATTATGTGCCGGTGTTTCCCGAGGTGGTGAAGCTTAGCGACAACGACATTGCCATTATTAAGGAAGTACTTAAGAAAGGGCTCGAATCACATAACTGGCCTATCATCGAAAAGCTCACCGTAAAGACCAAGGAAACGATGGGCATTACCAGCAACGTTCCTCACCTGCAGTTCCTGAATACTGTGCTTCAGGATTACACCCATTACGGGTTTGATAAATAGCTTTAGTGTTGTACCACCAGCCTGGAACTGCTGCTGCTATCGCCTGCCCTAAGTGTAAGGGAATAAATGCCTGAAGGAAGTTCGCTTAATGGAATGTTCATCGAGTGCGACCCCGGATTTGTGTTTCCATTCGCCTGAGCATACACCTCTTCACCAAGTGCGTTGAACAATGAAATGCGCACCTCACTTTCTTTTTCAAGTTTAAAGTTCAGAACTGCCTGGTCCCTTGCAGGGTTAGGATAGATGTGCAGTACGTTCGTGTTCCTTTCCTTTTCGTTCCATCCTACCATGGCCCAGGTGTTGGCCGATTGCAGCACTTCTTTGTTCCATTCATCTTGTACAAAGACCACTACCTGCAAGCCGTTCACGTTAAGGGTGGAGGGAATGGTATAGGTGTAATTGAAAGTATCCGTTTGGTTATTAATGGGCTTGCCGATGTTGTTTCCATTGGCTCCCGGGAACATCTGGCGCATTACATGGGGGAATACCAGTTCGCCGTTGGTGCCGGGCGCGTTGGCGTAGCTAACAGGATCTTCGATGAGCGCCACGTGCACCGTAAAAGGACCCGTTACTGTGTTTAACAATGCCTTGGTAGAACCTGCGATGCTGAGCTGGTTGCCCACGTAAGTGGCGGCAAGGTTGATGCTGAAAAGCCCGGGCTCATTATAGGCGGTGTCGATAATGGCCTGTGTAATGTTGTCTGGCGATCCTGTGTATTTGCTGCCTGTCACAGGCTTGCCATTAAGAAGAACGTACGATAACGCGCTTACATCGTAATAGAACACACGTGTGGTGGGCTGCGATGTGTTGAAGCTGTACATGGGATCGATGCCGGGCCAGCTAACGTGGTATTTAACGTTGGAGGTCTTTGTAGAATTGTTCGCGATGAGCGGGTTGAACGTAAAATGCTGAACAGCCGATGGCGCGTTGGAAGCTTGCGTAAACTCCTCTACCATGGCTACCCTTGAATTCGTAATGCTGTGTACCGCTACTGTAATAGTGGAGGTATCGTTGCTTATCACCTGGTCATTGTTGCCGTTGATGGCCGTGGCCCATACACGTATGGTATAAGCGCCGTCGGCTGAGGGAGTCCAGGCCGTTGCATGGCTGTAGTTAAAACAATCGCCGGTCATCATACTCAGAAAGGGAAGTGTGGTGGTTACCGCCGCGCCGCCGTTAATGGAATAGTTAAGGTCTACTGAAGTTACAGTATCAGAGCCCAGGTTGCGCATGCTGCCGGTGATAAGGAAGGGCGCTTTTGAAAGCTCGAGGTATCGCGGCATGTTGATGGCGGTAACGGTCATATCATACACTGCCTGGGGGCCGGGAATGAATTCGTAATACACATTGTCATCAGGCGTGTCGAGCGCGTAGGTCTTGGTGTTGGAATCGATGGCAGGCGAGCCGGCGACCTTTATCGCTTTGCTGCTGTCGATCTGCACACCTATGGAGAGCGCGAGCGGCGCGTTATAGGTCCGCTGGTCAACTACATAAATGCGGTTGCTCGTTTCCTCGAGCACGATGGCCCAGTAGGTCCAGCCGCTGGAGCCGGTGCTTGAATAAGAATTGAACTGCACCCAAAACTGGCGGTTGGGATTGATGCCGAAGGTCCTGGTACGGATCTGGTCGTTGGAGCCGCTTCCCTTAAGACCCCAAACACAAACGGACTTAGCGGGTACCGCTGTGGTAGGAAGCGCGGCGCTGGTATAAGCGGGTACTGCCGCCACGCTGGTGCTGAAGGTAAGTACGCCGGAGGTTGACACCTTGCAGCTATTCTCGGCCGAGCCGTTGAAGATAAATCCAAAGGGCAGGGTAATAATGCCCGACCATTGAGGGCTGAGGGCCGTTCCGTTATGAACGGTGGTCCAGCCGGTGGTGGAGCTTTGTTCTATATCGTTGTTGAGCTTGCCGGGGTTAAAGCCCGCGGCGCAGATGTTGGGAAGCGCGGCATACTGCGCGAAGGAGGCGCCTGCTGAAATGAGCAGGGCAGAAAGTGTAAGACGTATGTTCATAGGTATGTGATTCGAAACAAAGGTCAGTAAAATACTTGTAAAAGAAAAAGCCCCGACGTTTCCGTCAGGGCTTTTTAAGGGTACTAAAGCGATATTACTTCTCGATAGAGAGTTTCTCAGTGATCTGTTTGCTGCCTACAGTGAAGCTAACAAAGTACATACCCGCAGCGTATTTGCTGGCATCGAGGTTCATGCTGTGTTTGCCTGCGGTCATGTTGCCGTTGTCAGCAGTGAACACAGTTTCGCCAAGCATGTTGGTAACATTTACCTTCACGTTTTCAGCCTGCTTAAGCTCGAACATAATGGTAGCGTTGTCGCTAGCAGGGTTCGGGTAGATCTTGAACAGATTGAGCGGGCTGGAAGCGTCGGTAACACCGGTAAGGGTGATGGGCTTCCAAACAGACTGAAGGATCTCTTTAGTGCTGTTGTCCTGGATGAATGCTACTACAGAAGAAGCGCTCAGTGAAGTGAAGATCACGGGCGATCCGCTGAAGTTGTAGCTCTGGCTTACGGGAACTACCTGGCCTACGGTAAGAGCGCCAAGAGTGGTTCCGGTCTGGCCGGGAAGCATCTTACGCATCACCTGGTACCAGTCGGTTTCGCCGTTCGATTGAACGCCGTGACCGCCGTCGCTGGAGTTGATGTGGTTCTCAACTACTACAACGTGGAGAGCCAAACCTGAAGTGTAGGGAACAAGTGAAGTAAATGTTCCGGCAACGTTCACAGTGGTTCCAATGTAGTTAGCGGTAATGGTGCTCATGTCAAACAGACCGGGTCTCGCTTGCGCGTTGTTGATGATGGTCTGGTTCACGTTCGCGATGTGGCCCTGGTACTGGTTGCCATCAAGAGCGCACCACGGAATACCGGGAACACCATAATACGTAGTGTGGCGGTAGCCGCACTCAGTAGTGTAAGCAGGGTCGTTACCTGCTCCGGGGTAGTTCATCTGGTATTTGATAGCGTTCACTTTGCCGGTAGCGGTGTTAACACCGTTGCTGTTCAACAGAGCGTTGAAAGCAGGAGCATACGTAGCGCAGGGACCGCAAGTAGAGCTGGTGGGCTCTTCAAAGAGAGAGGTCCTAACAGCCAATGAAGCGGCAACGTACACGGTCTTGGTAGCAGTGTCGTTAGCGTTTACCTGGTCGTTGTTGCTGCCATTGATGTTCGACATCCATGCTTTGATAACATAAGTGCCGGGACCGCTGGGAGTCCAATTAGTGGGGTGTGTGAAGCTGTAGCATCCACCGGTGGCGATATTGAGGCCGGTAAGGTTAGACGATACAGGTGTTCCGCCATTGATGCGGTAGTTAACAGTCATCGAAGTGATGGTGTTGCTGCCCATGTTCCTGGAAGAACCGCCGATGCTGAAGGGAGCCTGTGACATCTGAACGTAAGGAGCGATGGTTTGGCTGTACGACTTCACGTCATAAGCAGGAGCTGTTCCTGTAGAGAACTCGTAATAAACGTTGTCAGCGGGGGTGTCGAGACTGCCGCCGTTGGTAACAACAGAAAGGGTATTGGGAGCGCCTGCAACAGATACAGCGGTTGTGCTGTTGATCTGAACACCGATGGTGTAAGAACCAGGAGTGTTGTAGGTCCTCATGTCAACGATGTAGATCTTGTTGGTGGTCTCTTCAAGAACAATACCCCAGTAGGTCCAGTCGTTAGTAGCCGCTGATCCGGGAGCTGAGTAAGAAGCGTAGAAGATCCAGTGCTGACGGTTAGGAGTCGTACCGAAGGTCTTCTGACGGATCACGTCGTTAGCGTTGAAACCTGAAAGGCCCCAAACCATTACTGACTTGTCCGGGATGCTTGCATCCGGAATAGTAGCGTTAGTAGAGGAAGGAACTGCTGATGCGCCGGTGGTGAAAGTAACAACGCCAGAAGTAGAGGCTTTGTACTGGGTTACGGCAGCACCGTTAAAAAGGAAAGTAAAGGGAATGGTAACAGTGGTTGACCATACGGGAGTAGCGCTTGAGGTGGCGATGTTGGTCCATCCTGCGTTAGCGGGCTGCTCCGTTTCGGTCATCAGTCCGCCGGGGTTGGTGCCGGGACTGCACTGATAAGGTATCATGTAATACTGGGCTGATACCGTAAAGCCCATGAGCAGCATGCCTGCTCCTAGTGTAAGTAGTTTTTTCATGGTTGATTGGTTTGGTTAATAGTTCAAGGAAAATCGAGGCGCTAATGTAGGACAAAAAACTAAAAAAACAAACTAATTAAGTTTTTTTAAGGAAAGATCAGCGGATCTTTTCCATGAGCTTCTGGATACGCTCGCGCTTGCGCTCAAAGAACTGGAAACGCTGCTTTTCGGCCGAGCCGCTCACGAGTGTGGACTTGCCGATGAGGCCGTTCAGCCAGTTCTCGGTATCCCCGCAAAACTCCTCGTTAGAAGTAATGATGGAGTTAAAGGTATGGGGCGCGAAAAAGCAAAGCCTGAAATGATCGGCGGTAACAAAGATGCTATTACAGCCCAGGCCCACATCGCTGGTATATAATTGAAAGGTATCGGGATAAGTGCGTTTGCCGGGAATGAACTTCGCGTTCTTCGCGGCCTGCTCCTCAATATGGTTCAGCATGTCGAGCGTTTCGCTGCATACCTGCATGGCCACCTCTTTGGAAGGGAACACACCTGTTTCCCAGTAATATTCTATTTGCTTCAGCGTGCCATCTATTGTATTGTCGTTCCATACTTCGGTACAGGGTATACTGCAATACAGTTCGAGCGAGCGCATGGCGATGGCCGTTACAGCGGGGTCCACTTTAAAATCATTATAGCTGGTGTTTCGCAGTGTGCTAATGTTCATCACCGCCTTGCTCCAGAAATAGATCTTAAAACGGGTAAGCTCGGGGTAAAGGAAATGATAAAAGAGGGGCAGGCTTTCGGCGGCGAACACCGCTTTGCTGTTCTGCAGGCTGCCGATGGTAGAAAGCTTATCGCAAAGGCCGGTAAGGTAATCGCTGAAACTGCTATCGTCGCTTCCCAGCCTTGAGTATTCAAAGTTCACATTGCGGTTCGCTTCCTTAATATCAGGAGTGAACGACATCTTGAAATGCGTGCAGATCTTCTGTATCTCGGTAAAGCTGAGCTGCGTCTCTCCCCGCAGCCGCCTGTAAATGCCATCGTTGGTGATACCGAGCAGGTCGGCCAGTTCATCCACCAGCGAGATCTTGGCAGGCAGGGTGTCTTTTATCTTCTTAAAGAAATCGACTTGGCTGGGAAATGACATTTTTCGTTAAATATTCGTGTAGTAAAAATCAGTAAAGCCCGGTCTATACTATTGCAAATAACTGTAATTAATCGGAGTTGCAGCCTGAAATTACTAAGTTTTTTTCCAAAAGAGCAACTTTTACCTCTTTTTTGGGCTTTTGCACCTGTTCCCCTTACCCAAGCCCGCCAAATCCGTTTTCCAGGGCCCCATCCCCGGCCTAGTTTTGCTTCATGAATCTAAACAATCAGTATAAACCACAAAAAAACAAAACAATGAAAACGATCAGCATTTTAATTATCAGCTTCCTTATTAGTACCGCGGCCATAGCCCAGGACCTTCTTATCCTTAAGAATGGCTCCGAGATCAAAGGAAGGATCACCGAGATCAATACCGAACAGGTAAAAATGAAAAGGGCCGACAATCCTAACGGACCGGTTTACGCGATCTCGAAAACAGATGTATTTATGATAAGGTATGAGAACGGCGACAAGGAACTGTTCAACGGCAGCCAAAATGCCGGCAGCCAAACAGTGGTGATCGCTCCCGCGCCCGCCGCGCCCGCGCCTGCTCCCGTTAAAACAGAAGAGGATGAGGACTTTGAGCCCAGGCTGAAATACAATGGCCCCAGGTTCGGTGTTACTTATATTGGTGATGGAGTAGTGGCCGATAGGATGAAAGGAATTGGTTATGATCCGGT
>JANWJV010000071.1 GCA_025451785.1 Bacteroidia bacterium | reverse complement strand
TTGTTCGTCATTAGTTTAATAAAGCGTTTAATAAAACCGTCTTTGGCGTACTCGTTAATATAGATACCCGACAATACACCAATGGGAAAAGCGAAGAGCATGCTGCCTATCACGAGGTAAAAAGTTCCTATGATCGCCGGATATATTCCACCCTTGGTCATGCCTTCCTCAGGCATCTTGGTGAGGAAATCCCAGCCTACCACCTTAGCGCCGCGTACGAAAATAAAAGCAAGGATGATCCCCAGCACCAATACAACCCCAAAGCTGAGCAACCGGAACAGCCAAAAGAAAAAGGCCTGCCTCATGCGCTTGCGCGCCGCTATTTTCATGTTATTAGCCTTGTTCATACCCTTTTACCCATTTTTTTTCTCGATGAAACGAATTCAACAAAGATGTTTATGGCCAGCGTGATGAGGAAGAGCACGCAACCCAGGGCGAACAGCGCCTTAAAATGAATTCCTCCCTGGGGCGCTTCGCCGAGCTCAGCGGCTACCGTCGCAGGGATCGTGCGCACCGGTTCCAATATGGTGTGAGGGATCACGCCCGCATTGCCTGTTACCATCAGCACCGCCATGGTCTCTCCTATCGCACGGCCGATGCCCAGGATGGCGCCGGCGGTGATTCCCGACATGGAATAAGG
Source organism: Bacteroidia bacterium (assembly GCA_025451785.1). GTDB lineage: Bacteria > Bacteroidota > Bacteroidia > JANWJV01 > JANWJV01 > JANWJV01. The sequence continues at coordinate 15,800 of JANWJV010000071.1, read as the reverse complement.
GACAATTACACGAACGATGGTTTGCCATTTAGTGGCCCCCAAAGCCAGGCTGGCCTCTTTCATGGCACGAGGCGTAGTGCGTAAAGCGTCTTCTGAAATAGTAATGATAGTAGGCAGCGCCATAATGCCCAGCACGATACTTCCTGTAAGCGCTGTTTCACCAACATCAAGGTCGAAAAGGTTTTGGATGAAGGGAGCGATCACCACCAATCCAAAAAAACCATACACCACTGAAGGGATGCCGGCCAAAAGTTCGATGAGCGGCTTCATAATATTACGTACCCTTGGATTGGCGATCTCCGCCATATAAATGGCGGTGGCAAGTCCCAGCGGGAGCGCCAGCAATATAGCGCCAAGGCTCACCCATAAGGTGCCCAGCAATAAAGGAAGCGTACCGAATACCGCCGCGGGATGCGCCGTAGGGAACCATTCCCTTCCCGCGAAAAACTCTTTTAGGGAAACATGGTCCATCGCCAGCTTTCTCCCTTTGAAGTCCTTCCCGATATGCCGCTCAGGGATCACCGCGATAATACCAGTCAGGCTGTCTACCAAACGGCTTTCACATTGAGGAATGAACTGCAGCGAATCGCCCAGGTCCGCTTCGCTGAAATATTTTTCAAGATCGTTAACTGTGAACAGCGTAATACTGTCGTCGTTACCACCCAACTCCTTCCAGCTGACGATCTCCTGGTCGAATATCTTCTTCAACTGCGCAGCATCCAATTCCCTTACGTGATTCTTGTAGTTGAGAACGATGGCATTGCCCTCCTCCACCGGCGACTTGCTGAAAATACCCAAGCCTTCGCTGAACAGGAAGATCACAATGAGCACCACCGAAAGACTGGTCACCGTTCCACTGAGCATCAGCAGGCCCTCAATGAACTTCTCACCAAACTTTTTCAGGAAAGATCTTTTCAACTTAACAATTTTTTAACACAAGCCCTCCGAACATAACAGCATCCCGGACAGGCCGGGACGCCGCTAATTAAACTAAACTGTAACCACTGTCATTTTAACGGTATATAACCTACATCGCTCACTATCTTCTGGCCATCGGCACTGAGTATATAATCGATGAAGGGTTTTACTTTCGCTTCGTCTTTGTTGAGATAATAATAGAACAAAGGCCGGGTAATGGGATAGGTCTTGTTCTTGGCGCCTTCAATGGTAGGAGTAATAAAGGTCTTCCCTTTGTCGTAAGATACCTTTAGCGCTTTCACCTCTTTTTCCATGTAGGCAAAACCCACGTAACCGATCGCTCCTTTGGTTTGGCTAACCGACTGTACAATGGCGCCGGTAGCAGGCATGTTAAGCACAGTGGAGCCGTAGTTCTTGTTGCTCATCACATGTTCCTTAAAGAACTCATAGGTACCCGAACTCGATTCACGCGAGTAAGCAATGATCTTCTCATCATCGCCTCCCACCTCTTTCCAGTTTTTGATCTTGCCGGTAAAAATGCCTTCCATTTGTTCCCTGGTCAATTGGGTTACCTTATTGGAAGGGTTTACGATCACGGAGAGCGCATCGTAAGAGATCACCACTTCCTTGAACGCTTTGCCGGCATCCTGGAGCTTCATCTTTTCCGACAACTTCATTTTGCGAGATGACATCGCGATATCCGTAGTGCCGTCGAGGAAAGCCGCGATGCCCACACCACTGCCGCCGCCGATCACCGTGATGCTCGCGTTCTTGTTCGACTTCATATATGTTTCTGCTTCTTTTTGGGAAAGGGGCAATACTGTATCACTGCCTTTTATTTTGATGGAAACTTTCGCCTGGATGAAAGCCATGGAGGCCACCCCGGTAAGCGCCAGCATTAAAATGATTCCTTTTTTCATCGTCTCAATTTTTTGTAAAGTTTTGGTTCTAATGTTAACCGAATATTAACGGAATATTATCTCAGAATTTATATTGCATCCTTACGGTAAGTACGTTGTCCTTCAGGTCGTTCCAGGTTCCACCGCTGGTAAGGTTCGACGTCTTCTCGTTGGTAACCATGTCGTAATAGGTCGTGAACTTCACGTTGGTGTTCCAGCGGAAGGCCCAGCCCAGGCCGATGGTGGTATACTTAATGTCGGCAGCATTCAAACCGCTTCCGGTCTTGCCGATATCGGCAGCCGATACGTCGGTATTGGGATCGTACCAGTCATATTTGAAGATAAGCTGGTGCTTGCTCTGCATGATGTTATACAGGAAGTAGAAATAAGCGCCGTCGAAGTTCCTGATATACGTTTCGGTAGTGGGTTGAGCCGTGGGACTTGCGCTGCTGGAAGAAGTGGCAGGCTGTTGTCCTTGGATATACTCCGCCCTAAGGCTTGTAAGACCAATTGGAAGATCGATGTTCAGCTGGAAGTCGGCACCTATGTAAGTTCGCTTCGATACCGCGGTAACACCGTAAAGGTTGGAAGCAGTAGTATCAGGAGCCATCCAGCCAAGGTTACCATTGGCAAGGGTACCAATGCTGCTGAACACATTCCTTTTTCCGTTCTGCACGCCGCCATCATAATAAGACACACCTATACCATAACTGATCTTTTCTGATTTGGTCGTACGGTCAGCACGGAGCCTGCCAATGATGTCCTTCTGGAAATCGAAGTCGGAGTTAGGGCCCGCGCCGTTGAACATACCGGCTTCCAGTTTCAGGAAGTTCCATTTAGAGGTCTTGGGCATCTGGAAGGTGATCATCGCGCCCAGGTCACGCTCGCCGGGGAAGATGATCTGCGACATCCTGCCACGCTCGGGTGATTCGCGCATACTCGAAGAATAACCGATCTCAAAACCAAAAGGGCGATTCATATTGCCCACAGTAAGCGATACCGCTTGCGCCCAGGGCTCGGTGAACTTGGCGTACATATCCTTTATTACAACGCCCTTTTCAGTAGCGTCGATCTGGAAGACATATTGCGAAAGGTCATTGGTATATTCAAATTTTACGCGGGCACGGCGCAGCGCGAAACGCTTATCAGTATGTGCCGGGAAATTTCCACCCGCAAATGTGGCCGCTCCTGCCGAGTCGATATACTGGAACTGGGGCTGGAGGTAGCCGGTTATTTTTACCTTCTTAAGCAGGTCCATATCGGACTGCAATTTCATTACGCTCCTTGCGAGCGTATCCATAGGGTTGGGCGCTTCCTCCTGCGCAGAGATGCCCAGGCTCATTGCCGTTGCAACGATGGCGAGGGTGATTTTCTGTAGCTTCATTTTTTTAAGATTAAGTTTATGCGGCAAAAGTGTGAAGAGAGAATTACCCTAAAATAATCGGACTGTTATCTGAACATTAATTATTAGTTCCCCTATTATCCCGCACATTTCGGGCAGGGTAAATTAGTTACACTCGCTGGAGTGTTCTCCCGAAAATCGACCACAGGCGGAATTGCAGAGTTAAAACCGGAATAACGACTGTGCAGGAACCGGAATTATTAATAATTAGTTAAACTGCGGTTAACACCTCGATTATACAGACCTGGTACTTTTAAGCGATTTTAATAATCGCAATTGCATGAATGAAGACAAGATCCGGATCCTGCTAGTAGATGACGAGCCTGATATCCTGGAATTTCTCAGCTACAATTTGCAGCGGGAAGGATACCAGGTACTGTGCGCAAAGAACGGGCATGAGGCGGTGGAGACAGTAAAGCAGCAGCAGCCTGACATGATCTTGCTTGACATCATGATGCCTGACATGGATGGGATCGAGACCTGCCGTGAGATAAGAGAGATCGAAGGAGCGCGGGATATTCTCATTGCCTTCCTCACAGCGCGCAGCGAAGATTATTCCCAGATCGCTGGCTTTGAAGTGGGCGCCGACGACTTCATCAGTAAACCAGTCCGGCCACGGGTGCTTATCAGCCGTATTAAGGCATTGCTTCGCAGGAAGGGAAAACGGAGTTCGTCAAAGGAAGGAGCCGTACTCGAAGGCCTGCTCATCGACCGTGAAAAATACCTCGTTTCTCTCAACGGGCAACCTATCTATTTAAGAAGAAAGGAGTTTGAGCTGTTATCCCTGATCGCATCAAAGCCGGGAAAAGTATTTACCCGCGATGAAATTTTGAATACAGTCTGGGGAAGAGAGATAGTGGTCGGAGACCGCACCATCGACGTTCATGTGAACAAGATCCGCGAAAAACTTGGCGAATATTGCATACGCACCATTAAAGGTGTAGGATATAAGTACGACGCCTGATCCTGCCTACTTAAAAATATACCAGAACGTAAACCTCGCCACTAGGTCATTGTCGGCTTTTTTTAGCCCGCTCACGTTCTTGCTGCGGTTCGAATAGGAGTTGTACCAGATGTTAGGCATCAGGTGCACGTTCTTCACCGGCGTATAGTCAACACCGGCTACCAGGAATGATTCGGTATTGGGCGAGCTGCCGGCGAAATAATATTTGTCAGCATTAAAACCGCTGTCAGGGTTATACATATCATAGCGCGCAAACACAGCAAGCTTGTCCTTTATGATCGTGCCCCTCAAAAACACACAAGCTCCGAAAGCAGAACCGTTCCCTGTATCACGTTTGGCAGCCGTTAATGAATCGGCATTTACAATATAATTTTCCTGCGCCTGGTTGAATACTTCTATCCCCGCGGTTATTCTATCAGATGTATAAGCGATCGCGCCTTTCATGGTCATGCGGCTCTTGTGGAAAGGATCCAGTTGATCGCGGTTGTAATCGCCGTAGAATTCCACCAGCATCTTTTTATTCAGCAGCAGCGCGTACAAACCTCCGTATACCCTTTTGAAGCGGTCGGTCTCTATCTTTTGAGCTGTACCATTGCCTACCATAAGGTGCAACCCCACTTCTGTTTTATCATTGGAAATGAACTTGGTTTGAATGGCGATACCAAGATCGTTGGAAGCCACCGCGCCGCGCATATCAAGGATCGTTTTTTCGATGGAGCGATAACCCCAAAATTTTTCGATGGTGTTTGAGAAAGCAGGAGTGGCCGATTGACCTATGATGAGATCCGTTCCGGGAAAGACCTTCTTCCAGCGCAAGTTGGCCGATTTAAGGAAGATAGACCTTGTATTGTCGCTGAGCACTTGCCCTTCATAAGAAAGGATAAGCTCGGTGCTGAACTTCTCGCTGATGTTATAGTCGTATCCCAGGTAAACCCTGCGGAAGTCGAAGGTGTTCGTGTTATTGGGCAGCCCCGCGTATTGGGTCTTACCGCGGCCAAGCGAATCAGCATGCATCTTCATAAAATAATCGAAGAAGGCATAGCCCCATACTTTGCCGGAAGGCTTGAACTCTTCCTTGGGTGCATCCTGCGCGCCCGCTGTTAATGAAAATGTGATAAGAAGTGATGTGGCTATATTCCTTGTGATCCTCATAGGGCTTAGTTTAGTTAGGCGCCACAAAATTGTGCAATCGGCACTTTTTTCAGATGACGCCAATGTTATTGTTATGTTAAGGCAATGTTAAATGAAATTTTCTTTCCTCAGAAATTTTTTACATTTGCCCGTCTGCCATGAGAAAACCCGTGAGAAAAATATTCCTTACGCTTGGGCTGCTGAGCCTTTCGCTGGGAAGCGTAGCGCAAAACGGATGGCAATACACCTGCGAGTTCAATGTTGGTGTTAATCTCAACCTTTATTTTCGTATCCTGAAGGAGAGCTTCCCGGGAGTGAAGGCCTTTGCCGGAGCGAGTGTTCGCGCCCAGAAGGAAAACCTCCTGTTCAATTACGCTGCCTCCATTGCCTTTTACCGCAAGATGATAGGCAACAACATGAACCCGTTGGTGGACGACAACCAGGTGGATTTCAGCAACATGTTCACCCTGGGCCTGCTTAGCATGGAGAAGTCGGGCTATGAAAAACACTTACGCACTTTTGGCAACTGCCAATTCTATAACCTGAGCACCAATAACAAATACGGATTTTATACGAGCACTTGTTTTGTCTTTAACAATCACCGGAGGAACCAAAGCATAGGTTCATTTGCCGGGACCATCGATGGAACTTCCTTCTTCTACGCGAACGACGGGGGACCACTCGTCAGCTGGCTCTCACTTGCCGATATGTTCGACCGCTGGTGGACCGGCAACGGAGGCATCTTTATTCACCAAAAAACAGGTTATAACGAATGGGAAGTGTGCTTCGATCAATTTACCGGTTATGAACCACAGCTATATGAATTATCGGGCTTACTTGGCTTTAACGTTCCCGAATACAATGGCGAGGACAAGACCAACAAAAAGCCATGGAAGCGCTCTTCCTTTAATACCAGCTCGTACGACCTGAAATATTTTTTCGATCCCAACTTCGCGTTGCATTTCGGATGCGTGGGTTCCCTCAAGCACAACAGGACCTATTATGGGATACAGGATATGATCCATATCGGCAAGGGGTACCCTTTGCACCCCAACAATGACTTTAACCGTTTTTATTTTGGTGGAACTTATCTAAACCAGGGCGCGCTTTGAGGAACAGTCGATATATAGATCTGCTCCTTTCAATCACCTTAATGGCGCTGAGCTCCTGCCATGAAAAGAACTATTCCTCCAAGACCACCAGGACCGGAAGGCGCTTTAGTGAATTCGTGGAGTTTGCCGAACTAAACAAACCGGTGTATTACAACAAGAAAGACAAGCGTTTCCTTTGGATCACGCAAGAAGCGGGCAGGATCTATTTTGATTCAGCCACCGCTAACAGGAACAACAAGAGCCATAAGAAAGAGCGAATTGAATTGAACGCAAAGAGGAATTTCGATATCACGTTCACCCAATACCAAAAGATGAGCGACGATAATTTAATGGAGCTGGTGGTCTATAACCAGGACCTCATTAAGAAACAGGTAAACTACTTGCCTGTAGAGGGTGCTAACTTTTCACAGCGGCTTTTCATAAAGGAAATGAGCCCGGGTCTGCCCGGAGAGAAGACGTACATTTATCACTCCTATAAATATGCCGACGCGACAGTGCTGAACATAGGTCAAATTTACCTTGGCACCCTTGACACCTGCCTCAGTTTCGATTCTACAAGGAAGCTAATGCAGATAAAGTTCGATACGGAGCTCATCTGTATGAAACGCAAGTTCTTTCCTGCCAAACGAGAGCCTTATTTTAAGGTCAAGCCGATGAAAGCGCCCGTGATCTTTTGTGCCGCTGAATTTGGGTTCGACAAGGAACACATAATCGTAGAGCGCATCATTTTGAATGGCGACAATAAGATAGGCGGCGCAAAGCCACTGGTTTACCGCACTGACACTCTGCTGGGCCATCCCCTGGCACTTCAATTCCTGAACAGGAACGCAAAGGAGGCGCTCATCCTTAAAGACCCTGTTCCTAAGGAGCCGACCAAAAAATCCTCTCAAAACCAGAGGCAAAGCGAGGACCAGGAAAAACGCCGTTAGTGGAGCTAGCCTTAAGGGCCATTCGCCCGAAATTTTTGTATTTTCGCCTATCTAATCCTCCGGAATGAAACACTTCTCCCTGTTTTTCTGTATTGCCTACTGCTTACTGCTTACTGCCTACTCTCCCACTGTTAAAGCACAAGCCGACAACTACCGCAGTACCGGCAACCCCCTCTACTGGAAGAACCGTAAGCCACATGAAGCCTACTGGCAGCAAGACGTTCATTACCGGCTAAAGGCCAATATCGACGAGATCACCGACATCGTTGACGGATCAGAACAGCTCACCTACTGGAACAACTCCCCTGATGAACTTCCATTTGTATACTTCCACCTCTACAGCAACGCGCAAACCAAGAACAGCTACCTAAGCGACCTATACCATAACAATAAGCTCAAAACCACTTATGGTCAGTATCAAAAGCAAGACCTGGGTACAAAAGTGTATACCATTAATGTGAATGGTGTTGAGCTAAAGACCGAAGAAGACAATACCATACTAAAAGCATGGCTGCCCTCCCCCCTTAAACCCGGCGAGTCGGTTACCTTCAACATCACTTTCAAAACCTATTATGACAAGGGCAGCATCCGCAACCGGATGAAAATGTTCAACTCCAGCGGCTTCAAGCATTACGACCTTGTGCATTGGTACCCGCGCATCAGCGTTTACGACATTCGCCAGGGCTGGGATACCGACCAGCACCTCGACCATGAATTTTACGGCGACTATGGGGTGTTTGATGTGGAGCTCACCTTCGGCAGTAATTATATAGTGGACGGCACCGGTGTGATGACCAACCGCAACGAAGTATTGCCGGCTGAACTTTTGCAGAAACTCGATCTCCGTAATTTCCGCGAAAAGAAATGGGGCTCAGCGCCCAGCATTATCATCGCGCCTGAGGGCCCGCGCAAAACATGGAAGTTCCATGCCGAGAACGTACATGACGCGGCTTATACCGCTGACCCCACCTACCGCATAGGTGAAGCGGAGTGGAACGGCATCAAATGTATTTCGCTGGTACAGGAAAGCCACGCTTCACGCTGGCAGAACGCCGCTGCATACGCGGCAAGCGTTATCCGCGTGAACTCCGAAGATTTCGGAATGTACGCTTATCCCAAGATGATCGTTGCCGACGCGCAGGACGGAATGGAGTATCCCATGCTTACCCTCGACGGCGGATATGACCCTGATTACCGCGACGTACTGGCGCATGAGATCAGCCACAACTGGTTCTTTGGCATGGTAGGCAACAACGAGACCTACCGACCGCTGCTCGACGAAGGCTTTACCCAATTCCTCACCGCCTGGACCTACCAGAAGATCGACGGCAAGGAACGTGTGCGGGGAACGCCGCGTTCCAACTATGTGCGCCGTTACCTGGAGCCCGACCTCATCATGAACACCGAAGTGTACAACGGTTACATGTACGATGCCGCCAAGAACAGCGAAGTGGTGATCAACACCCATGGCGATGGCTTCAATGGCTCTATCCGCCACGGCGGAGGCTATAGCCAGGTGTATATGAAGACCGCCACCATGCTGTACAACCTCCAGTATGTTCTCGGCGATGAGCTCTTCCTGGCTTCGATGCACAACTATTTTGAACAATGGAAGATATGTCATCCGTATGTGGACGATTTCAGAAATTCAATAATCCGTTATACCAAGGTGGACCTCAACTGGTTCTTCGACCAGTGGCTCGAAACCGCTAAGACGATCGATTACGGTGTTGCAAGCGTGAAGAGCGGAAAAGAAAAAGACGAATACATCATCACCTTCGAGCGGGACGGCCGCATGCACATGCCCATCGACTTCAGCGTTTATTCAAAGGACAGCACACGTCACGATTTCTACATCCCCAATACCTGGTTCGAGAAAAAGACAAAGGCCACTATCCTCCCCCGCTGGATAGGATGGGACAATATAAAGAAGACCTACGAAGCAAAGGTGAAGATACCCGGAGGCATCGGCGAAGTGCGCATCGACCCGAGCAATCGCCTGGCGGATGTGTACATGCTTAACAACAGTTCCAACTTTCCTGTAAAATACCGTTTCGATTCCCGCATTTACAACCCGGCAGATTGGACAAAGTACGAGCTCTTCTCCCGTCCTGACCTTTGGTGGAACGGCTATGACGGCTTTAAGCTTGGCCTGCACATGGAGGGAAATTACCTCGACTACAAGCACATCTTCAGCAGCACGGTTTGGTTCAATACCGGTTTCGCGCAGATGAACATCGATTCGGTGGCGGGTATTAATCGCTTCGGCGATGTGAGCGCTAATCTCGATTACAGGACCGCTACTGACAAATTGGTGAGAAACTCTTCCTTCTATCTAAACCTTCGCTCGCTCGACGGGCTGCACGGCGGCACCATAGGTATGCAACTGCGAGACAAGCCGGGACGCAACAGGGCCTACGCTCATCTCAAAACAATGTACCGCGAGAATGCCTATTCGCTCAATTACCTGTTGCAGCGCGGCGAATGGTTGACCAATCGCTTTAACAGCAGCGTTACTCTTGGCTATGAACGCAACTACAACTACCAGCGCGGCACTGGCCTGATCGACCTGCAGCTGCGCTCGAGCGCTATCGCCAGCGATTATGATTACGCGAGCATCCGCATGACCGTGGTCAATAAGAATACCATTGGCAAGTTCAACTTCAACACCCGTACCTTCCTGCAATACGGCAGCGGCAACAACTGGGCTTCCGAAAGCCAGCTCTACCTTGCTTCGGCCAACCCCGAAGAGCTGATGGATAACAAATACACACGCTCCCAGGGATTCTTCCCACCCGAATGGGCAGGGTACGGCGCCAGCACCAATTATTTCCATGCCGGCGGCGGACTCAACCTTCGCGGTTATGCCGGGTACCTGGCGCCTGAGTTCGACCAGAACGATAACCAGCGCTACACCTATAAAGGAAATTCAGGAGCCAGCGTAAGCGCTGAACTGGAGTTCGACCGTCTGGTAAAGATGAAACCGATCTTCCGTGGTATGTTCAAGATCAACACCTACCTGTTTGGCGACGCGGGCATTATCAACTATAATTACCCCAACGAGAAGCTTGCCTTCCCCGGATTGCGAGCCGACGCTGGTGTGGGCACAGCGCTTACCATTAAACGCTGGGGGCCGCTGCAAATGGTCAACCCATTAACGATCCGTTTCGATATGCCGCTGTTCCTCAACACTCCTCCCGCAACCGACGATGACTTTGTACAGTTCAGGTGGATCATAGGGATAGGACGTGCTTTTTAGATTTTTGATTGTCGATTTTAGATCTATGCTGTTATGAAAAAAATATTCTTTGCTGCTCTGATGATCCTTGTGACCGGCGCGGGAGCCCAAACCAAGGAAGAACTTTATGCCCAGGGCATGAAGCACAAAGCAGAGTTCAATTACAAAGAAGGGCTCGCGGTATTCCAGAAGCTTGTGCAGCTTGATTCAAGCAATGCCGAATACCTTGCCAACGCCAGTTACTTCTACTCCAGGTACGGGCGCCAGCAAGCCACCGAAGCAGAGCAAATGAAGTATTATAAAACCGGTGTTCAACTTGCGAGGAAGGCCATAAAGGCCGACGAGAAAAATGCCGAAGGCCACTATGCGCACGCTTTGGCATTAGGGCGTATCAATGAGAATGCCGGCTCAAAACAAAAGATAGCTAACGCTAAAATGATCAAGCTCGAAGCGGAGCGTGCCATTCAGCTCAACTCCAAACACGCGGGCGCTTATCATATCCTGGGACGCTGGCACCGTACGGTAGCGAGCTTCAGCGCCATCGAACGTACCATGATCAACGCTTTCTTTGGCGGAGTGCCTCCCGGCGGCACCTTTGCCGATGCTGTTGCCAATTTCCAGAAAGCCATCGTTTTGGAACCTAAATACATGCTGCATCAGTTCGAGCTTGCCCAAACCTATTACGACATGGGCAAGAAGACCGAAGCCAGGCTTTGGGCACAAAAGGCGCTGGAGTGCCCCCTGAGAACGGAGGACGACAAAAAGACCAAAATAGATTGTGAAGAGCTTATTAAAAAAGCGAAGTGATCAGCCGATGATCTTTGCCAGGCTTTCAGTAAGCGCTTTGCGCGAATACATTTTGTAGTTCTCCCCTTTCAGATCGAGCGATCCTTCCGCTTTCCACTTTTCTACAAGTCCTGAAAGATAAGCTGTCATTTCTGCCTCAGCGTTCCGCTCAAACATCCTCCCTGCTTCGCAGCGTGCAATGATCGCTTCGGCATCACCCGCAGCCGGCCCGATGCCAATGATGGGTTTCCGAGCTGCCAGGTATTCAAAAAGCTTTCCGGTAAGTATACCCTTCGAATTGTCTACATCCGGTATCACCAATAGCAAGCAAGTGGAAGCCATCATATAACGGATCACCTCTTCGTGGCTTACGTAGGAAGTGATCCTTGTTATGGAACCAAGTCCCGCTTCTTCTGCCATTTGCCTTATAGATGGCGAAGACACTCCCACAAAATGAAGTTCGAAGCCCAAAGTGGGGGTTTTATCCTTCACCGTTCTTAGCGCCCTGAAGAACACTTCAGGTTTATAGCTGTCGGCAATGGTACCCGTATAGGTAATGACGAACTTATCCTTTTTCGCAGTAGAAGGGACCTGGAAATCACTCTCATCAAAACCGTTAGGAATTACGTGGATCTTTGCGGCCTTCTCTCCGCTCAGCTTGGCCCCCAGTATCCCTTTGATGTCATCGCTTACAACAATAACCTCATCAGCCGCCTCCAGCACCTGCTGTTCGTACGCACGGTCTTTCTTTTTCGAACCCTCGGTATGCATCAGGTCCTTGTAATAATAGATGTCGGTCCAGGGATCGCGCATATCGGCGATGAGACGTATCTTAAATTCCTTCTTCAGCCGTAACCCTATCAGCTGAGAACTATGAGGAGGACTGGAGATGAACACCGTATCGATCTTCTCCTTACGAATGATCTCCGCCGCCTGGCGATACGCGTGCTTCACCCATCCCTTGCGGGCATCGGGGATAAAGAAATTGCCGCGAATGAACCTCAGCAGCTTACTTCCCGGTTTCCCTTTCCCCGCGTTCGCGAAACCCGCATGCGGCACTTTTGTCTTGCCAAACACAGCCGAAAATATTTTGAGAGGCTCAAAAGAACCGGTACGGTAAACACGTGTGCCCTCCGCCACATCTTTCAACAGTGTAGGATCCTGTACAACATAGGAAGCCGCGTTCTTGTCCACCGTTATCACCACCGGCTCAAGATGGAAGCCGCGAAGGTATTTAACGAACTTAAGGACACGCTGAACACCGGCTCCTCCACTCGGAGGCCAGTAATACGTTATGATCAATACCTTTTTGATGATCGCTTCTGAAGGGATTTCAACCGTAAAAATAAGATTATTCTTTACTTTTGTCCTTACCTTCCATGCAAAGGATCTTCCTTACTTCATCGCACCTTAGTACGCTCTTCATGACCCTTCACGCCAGGAAGACATGGAAGGAAGGGGATAACGACGTGCTGATCATCGACCATTTCTATAAAAAGGAGTCGCTGCTTAAGCTAATTAATGATACCGCCGCGCTCCACCGCTGGCAAGCTGTTTTCGACCTGAGCATTCGCATTAGCGATGATCATGACCTGCAGCCCACATTTAAGAAAAGGCTTACCCGTACACTCAAGACCAAACCCTTGTTCAGGAACGTGTACTCGCTGCTCTATAAAAAGCAGCAGGCAAAGGCCAACAGCAGGAACGAAGAACTTCTCTATCCGAAACTGAAGCCCTTTATGAATGGTGAAGCGGAGCTTAACATGCTTACCGAAACAGCCCTCAACCAGGCCCTCATCAACCTGATGCCCCATGCCGCCGTCAATTATTTTGAACATGGGCTTAGTGATTATGCGCTTTCGGGAAACATGCTCAAAGAAGGCGGTAAATTCTTCTGTGCCTTTGACAAAAGCTTTATAAAATGGATAGAGACTAACGGAAAGACCGCTAACTATGTGCGCCCGGTGATGCAAGACAATGAGTTCGAAGCCATCTCCAAGGACTTCCTTAATAATTTTTCACAACTTGAAAGGCTTAACAGCATTTGCAAGCCCGGCAAAAAACACGCGCTGCTGCTCATGCAGAGTGTGGAGCAATACCATGTAACAGAGGAGTTCTGGCCAGGATTTCTCGACCTCTGCCTAAAGCAAAGCGGAACAAACGTTACTTATATCATTAAACCCCACCCCTTTCAATCGAACAACGCCACCCGCATTATTGAGAAATACTTCAAAGAAAAAGGGATCGAAACGGTTATACTTAACGATGCCTTATTCGCTAATACCGGTATCGAAGTGATCTTCAGCGCATGGAAGGAGCAGGTGAGCCATGTATTCAGTCCCTTTTCATCGGGCTTATACTACCTCTCACAACTTTATCCTTCAGCAAATACAACCTATTGCTATTCCTACCGCTACATGCAAAAGCACCTCGACCGAGCTCCTGCCCTGTTCCGAAAAAATTTCCTGGAGGCGGAGGAACTCATCCGTAAGGTGTTTGCTGAAAAGTGCGTGGAGATTTAAGAGGCTTCGACTCCGCTCAGCCTGACTAAACGAAGTTCTTCACCCAGTAGTTAAGAGAAGCTAACCTCCATACCAAATTAGCATTGCGGTTCTCCCCTTTCCTGAAAGCGTCAACAACAGCACTGGCCTTTGCCTGATCGATCATCTCCAAGCGGCCCAGGTCATCGTCCAACAAATACTTCAAGGGCCCACGAAGCCATTTCACCTCACCGGGAGTAACAAATCCCTTCTTGTCTTTACGCTTGTAAATAGCTTCGGGCAGCACATCTTTTGCGGCCTCTCTCAAAATGTGTTTGGTAACGCCCTTCTTTATCTTATCCTCGTTCGAAAGCGCGAAACCATATTCTACCATTCGATGGTCAAGAAAAGGAACACGCGACTCGATAGAAAAAGCCATAGAGTTCCTGTCCTCATAATGCAACAGTGTAGGAAGACTGCTCATGAACATAAGCTGGTACAGGAAGGCGTTCAATTTTGAATCGCCTTTATTATCCAGATCAACACTCCCCGCTTCCTTTGAGAGAAAAGGAAAATACCTGTTGTACTCTGTCCTGTACAACGATTCTTCGCCCATCATGCCTGATAACAGACTTTTGGAAGTAAGATCGAACATCTTTCCGCCTGTGAAATCCTGCATCCTGCGGTGCGCTCCCATCTCGGTGATAAGTTTTCCAAAACGCATCTTACGCATGAGATCCGCAAATAACCTATAGAAGGAATGCATATACCCCCCCAGGTAATCGTCGGCTCCCTGTCCGCTGAGCACCACTTTGATCTTTTGCGCAGCGATGCTTTGCATCACAAAATACTGAGAAAAGAAGGAGGAACCTGTGACAGGAACATCCGAATGATGTACCGCGTTATGAAACTGTTCCGCGATCTCTTTCTCTCCCGGCGAATAATAAAAGGGCTGGAGGCTGTTCTTGTACTTATTTATCACCTCGTTCACAAAGGGTCGCTCATCCACACTGTCCTTGCCTTCGTAATAGATCGAGAAGGTTTTGAACAGCTGATCGGGATACATGGTGGCTACTTTAGAAACGATGGCGCTGCTGTCGATGCCGCCACTGAGCGTAGCAGCCACCGGCACGTCGCTGCGAAGGTGCAGGCGTATGCTGTCGTCAAACAACGCCCTAAAGCGTTCCCTCTTCTCCTCGAAGCTTCCGTTCACTTTTTTACTGAAGTCAATGTCCCAGTAACGCTTTACTTCCAGCTTGCCTTGTTTGAAGATGAGATTGTGCGCGGGAGGAAGCACATGAATACACTTAAAGAATGATTCATCGCGGTATACCAGCCATCCCAATTGCAAAGCCCTGCTTACCTGCGCGGTATTGAGCTCGGAACTAAAATGAGGGCTGAGCTTAAGTGGTTTGTATTCAGACGCGAAATAGAATTCACCGTCCTTGTAGATATAATTAAAAGGCTTGATACCGAAGCGGTCGCGGGAGCAGAAAAGGGTTTTAGTGGCAACATCCCATATCGCAAAGGCCCACATGCCCATGAAGCGCTGCACACATTCGCCTCCCCATTGCTTGTAGGAGGCAAGGATCACCTCCGTATCCGAACTACTGGAGAAATGATGACCCAGGCCTTCCAGTTCTTTACGGATCTCGAGGTAATTGTAGATCTCACCATTGAATACGATCTCCAAACCAAAATGGTTCATTGGCTGGTTTCCGCCGGGACTTAGATCGATAATGCTCAATCGGTTGTGCGCAAGGTAAACGGGAGGAATTGCTTTGATGCCGGTAAGATCAGGGCCGCGATGATGGGTGGTAGCGGCCATTTTGCGGAGCAGGGTCTCTCCCTCCTGCTCGCCTATCTTCTCGCTATAGAAACCGGAGATGCCGCACATGAGCGCTTATTTCTTATTACGGAGGATAATTTCCGCCAGGATCA
>JANWJV010000070.1 GCA_025451785.1 Bacteroidia bacterium | reverse complement strand
CTTTCCCCACCCTGATCTTTTTGCCGGGCATCAGCATGTACTTGCTGCCGTAGTTATTGAGCTTCTTCAGCTCATCCACTGTAATGCCATTCGCCTGCGCGATGGTCCAAAGCGTGTCGCCCTTCTTTATGGTTTGGTACTTGTACTTCACGTTGCCCTCGGTGGCAATGCTCGTTACCACTGGTGCCGGCGCGGTATTTTTAGCAGCAGCAATACTTGCGGCACCTGCCTTGCCGGTAGGCACGTACACTGTTAATCTTTGTCCCGGCCTCACCGAGGCGGTCTTCATGTTGTTCCAGGCCTTTATCTCGTAAGCGGTAACACCGTACTTGCGCGCGATGACGTTCAGGTGTTCGCCTTTCTTTACCGTATGTATCTTCATTACCTCCTGCGAGGCCAGAACATTCTTGCTGGTGAGCGTGTCCTTCTTCAGGTAAGTGTAGATCGCTGTTTCGTTATTGATGAAGGCGCCAATCTTAGCAGCAGGCAGACAAAGCTTGTACACTTCGGTGCCTGTATAGGGGATCACGTCGCGTTTGTAAATGGGGTTAAGGAACTCGATGTCTTCTACCGGCACATCCAGCACCGCCGCTATCTGGCGGAAGGTTACCTGCTGCTTGATGGTAACGGTGTCGAGCTCGTAAAAGGTCTTCTTGGGAGTATAAGGATAGAGGTTGTGTTCTGTCGCGTAGCTCATCACATAGTTTACGGCGATGAAGGCCGGAACATAGCCCTGCGTTTCTTTAGGAAGGAAAGGACGGATCTCCCAATAGGTGTTCTTGCCTCCGGAACGGCGTATGGCTTTGCTTACGTTGCCCGCGCCACTGTTATAAGCGGCCAGCACCAATTGCCAGTCGCCAAACAGTTCGTACAGGTCTTTGAAGTGCTGACAGGCTGCTTCGGTAGCTTTGTAAATATCACAGCGGTCGTCGGTATAGGAGTTCATCTTAAGGCCGTACATTTTACCGGTAGGATACATGAACTGCCAGAGGCCCATCGCGCCTGAGCGTGATTTCGCCACGGGGTTCATTGCCGATTCAACAATGGCCAGGTACTTGAACTCAAGCGGCAATCCATATTTGTCAAGCTTTTCCTCGAAGAGGGGGAAATACAATTGCGTTAGCCCTAGCATACGCTGAACCAGCTCACGTTTGCGTACGGTGTACAGATCGATATAACCCCTTACAACAGTATTGTATTGCAGGTCGAAAGGAGATACGGCGTCGATCTTGGCGAGCCTCGATTCATAGATAAGGTCGTCGAAGCGCGGAATGGAATCAGGGGAGTATTTGTATTTGCCGGAACGGGGCGGATAGGTCTTAATGGAGTTCTTTTCGAAGTACTTGAGGCGTACAAGGCTGTCAAGCATTGCGGCGATGGGATCGTCGGCAACACTAAGCGAAGTACCATCAGGGTTTACAGAAGGCAGCGTGGTTTGGGCCTGTAAAAAGCCACCGCCGCTACCAGAGATCAACAGCACCGCCAAAACCCAATATCTCATCAACCGCCTCATTCTTATTGATTTTAAACGATTAAAGTACAAAAAAGTTGTAAAACATCCTCAATTTACCGCAATGTTAAGCAAATTCGAAGGGTCGGGTCCGGGCCGCTGCCTTAATTATAAACATGCCGTTGTGTAAAGCGGATTCCCGAATATGCTGTATTTTTTTTGGAATACCGCAGGGATGCTTATTTTTGCCCTCCATTTTAGATGAAAGTTACCGAACACATAAAGCGCGCTAAGAAGACGCTCTTCTCCATCGAGATACTTCCTCCCCTCAAAGGCAAGAGCATCCAGAGCATTTTCGATGGCATTGACCCGCTCATGGAGTTCAAGCCTTCTTTTGTGGATGTTACCTATCACAGGGAAGAATACATCTATAAGAAGCGCGAAGGCGGTTACCTCGAAAAGGTAAGCACCCGCAAGCGCCCCGGCACCGTTGGCATCTGCGCGGCCATCATCAACCGTTATAAGGTAGATGCTGTTCCGCACATCATCTGTGGCGGCTTTAGCAGGGAGGAGACGGAGAACGCGCTCATCGACCTGCACTTCCTCGGTATCGATAACGTGCTCGCTCTTCGCGGCGACTCCATTAAATCAGAACCGGCCTTCGTTCCCGAGCCTAACGGACATAAATACGCTTCTGACCTGGTGAAACAGATCGTGAAGATGAACAAAGGCCAGTACCTGGAAGAGGATCTGGAGACGGTGGCGCCCACCAGTTTCTGCATCGGTGTGGCGGGTTATCCTGAAAAACATTTCGAGGCGGCGAACATGACCTCCGACCTTAAATACCTGAAGCAAAAGGTGGCGGCAGGAGCTGAGTTCATTGTTACACAAATGTTCTTCGACAACGCGAAGTATTTCGAGTTCGTAAAGAAGTGCCGCGATATGGACATCAACGTGCCGATCATTCCCGGCCTCAAGATCCTTACCACGAAGAACCAGAGCAATGTGCTTCCCAAGACCTTCAAGATAGATATCCCGCACGAACTGCACGACCAGGTGGAGAAATGCAAGACCGACAGCGAAGCACGCGAGGCGGGCATTGAGTGGTGCATACAGCAAAGTAAGGAGCTGATCAAGTTCGGTGTGCCCTGTCTGCACTTTTATACCATGGGCACTTCGGAGGCAACGCGTCGCGTGGCGTCAAAAGTGTTCTAGGACTTCCGCAGCAGGTTCACCACGTATTTCCCCAGCACATCAAATTCAAGGTTTACCGTATCACCTTTCTTCAGTGTTTTGAAATTGGTATGGAGATAGGTATAAGGAATGATTGCAACGGAGAAACCGTCATCATCGCAATCAACCACCGTTAGCGAAACTCCATTGACCGTGACACTTCCTTTTTGCACCACCAGGTATTTTGCTTCTTCACAGTTCTTATCGTAGGTAAAGCGAAAGAGGTGGCTTCCTTTTTCTTCTTTCACGGAGCCGCACACAGCGGTACCATCCACATGTCCCTGCACCATGTGTCCGTCAATTCGGTCGCCCATCTTCATGCAGCGCTCCAGGTTGAGGAGGCTGCCTTTTTTTAATTGGCTGAGATTACTGCGTGTGAGCGTTTCTTTCACCGCGGTAACAGTATAAGTTCCGGGTTTCTTCTTTACAACGGTAAGGCAAACGCCGTTGGAGGCGATGCTCTGGTTGATCTTTGTTTCTTTAGCGAAGGAGCAGGAAATAGTGAAGTGCAGGTTGCCGCCCTCTTTTTCGATGGACATTACCTTCCCTGCTTCTTCAATTATTCCGCAAAACATTTGGATAGAGATCTAGTTGCCGCCTTTGGCACCTTTGCCGTTAAACACCTGCACGAATCCTTTCAGCACCCTGGGTGTGATGCCCGCCACGCGTATCTCGTTCACCGTGCAGATGTAATAGTACACCCCGTCCGGGCAGCGCTTTTTGGTGTCCTGGTTCCTGCCATCCCAATTCACCATAGGGTCGGTAGTGTGGAACATCACTAATCCCCAGCGGTCGTAAATGGTGATGTCAACATCCTTGATATAACGGTATGGCAGCAGCGGAATGAAGAACTCGTTGGTGCCATCGCCATCGGGTGAGAACACGTTGGGAAGCACATATTCCGGACAGTTGTCCACACATATTTTCGATACAATAGGGCTTTCGTTCCCGAACGAATCCACTGCGGTAACCGCATAACAGCCAGCGATGGAAAGCGGATCGGTAAGTCCGTGCTTGAGCACTGTATCGCTCATATTGGTGGTGGTGTAGATGAGCGACAGGTCCCCGTTAGTAGTGGGCGAGAAGTACACGTTGTACTTGATGGCGTCATCAGCACAAGTACGGTTGGGATTGTTCCACACCAGTGTATTTTCGGTGATGTAGCAATCAGTGCCCACATAGAAGGTCGGCTGACAAGGCGGCTCCTTGTCTTCGGGCACACCGCACTTGATCTCCGAAAGATTGATGAGGGGCCTTGGTAAGGTCACATCTGAATACTGTCCTTTCGACATCACATAATAACAATAGGTGGCTCCGTTCTTCAGGCTATCGTCGGTATAGGTTTGGGTAGTGGCGCTGTCGAGCAGGAAGAAAACGGTGGAACCGGCAAAGGTCTCGCGGTAGATGTAATACATGTAATTGCTCCAGGGTACATGCTCCTCCCAGGTAAGTTTCAATTTGTTGTCGGCAGGAGTTATGCTCAGATAAATGGAGGAAGCGTCCTGTGTCTTACAGATCTTGTTGTTGTTGGAATAGAACTCGATACGGTACACGTAAGGATTGTCCTGTGTGTTGAGGTTCACATCGGTATAGGAAACAGTATTGAGCATTCCGAAGAAAGGACTGGAGAAGGTTTGGATATTGGTGGCCGCATTAAAGAAACCGCTGGAGCGATACAGGCGGAACTGGTAGGGGCCGGGAAAGGCAATGGTGTCTAAGTTGCCGGTGGTGGCCAGCGGCTTAAGCCATTTAATGTCCATGGTGCCGGTAGTGGCGCTGGTAGAGGCCACGCTTACGTTGGTAATGATGGGCACGTCGCGCACAAGCTTAGCGCAAACCTCCGCGGAAGCATAGCTCTCGGCGCCGTCTTTATAAACGGCGGTAACGTGATAGGAATAATCCACTCCATGCACAAGGCCTGAGCCGCCGTTATCGTCGGTGTAGGTGTTGTTGTTATAACCGATCACTGTTTTAATGAGGGTGTATCCGAGGTTAGAAGGCACACCAGGTTCGCATTTGCCGGGCACCCATGGATCGCAGCCAACCTTACGGTAAATGTTGTACTGCACCACGGGATTGTTGCTGGGATTGCATAGCGCCTTGTCCCAGTTAAGGATCATGGAGGTGCACTGCGCCTTGGCGGTAAAGTTGAGCGGCGCCGGCGCGATAATGGTGATGCCGATCGTTTTGAAATCGATGAGCGGGATGTTAGAGTTGTTATCCTTGGCTTTGAATGAAACATAATAGGGCTGCCTGCGAATATGCGCGCAGTCTGTTTGCCAGTTAAGGGTGCCTGTGGCCGGGGTCTTTGAAGGGGTTGAGTTGAAGGTTGCCTTTGGATTGTTAACATTGGTAAAGGCTCCGCCGGAAGCGGTAATGGTGATGATGTCATTGGTATCGGTATCCGTTGCCTTTACCGTCATCACCAGCAAGGTGCCGGCATCCACGCAGGTATCGCGTACTTGCAGGACCGGCGGATCGTTGGTGCAATTGTCGAGAATATCGATCTGCATATCCCTTTCCACCACGCCCATATTGATATAGGTGTTGCCCCATTTTTTCCACTGGGTAATGTAAATGGCCAGGTTGAACTTGCCTTGTTTGGGAGGCACGCACCAGGTCACATCGCCAGTAGCGGGGTCGATCTTCAGTACGTTAGGATTGCCCGTAGGAGGCAGCGTATATCCGGTCACATTCTTTCCGCCTGCTGTAAGGCAAATGCCGAATGCATAGCTGAGGCTGTCGCCGTCGGGGTCAAAAGCACCCGGGTTATGGTAATAGCATTTGTTGGCGCAGCCTACATCCAGCGGAGGGTTGAGCAGGATAGGCGAACTGTTGCAGCCTACAAAAGTATTGATCACCAACGTGGTGCGGATAAAGAAAGGTACGTTTACTGAGCTGGGAATATTATCGATGCCCGCGTTGCGGTTGGGATCTTCTACTTCTATGTTATAAGAACCAGGACCATTGTAAGTATGGGTGCCGCGGTAGCGGTTGTACTTGGTATTGGCGAAACCTATCACGGGCTCTCCCATTACAGCGGGCGAGGGGCAAGTTCCTATATTACCATTCTCGCGTACAAAAACAGCACTGTCGCCATCCCCGAAATAAACGGTAAGCTCGCAGCGGTCGGCAGTTGTATTAAGGGTATTGGTGTAAGTGGTAACGGTTATCTCGTAGGTTAAGCCTCCGAGGCAGCGGTAAGTGATCTCACCGGCTTT
>JANWJV010000069.1 GCA_025451785.1 Bacteroidia bacterium | reverse complement strand
TGATGCTGTCGATGCCCAGCTCCTTTACAGCATCCACCCAGCGTGAAAGTACCGACTCCATGTCGTTGCCTGTAAACACGGTGGAGCCCAGCGTGGGATCGCCGCTGCCTTTGATATAAAGGTTGCCATTGAGCACACGGTTCGTTTTGTCGATGGTGCCGTCGTATTGAAGTCGTGTGCAGAAGCGATAGTTCTTGCCCATTGTTGCGAGTGCAACGCCGGTGGTAACAGCCTTCATCACCGAAGCGGGTATCAAACTTTGATCGGGATTGTGTTCGGATATTACTTTTCCGCTGTCGGCTGTACAGAGGTAAAAGCCCCAGGCGCCATGCGCTAGTGAATCAGAATGACTCAGTTCTTCTACAAAATATTGAAGACGTTCAAGCGGCGTTGTATCTTTCTTGATCACTTCTTCTTCCGTAGTTTCCACCAGGAGCGAATCCTTCATGCCGGGTTTTGCTTCGGCACCCCGTGTAGGGAATATGCCCGCATACCAAAGCCAGAACACATTGCTAAAGAGCAAAATGCCGATCAGGATGTTTTTAGTGGAAAGCGTTCGGTGAACGTGCGATAACATATTGCAAAAGTACAATGTACAATGTAGAATGTACGTTGTGTGCTACGGACTTATAAAGAAAAGCTTGTTAGTTAATGCGCGGTTTTGATCTTCACAAAGGTATACAGCAGGGCAAGGAGCGCGACGATGAAGAGGAGTATCTTATAAACGCCCTTATAATTATTGCGGTTCACATTCAGGTCGCGGCGATAGGTCCATATCATCAGCAGGATGAAGGCCAGGGCGAAGAAAAGCGCGAAATATTTTTGTCCGTCGGTAAAGGGCATGCGCGGCAAAGATAGCATTGATTACTTTTGTGGCCAATGTATCCCTGGCGCGCCCTTCCTCTTCTGCTCATTTTTCCGATCACTACCCTTGCCGGCCAAATGGAAAAAGGCTATGAGGCGCTTAAGATCTATAACTACTTTAAGGCAAAGGAGTGTTTTGAGAAAAGCATGAAGAAGAAGCCGGCCGGCGCTGCCTTCGGCCTGGCTACCATTTATTACCGCAGCGACAATCCCTTTCACAACGTCGACAGCGCCATCCTTTTCATTAACAGGTCGGCAAAAGGGTATATGCCTTTGAGCATTTCCGACAGGAAGTCACTGTATGATCTTGGGGTCACCGATTCTTCCATCACAAAATTAAGAAGAAGCATTCTGCACCGCGCCTTTGAGGAGTACGGATCAAAGAACACGCTGGAGGCCTACGACCGTTTCATTAATTTCTTCTGTACTAATACTGATGCCGAGAAAGCCTTCGCTGTTCGTCTGCGCAATAATCTTGCGTATGGGATCGCCGCCAAAGAGAATACCTGGGAAGCGTACAAACGTTTCCTCGAAAAATATCCTGATGCCGAAGAAGTGTCCGAGGCAAAGGAGCGTTATGAGGCTACGCTTTTCACTACGTTCACTAAGGAGAACAACGTAGCGAGCTACGAGGGTTTTATTACTAAATACCCCATGAGCCCTTACCGCAATGAAGCGGAGAACGCGCTCTTCGCGTTAAGCACGCCCAAGGGAATCGTAGAAGAGTATTATGCCTTTATCAAAAAGTATCCGGAGAATCACAATACTGAAACCGCCTGGCGCAACATGTATCACATCTGCACCGGCGATTTCAAACCGGCGAGCATCGCTGCCTTCAAGAAAAAATACCCTGACTATCCTTACCAGGATGTGATCAGCAGCGACCTGGAGCTTTCGCGCACGCAATTATTTCCCGTAAGGGAGAACAATAAATGGGGTTATGCCGATAGCTCCGGTAAGATCGTGCTCGCTTGTATCTACGAATGGGCTGAAGCATTTTCCGAAGGCCTTGCGGAGGCGGGAATGTATGGAGGTCCTCCCGGAACAGGGGCGGGCTTCATCAACAAAGCAGGAAAGGTCATCGTGCCATTTATCTTCGAAGAAACGGAGAGCTATCACAATGGCTACGCGGTGGTAAAGCAGCAGGGCAAATATGGTATTGTAGATAAAGCGGGGCTCTTTGTACTTGGACCGGACTACGAGGAGATCTCTTCTTTTTCAGAAGGCATGGCAGCGGTGATGAAGGGTGGGAAATACGGGTATGTAAATACGCGCGGCAAATTGGTGGTGCCTTGCCAGTTCAGCAAGGCAGGCGATTACCAGGAAGGCATGGCCCTGGTGGAGATCAATGGCAAGTTTGGTTTTGTGGATAAGGCAGGTGACCAGGTGATCGCCGCTGCTTATGAATGGGCAACGCCTTTCCGTAAAGGCATCGCGCAGGTAAAACGCAATGGCAAGTACGGCCTGCTGAATAAGAAAGGTTATTTCATTCTTCCTGCTGAATACGATCAGCTGGGCGATATGAGCGAAGGAAGGTTATTGGTAACCAAGGAAGGTAAGTACGGTTATGCCGACAGTACAGGACGCATTTGCATTCCCATTAATTATGAACTGGTAAACTCGGTTACCGCAAACGACCGCTTCCGCAACGGAACTGCTGTGATACATATAAAGAATCATTTTGGCCTTGCCGATACTTCGGGTAAGATCATCGTACCTGCAGACTACGAGATGATCCGTCCCTTTAGCGAAGGCATGGCGGCAGTGCGTAAGAATGATAAGTGGGGCTTCATGAACGAGAAGCTCAGGGTGAGGATAAGCTATAGTTGGGATGGTGTTTCCGATTTCAATGAAGGCCTTGCCCGTGTGAAGAAAAAAGGCAAGTACGGTTTTATTGATAAGGCAGGCAAAGAGGTGGTGGAGCCGGCATACGAGTTCGCTACCAGCTTTAGCGGGGGCCTGGCACAGGTGAAAAAGGAGGGTAAGCTGGGTTATATTGATATAACAGGCAAGGAAGTGATGGCACCCGAAGCTGATAAGCTGGAGGAATACCAGGAAGGGCTGCTAAAAGTTGAAAAAGGCGATAAATTCGCATATTTTGATCTGAAGGGCAGGGTATATATATGGAAGGAAGCGGGCTGGTGAGCCGGTACAAATTCACGAAAAATCTTACATCTGTAATGGAATAGGCAATGTTGCCATTTACAGGGCTTGGGGCTGCGATAGTTTTGTCGGCAGATAAACCAAAAAACAACAAGCCATGAAAGCAACGATCACCCTTCGCGTATTCGTAATTAGTCTTCTTCTTCTTTTGTATTGGTGTTTTAGCGCAGTAGCCGGCAACAACGGTGGCGGCAAAAAGATCAGGAAGAGCGCTACCGCGCTCGAGATCAGCGCCAGGGTATCGGCACTGGGCATTAGCGCCAGCGATACTTTTTTCGTAAAGCTGTACAACTATACCAATGCTACCGACTCCTTTAAAGTAGGCGGCGGACAGGATTTTAAATTCATGCTCGAAAAAGACTCCTATTATATCATTAAAGTGACCAAGCCCGGTTACAGCAAACAAATGATCGGTGTTTACACCGGCCTGCCCGATGGCGTGAAGGCATCAAGCCCTTTCCGCCTGCGGACCCAGGTACGTATGATGAAAGGCGATCCCAATGAAGCTGAAATGCAATTGGTAATGTTTGACGAAGACGAAAGCAAGTTCAGCCGCAGCGAACCCATCGTTCCCAGCGCCTCTGCAGAATAGCGCCAGGACCGCTTGTTCCTGCACTATAAGGACCCCTTTTTGCTTCGGCATTAAGGGGTCCTTTGATTTTTATCAAGATTTCGCGTGACGATGCTCATTTGCCAGGCCTTTGCGGAGCTATAGTTTTGCACAGCTGTTGAAAAACCCGGCAAACCAAAGGGAACTAATTCCCGTATAAACTAGCAGACCCCATGATGGAACAAGACAAATACCACGTCCTTTACTACACGGTGCTTTACGGCATGGCGGTTTTCGCGATATTCCTGCTCGTTCAGAGCAAGCTACGCAGACCAGGCCACGAAGAATAACCGTATTACTTAATAGGATAGTAGATCTCCGTCAGCCACTTGTTGGAGTCCGGCTCTTTGCCAGGGTCGGTAACGTACACTTCCCAGGGCGATCCTATGATCTGTTTGTTATTAGAAGAGATCCACTCATGCGCCGCGGCATGTGTGCGGTCGGTAGTTTCATATTTTCCGTAATGCGCCGCTTTTA
The DNA here is from genome assembly GCA_025451785.1 of Bacteroidia bacterium. Classification (GTDB taxonomy): domain Bacteria; phylum Bacteroidota; class Bacteroidia; order JANWJV01; family JANWJV01; genus JANWJV01. The sequence goes on along the minus strand of JANWJV010000069.1, from coordinate 6,804 downwards.
CCACATTACAGGCAGGCATTACCCAGTACTTCACACGGCCTGCCGACTTCATTTCTTTGTCAACGGGCACACCAGCTTCCAGTACGAATTTCATATCACCATTCTCCATTACGGTTACTTTGTGATAAATAGCGAACACCGCTCCGGCTTGTTTAGCACCTGCTTTGGTCGCCTCAGCGCCCATCTCACCATAAAGAGCGCCAAGCTTAGGGCCGATCTCCTTCATGCTGTTGCAACTGTCGAGGATGGTAAGCACTTTAGTGGCTTCCATAGTGCCTTCTTCAATAACGGGAGCAGGCGGCGGCTCGTTCTTAATACTCTCAGCAAGGGTCTTGAGGCCGGCAAGCGACTTCATGAAATCTTCTCCCAGCATTTTTTCCATATCCATAAATAAGCACATGGGTCTGAAAAGGAAAGGAGGAGCCATGTCCATATAAGAAGTAACAGCTACGCCGCCGGTAGTATCTTTTATCCTCCAGCCGCCCATACTCTCGCCCATGCCTTCAAAGGCAAGTTTGGTCTCAACAAATTTTCCGGGCTCACTCTGCGTGATAGTGAGCGATCCTTTTCCAACGGAATCGTTCTCGCTTTCCCATTTATGGATCGCGCCGACACCTGATTCCGAGCCTTCGAAAGTTGATTTCATATTGGGGTCAATATTGTCCCAGAAGGACCATTTCTTCCAGTTCTTCAGGTCGTTGATCTGACCATGAACAATGTTCGCGTCGGCATTGATAACCATTGTGCGCTCCACATGGATCTTTGAAGGGGCAAACAGCGCGAGGATCAGGTAAATACCTGCAAGTCCGAGCAGGCCAAAGAGAATGACTTTTAAAGCTTTCATGTTAAAGTGATTTTGATTTACGGGTGCAAAGAAACTAAACTTTTAGTTTCCTGCCGACGTTGAGCGTCGTTTTAGTGGTGATGCCGTTCTTCTCGCAGATCTTGTCGGTGGTAGTACCGTACATCTTAGCGATCTTGTAAAGCGTATCGCCTTTCTTCACCACATAAACACGGGCCCCGCTTTTGGAGGTGGCCACAGGTTTCTTAACAGGCTTGCCCGCTGAAGCTTTAGCGGAGGCGGGAGCCTTTGCCGCTGTTACAGGTTTGCTGGTGATCCTGGCAGTGGGTGCGGCGGCGAGCGTCTTTTGCGGAACGGGCTCCAATGCCAAAGGCAATGTAAGGCTGCTCTTGGGCTTGGCGGGCGAGCGGTAACGGTTGCTCTTTTTCGTGGATGCCTTACGGGCGGCCTCATCGTTAAGGTAAGCGAAGTCGCCCATGGTGATCACGTAGTTATCAGTAAGCAGTTTCTTTTCTTCGAAGGAGATGAAGTTGTTTGGGTTCAACGGGATGCCCATGTAACGTACTTCGAAATGGAGGTGGCTGCCGTATGAATGGCCGGTGTTGCCTCCGAGTCCTATCACTTGTCCTGCCTCAACGAGGTCACCCTGTCGCACTTTCAGTTTGCTTAAGTGGGCATAAAAAGTTTCGAGGCCGTTGGCATGGCGGATCACCACCAGGTTGCCGTAGCTCTTGTTGCGTTTGGCGATGCGTACCCTTCCTTCAAAAGCGGCCATCACCGGGTCGCCGGTTTCCAGGTTAATGTCAACGCCGTAATGTCCGCGTCCGCGGCGGTAGCCGAAGTCGGATGATTTACTGCCATCAAAAGGATGTACATAACCGCAGTAAAGAGGGTTGCCAAGGTGAACGGCAAAGGAGTCCATATTACAAAAATCGTAATGGCCGGGGTGGATGCTGCTGGTATCCCAGCCGCAGTAAATGTCGTAAGCGGGGAAGTGAAGCACCGAATCGTTCCAGGTCATGGCTACCGAAGACTCTTCGGCGGGGGCAAGGGCAAGGCTGTCGGAGGGGTTGGTTCCCTTAGTTTTGGGGGAAAGAGCGTTTCCTGCCTGCAGGCCGGGGGCCAGGCAACATACCATTAGAAGAAAGATGTAGCTCTTTTTCATCGGGTAAAGCAGGAATATAGGTACTGTACGGGCTCATGCATCCTTCATTGAAGGATGCGCAAAAATGTAAAAAATATTTCAATTTTTAAGGCCTTTTATATCGATTTTATCAAAAAACCCCTGTTAATCCGTTGTTTTCGCTTGTTTTAAAGCGTTTTCAACTGGTTATACGTACTCTGTTAAAATATGTTAAGCCAGACCGGGGGCCTTTTTTTCAACAAAAATGAACCTATCTTTGGCGGTATAAATGAAGCGAGCCCTCCTTTTCCTCAGCATTTCCCTTATTTCGGCCCAGTCTTTTTCAGCCGGCGACCCTGCCGGTAAGGAGAATACCTACCGCTTTTCGGTTGACCTTACCCAGGTAATGGGCGATAAGCTGAAGGTGGAGCTTTTGCCTCCGCTTATCGGTAAGGAGGAGGTAGTGTACCGTTTTCCCAAGATCGTTCCCGGCACCTATGAGATATACAACTTCGGGCGCTTTGTTTCCGAATTCAAGGCCGAAGACAAGCAAGGCAAGGCGATGGAAGTTCAGAAACTGGATGACAACAGCTGGAAGATAAAGAACGCGAAGGAGCTGGCGAAGATCAGCTACTGGGTGGAAGACACCTGGGATACGGAGATCAAAGGATCTTTTGTGTTTGAGCCGGCGGGTACCAATATAGAGGACGGAAAGAACTTCGTGATCAACACCCACGCCTTCTTCGGGTACTTCGACGATATGAAGAAACAGCCTTTCCAGGTGGAGGTCATCCGTCCCGAGAAATTTTACGGCGCCACCGGCCTTAACGAGGTAACAACAAAGGGTAATGTAGATACCTATTCCATTGGTGACTACATGCAGCTGGTAGATGCTCCTATCATGTACTCGCTGCCCGACACCTCCATGCTCAAGGTAGGCGGCGCCGACATTCTTGTTTCGGTGTACTCGCCAAACAAGACCGTGAGCTCGGCGTTCATCTCCAAGAACATAGCGTCGGTATTGAAGGCCCAGGAAAAATACCTTGGCGGAAAATTGCCGATAAAGAAATACGCCTTCATCATTTATCTCACCGATAAGATGAGCGGTTCCGGCGCAAGCGGCGCGCTGGAGCATTCGTATTCATCGCTTTACTTTTTGCCTGAGCTTGATCCGGAATCATTAGCGCAAACCATGAAGGATGTGGCGGCACATGAGTTCTTCCACATCACCACCCCGCTTGGCATTCATGCTGAACAGATCGGCAATTTCGATTACAACGACCCCAGTATGAGCGAGCACCTTTGGCTGTACGAAGGCTGTACCGAATATTTCGCGGGCAATGTGCAGGTGAAGAACGGCTTACTTACAAAAGAGGAATACCTGGAGGTGATCCGCTCCAAGATGATGGGTGCCGAAGGATTTAATGATACACTTCCTTTCACCCGCATGAGCTCCGGCTGCCTCGACCGTTACCGCAGCCAGTACGGCAACGTGTATGAAAAGGGCGCGCTCATCGGCATGTGCCTCGACATTAAACTCCTCGATCTATCGGGCGGCAAATACCGTTTGCAGGACCTGTTGAACGACCTGAGCAAGATCTACGGCAAGGAACGTTCGTTCAAGGACGAAGAGTTGTTCGACCAGATCGTGAAACTTAGTTACCCCGAGATAGGAAAGTTCTTAAACCAGCATGTAGATGGTAGCTTGCCGCTGCCTATTAAGGAAACACTGGCCCTGGCGGGCATCACGTTTACGCCCGAAGAAAAGACCACACAGCTTTCTCTCGGCGGCATCGGCCTGGGATATAACCAGCAATCAGGACGTTTTGTGGTGGTGGATGTAAGCGAGCGGAATGCTTTTGGCGATAAAATGGGTTATCGTCCGGGCGATGAACTTCTTTCCATTAACAAGAAACCGCTCACCATCGAAGGCATGCAGCAGATCAATATCCAAAAAGGCGATATGCTAAAGGTAGTGGTGATGCGCAAGGACGACAAGGGTCGTGAAAAAAAGGTAAAGCTCAAGGCCAGGATATTCCCGGTTGAGGTAGTGAGCAAATACATACTTGCGATCGATCCTGCTCCCAGCCCGAAACAAACGCTGGTGCAAAAGGCTTGGCTTTCTTCCGATTAAATGTCCAGAGGGCGTAGGCCCCATTAACCGTGAGAGATCCTGTTAAGGCACCTCATAAACGCATCACGGATACCTTCGTACATTGTTTCTCTTCCGTAATTATTGGTACGGTGAGCCTCATTAATGGCTTCATTGGCATAGCTTATCTGGGCATTCAACCACTGGATCAGTTCTTGTAATTTCTCCTTTTCCATGGCGAGGGTGTTTATAAACAATTATACGTTTATAAGTAAAAAAGTTGCGGCGTAACCCTGCTAATTTCTAACGGGCAAAACCGCTGAAACGTCGGCTGCGTAAGGGTTTTCAGGGATCACGTTCCTGTAATGGTGGTAACGGCTAAGTATCTGGCGCACATAGGAGCTGGGCTCTTTTCCGCGGCAATAGCCGTATTTCACCACTTTATCGCGGTACCAGGCGGGCTTGCTCTTTTGCAAAAGGCAGTATTCCACGTTGCCTTCCCACTTTTCGGGGTCAAAATGATGGGCTGAGGCCAGGTTACGGGCATCAATTACGTGACCGGGGCCTACATTATAGGAAGCCAGCACAAATTTGATCCTTTCGGAACTGTCCTTTACATGTTGTTTCCAAAAGCGCTCAAGGCTCATCAAATAGCGGGTACCGGCCTCAATGCTTTGTACCGGCGTTGCGGTAAGACTATCGATACCATAGCGGGCGCTGGTAGCGGGGATCAATTGCATCAAACCATAAGCGCCAGCCCATGAGCGGGCCTCAGGATTAAAGCGCGACTCCTGGCAAATAAGCGAGGCCATGAGCCTCCAGTCCCAGCCCAGTTTTTTGCTGTACACCTGTATGGCATGATCGTATACGGAGATGTTTCCGTCCCTGCCCGTGCGATCGGTACGGCTGCGGCGCTGCGCTGCCATTTTGCGGTCAACAAAATGACGGGCGTATATATAACCGAAGGCGGGGCCTCTCTCGTTCTCTTCTATCCAGCAGTTAAGGTCTTCCAGTAATATCCTCGAGTTCTTACGCACCGCCCAGGCTATCTTTTGCGGCAGGCTCAACGCTGTCTTTACGTCGATGTTATCATAATAGGTTTGGTTCACCAGCGCTACGTTCTCGTCGGCCACGGTGTAGTCGATCTCTCCGTTGGCTACTTTGCCAATGAGCTCCTCTGTTTCGAAATTGCCGGGTACTTCGGTAATAATGATCTTCACGCCGCTTTCTTCCGAAAGGTGTTGCAGGCGGGTATAAAAGGAGGAAGCTTTGCGCACGTGTATCTCGGCGCCCTCGAGCTCCGAAGGTTCGCGGATCAATTTCTTTTCTTTCTGCTTTGTTCCTTTTTTCCTTTTCTTCTGCGGTACACGCTGTACTAACACTTGTTTTGTTTGCATCAGCGGGCGGCTAAAGTTCACGATGCTCGATCGTTCCGAAGTAATGGTCAGGTTCGCCGCGGCAATATCGGCCTCACCATCGTTGAGCTGATCCAGAATGATATCCATGTTATTGGTGATGCGTACTTCCAGGTCAACGCCCAGGTGTTTGGCGTAGAGGCTTAAGAGCTCATACTCATAGCCCATGGGCTCGCCTTTGTAAACAAAATAGCCGGTAGAGCTGTTATCGGTAATGGCGATAAGGCGGCCGCGTTTTTTTATTTCGATGAGGTCGGCGCGGCGAAGGGAATCGTTGCGGAGAGAGTCGGTATCCGAAAACTTTTTGCGTTCGGCTCCAGGCGTGCAAAATTTTGCCTGTGCTACCACCAGTAAGATAGTAGCGATGATGAAAAACCGTTTCAAGGTGTTTCCTGGAGTCATCTGCGCAAGAAGTTAAGAACTGTTTATATTTTACGAGTTAAATTACATGAGGTTTCATTAAAAAGGAATGATTTAGGTCATTTATGATTGCTTCGTCGTCTCGCCCTTCGTCTCCCCTTCGTTTCGCTACGCTCCCTCAGGGTCGCTCAGGGTGACAATATGGTTATAATGTTAGGGAGCGGGGGGGGGGGGGGGGGGGGGGGGGGGGGGGGCGCCGAACTCGCCGAATAAAACTTCTTCAAGCCAATCTTGACCACCTGTTGCTGCAAGGCTTCGGAGAGTGGGGAAGGGCGATTGGGATCGATGTGCAGAATCCTCGCTTTGTTCTCACCCGCTTCCGCCTCGCGCCCCCGTTTCAAATCGCGCAGGGCATCGCTCACGGCCTTCTGGCGCTTTTCCTCGGGCAATTCCTCGAAGCTGGCCAGCAATTGCCGGACGCCGCGAGGCATGGTGGCCTCAAGGAACGCGCTTTTCTCCGCTTCGGTCATCGCGTCGAACCATCGTTCCCAAGCCACATCCATGCGCGCGCGGCGACGCTCCTCCACCGAGAGCGCCGTCATCTGACGGGCCAGGCGATCGATGGCCTTCGCGCGCGGCTCACCCGACAGCGCCATGAGATCCGTCTCGTGGAGATAGCTGGCGACCTTCTCCGCCGTCACCATGGAGCGGCCGGAGAGGTAATGCCCTGCGCCAGCCAGCGTCCAAACGGAAACCAAGCTGACGGCGGCCCACGCAATGGCCTGTCGGCGCGGATTTGCCATGCGCTGAATCTAGGCGAAGGCCCGTCCGCTGCCACGCGAAAAGGCGGCGCGGCGATTCCGCTCTCCTTCTGGGAAATTGAAAAATTGGCCTCAACTCTCAACTCGGCGCATCCTGACACTGCTATGCGGAATCTGGTGCCAGAACTTGCGAACCGATTCACCCCTCACCCGGCCCTCCCCTCGGAGGGGAGAGGGCGTCGCGTCGCACC
>JANWJV010000068.1 GCA_025451785.1 Bacteroidia bacterium | reverse complement strand
AGCGCACGGTTATTATAACCATCGAAACAAGTATCGTTCATGCTCAGCACCTTGTTAAAGAGGGTGATCGCATCGCGGTGCTGGTTCTTTTCATGCGCTATGATGCCTTTCATCAAATGCGGCATATAATCGGTAGGCTTCAACTGGAGGGCGTACTCGTAATCCTTCAGGGCCTCATCGTATCGCTTTTGCTTGTAAAGATCAAGCGCGCGGTTGTACACCATCATACTAAGATTGGGGTAACGTTCTATCACACTCGAATAGAAATTATAATTGCCATCCCACACTTTGCTGTAAGCATAGGTTCGGTAAGGAAGCCATAGCGCGTAGATCGCAAGACCAGCGTAAAGAACATTCGTAAGGCCTTTCATATTCCTGTTGAAATACTCTATCGCTCCTTTCACACCAAAAGCGAGCAGCAAAAAGAAACCAATGGAAGGCACATAGGTATAGCGGTCGGCAAGGCTGGCGCCGCCTACAGCAATGATCTGCAATACGAGGAAGATAGTAACCAAAAAGAATCCCATACAAAAGGCCACCATGCGGTTACGCTTCATGGTCGACCAAACCCAAAGCCCGAGGATGAGCACGCCAAAAGGATACAACCAGTAGAACCATTCCACCTGCTGGCCCGAAACATAAGGGTAAGGATAAAAGCCGCTCAGCTGCACAGGGGCAAACAGTTTCCATATATATGTAATGATGTTATAGCTTACGATCAGGAAGCGGTCGCCGGGACCAAACACGTTCTCTAATTGCACGGCTTTGCCCTGCGCGAGGAATGCCCCCCCGCCAAACACCAGCGCGATGATGAAGAAGGGGATCTTATCGTTGATGAACTTCTTATCGAACTTGCGCTTGTGGAAATAATCGATAAGCACCAGCACCACAGGCAGCGATACGGCCATGCCCTTGCTGAAGCAGGAGCAAATAAAGAAGATGATGGCGTTGCGATATAACTTCTTATCCGTTTCCTTTTTTCGCCATTGCAGGTACGAGATGAGCGAGAGCAGGAAGAAGAACGTGTAGAGCACATCCTTACGTTCGGATATCCACACCACGCTTTCCACGTGCAGGGTATGAATGCCGAAGAGGAACATTACGATATAGCTCAGCATCTTTTCGCCGGTAAGCAGCAGGATAAAGAAGAACACCAGGGCCGTGTTGGCCAGGTGTAAGAGCAGGTTATCGATATGGAACACCACGGGGTTATGGCCGGCAATGCTGTGCTCAATACAATAGGTAAGTTCTGTAAAGGGATGGTAATTGCCTTGCTCAGAGGTGGTGAACATGCTCAGGATCGTCTTCGCGTTCAGCTCCTGTACGTCCTTATTATCGAATAGGTAAGCGCCATCGTCCCATCCGCGAATAAAATCATTGTCGACAGAGGGAGCAAACACCAGCAAGGTAAAAGCAATGATCCCGAAAAAGATCTGCTTCTCGCGCTCGCTTAGTTTTTTGAAGAGGGCTTTCAATGAGGTTATTTAGATGTATCGAAAATAACTATTATTAGTGAATTAGGGTTTAGAGGGGTCGGCCCTCTATTAGCATGGGGCCGGTGCTGGTTTTGTTCGTCGGTGCGGGGACCCCTCCCTTGCCCTACGCACTGGCCGGCCCTTCGCTCTAAAGCCCACAGAGGGGGTCCACGCAGGGTTCTCAAAAAAACCAACCCAAGCCCCACGACGAAGGGTGCGACCGGTTCAGAAATGATTAAAACTAGAGACCCAAGAACAAGATTATGAACAAGAACAAAACCACAATGGCAAGTGTGCCTGAAACGATACCGAAGATCGCATAACCTTTCCCGGTAATTGTACCATCTCCGCTCCTGATCTCTTTCAAGGCCTTTTTTCCTAAGGCCAGGGCCAATAGCCCGAAGATAAATGCCGCTACCCCAAAGCGAAAGGAGAATATGGTAGAGGCAAGGAGAAAACAAATGATCTCCGCCAGTGCCAACAGGAAGGAAGCGAATGCCAGGGGATGAACGACCTTGTTTTCCTTCCCCTCCGGCTTGTCTTTCACATAAGATTGTTTCTTTTCGGGGACGCTTATCCGCAGGGACTTTACTAAAATCTTTTCTTTGACTGGACCGGCTTTCGGCGGCAGGACAAGCGGCAGCTGTTCCGCAGCGGCCGTGCTGTATTCTTCCAAACCAGGTTCCGCTTGTTTACTCTCTTCGTAGTTATTGGGATCAGCGAACTCCCTTCCCCGTTTCCCCGCTTCTCCCTGTTCCCCCGTCTCTTTTGCCCCTGTCCATTCAACATGATACCCCCCGCGGTACAACCGTTTATCAATAGAACAGGAAGCCAGGCAAAAGGCACAAAACAAGGCTGAATAAAGAAGGAAGCGTTTGTTCATAGATTAAATGTAGTGATTTATAATCCGGGCTGAGGTTCCTCCCGCGGAAAAAGAACCCCGTAACTTTTCTATGAAATTATGTAACACAACGCAGTTTTATTCCGCCCAATTTGGCACTTTGTGAAACAACCCGTATTTCATTCCATTTCTTAATGAAAGCAGAGACCCATCCCATAAAAATAAGACCTGAGGCTGAGCTTAAGCCCCTGAAAACAAGCCCGGAAGAATCTCTATCCTTCTTACAAAGGGTATTGTTCTTCATTTCTCATAAACTACGACAGCCCCTGACCCATTTTTTAGGGCTTTCGAATTTGCTCGACGAAACCACCTGTTCGCCCGGCGAGCAAAAAAAGATCCTATCGCTCATGAAGCGGTCCATCACTTCCCTGAATATTCGTACAAGAGAGCTGTCAAGCCTCCTTTATAAGAGGATACTCAAGCTCAAAAAGAACAGCCCAGGGAAGGAATAGGATTCCCATCTTTAGTATTAAACAGTAAAACAAGAAGGCATCTCTTGTAAGAAACACCATTAATTATCCGCAACTTTGGTTTTAAACAAAGAAAAACCCCCTGTTTTGTTTCAAAGCCTTTGTTTTGCGAATACTGCCCTTTTTGAAGGACCCGCTGAAAAAATCAGTTTTTAATGCCCGGCTGCTTGCCGCACCTTTGTTCCGTAATTAAAAACTGGACACATGAAAACAATTAACCCTTCACATTTGCTTCTTATTGCCGGGCTTGCTGTAACAGTACAAAGCTGCGCCCCGGTATTTTCGGAACTGCAAAGCGCGCGTACTGTTGGTAAGAACCGCGTAGAGATCACCGCTTCCGGCTCCAGCGTTGCTCCTTCTGATCCCGAAGACGAGGATATAAAAGAAGGTCAAAATCATTTAGGGGTACAGGGCGCTTACGGTATTACTCCCAAGCTCGACTTCCGGGTTCGTTATGAATACATCCGGCTTAAGGACCATACGCTCGACAGTACCTTTAAAGGTATTAACGTGATCGCTTTCGGGCCCAAGATCAGCCTGTTGAAGGACAAGATCGCCCTTTCACTGCCCTTTGGTAAAGCTTTTGGCAGTGCTGCCGAGGATCTGTTTGATGAAGGCGACGGAGGAGGTTCATGGCAGTTCCACCCTTCGCTGCTGGTAAGTCTTCCGGCCATAAAGGACAAGATCGACATTAACATTGCGCCCAAATACCTTATGACACTTTGCAAAGATTGTGGTGATCAGCTCGCTGTAAATTTCGGTCTCGCGCTGAGCACCGACCTTAACAAATGGGCCATCCGACCTGAGTACGGCATTCTCTTTTATCCTGGTGAAAACTTTCATTATAACCAGTTCAGTATCGGGTTTTCTAAATCTTTCGGCAAATGAGAACGATCCAAACCACCGCAGCCTCTTTTATTCTCCTGTTGCAATTGTGTATCCCCTTTCAAACGAAAGCACAGGATACCACGAAAGCGGAAAGCTATTCAGTTGACGGTCTCAAAGTAATTGAACTGTGTCCTGAACTGGGTAAAACCATTGACCAGGAGGAGCTCAAAAAATATAATATAAACCGGTCAAAATATGGTCTTACTCCCAGTGTAAAATTTGATTCCGGTAAAATGTTTGCTTCTGCCCAGATCCTTCAAAGGCCCGATACCAGCTATATCTCCAGGGTGATCATGCAGAATGGCAGCAGTAAGGACTACCCGGTAACAAAGAAGGAACTCAAGCGCTTTCTCAACGATTATTTTCCAAGCGCACAGGAAAAAGAATACCGCAGGGGAAGAAGGATAGTCATTATTGGAGGCAGTGTTCTAACAGTTGTTGTAGGCTTTTTTGTAGGCCTTAATCACGCACTAAGCAATATGTCAATTATGTAACACCGCCTTACGCTTGTATAAGCAACAATGAAAAATTGAAACTTTATCCCTAAATAAAATGAAAACAAAACTCCTCTTCTGCTCCCTCTTCTGTTTGTCGTCACTCAGCTTTTCACAGTATTTGGTCTATGATATTTATCCCGGACCAAGCGGCTCTGACCCCGCTCAACTCACTGCCGTGAACGACACACTTTATTTCAACGCCTGGGATGGAGTGAACGGAACCCATTTATGGAGAAGCGACGGAACCTTCACAGGTACCACCATGTTCTTACCCATAGCATGCTCGAACTTAGCCGATATCAACGATACCTTGTTCCTTTCAGCGGTAAAGCCCTTTGGCAATGAAGGAAATGAATTGTGGACCTGCGATGGAACAACTACAGGTACCGTAATGGTAAAGGACATTAATACTGGTACAGGCAGCTCCTATCCCGGCGGTATGACCAGGATAAACAGCTCCTTCCTTTTCTATGCATACACAACGGCCGGCGGCCTTGAATTATGGAAAAGCGACGGCACCACGGCAGGTACAGTGCTGCTGAAGGATATTAATCCGGGGTCCAACGATTCCTATCCTGGAAATTTGTGCAACGTAAACGGCACCGTGTTCTTTGCCGCTAACGATGGCACAACAGGACAGGAGCTATGGAAGAGTGACGGTACAAGCACCGGCACCGTACAGGTAAAAGACATTAATCCGGGGAGCACCAGTGGCATACCCGCCTCCGGCCCTTCTCTCTATTGCGCTATAAAGGGTACTTATTATTTCCAGGCAAACGACGGCACCAACGGAGTGGAGCTATGGAAAAGCGACGGGACAGCTACTGGCACCGTAATGGTTAAGGATATTAACCCGGGATCAGCAGGTTCCGATCCTTACCTGTTAACCAATGTTAACGACACACTGTATTTCGGAGCGAACGATGGAGTTAACGGGATGGAACTATGGCGAAGCGATGGAACAGCCTCAGGAACAACGATGGTAAAAGATATTTACCCGGGCGCCAACGCTTCCAATCCCGACAATTTATGCAGGATAAAGAACACTTTGTTCTTCCAGGCCTACACCCCTACCAGCGGATCGGAACTATGGAAGAGTGATGGCACTGCTTCAGGAACAGTACTGGTAAAAGATATCTATCCCGGAACCGGCGGCTCAACGCCCAGCTATTTGTGCAATGTAAGCGATACCTTGTTCTTTAGCGCCGACAATGGCAGCAAGGGCATCGAACTATGGAAAAGCACAGGAACCTCGGTGGGAACGGTGATGCTTGCCGACATTAACCCCGGTCCGGGAAGCTCTTCCCCTTCCAAATTAACAAACGTTACCGGCGCTTTGTATTTTACCGCCTACGATATTACCAACGGCACCGAACTATGGAAGTACGGCAATAGTCTTACAAGTGTTCCTTCTTTAAACACTGCTAACAATTATCGCTTTTATCCCAACCCAAGCCATGTTTCTTCCACGCTGGCCTTTAGCAATTCAAAAAAAGAGAACTGTACCTTGCTGCTCTTTGACGCGCAGGGGAAGCTTGTACGAACCATGGCCAACATTACAGGCAACGAGGTGCATATTGAAATGCAGGACCTTGCCAATGGCCTTCACTTTTTCCAACTGCAAAACAACAAAGAAGTGGTGGCGGAAGGTAAGTTCATAGTTGAATAGATAGATCAGGAAAACTTTTACAGACATGAAACCACTCCGAACCACCGCAGCCTCATTTATTCTCTTGTTACAACTGTGCCTTCCCTTTCAAACAAAGGCCCAGGGCACCTGGACACAAAAAGCGAATTTCGGCGGGATACCCAGGCAAGGCGCTACGGGCTTTTCCATAGGAACCAAGGGGTATGTAGGCACAGGAAACGATTCAGTGTCTAATTGGGTTCAGGACGATTTCTGGGAATACGATCCCATCTCCGACGTTTGGACCCAAAAAGCAAACATCATAGGATCTCGCTTTTTAGCCGTTAGCTTTTCAATCGGCACAAAGGGTTATTTAGGAACCGGATATGACTTTGGTTCTTTCCACACCGATTTTTGGGAGTACGATCCCATCGCGAATACCTGGACCCAGAAAGCAAATTTTGCGGGTGCCGGAAGATATCAGGCTGTTGGTTTTTCTATCGGGAAGAAAGGATATGTAGGCACCGGCGCCGGAATCAGTTCTCCACTGAGTGATTTTTGGGAGTATGATCCGGTATCCAATTCCTGGACCAAGAAAGCAAACTACGGGGGCGGCGGAAGGCAAATGCCGGTTGGCTTTTCTATCGGTACAAAAGGATACGTGGGCACAGGGAATGATGGTTCATTTCCAACAAAGGATTTTTGGGAATACGACCCCAATACCGATGTTTGGACACAAAAGGCAAACGTAGGAGGCCCCACTAGAGAGGGGGCTATTGGTTTTGCCATTTGTACAAACGGATACATTGGCACGGGCAGCACCGGGAGCAGTGGGTTGAACGATCTTTGGGAATACTATCCCGGTTCCAATACCTGGTTAAAACTTGCCAGCTTACCGGCAAGTCCACGCGCTAACGCGATCGGGTTTAGTATTGATACCTGCGGGTATATTGGAACTGGGTGTTTAAACCCTACTTTGTTAGGTGATTTCTGGCAATTTATATCCGATACCATCAATTGCACCAAAGCTACGGTTACCGTACCACCGCCTACAGAGAACAAGAAAAATGATCCAGCCATCCCTACGGCATTCACTCCTAATGGCGACAGCAAGAATGACCTGCTCCTTGTCAGGGGAGGCCCTTTCAATGAAATTGACTTCAGGGTATTTAACCAATGGGGCCAGGAAGTATTTCATTCCAACGATCAATCCGTTGGATGGAACGGCACGTTTAAAAACACCGCTCAGCCCGCAGGCGTGTTTGTTTGGACCCTTACTGTAATAACATTAGATAATGAGAAAATAAAGAAGTCAGGCGATGTTACATTATTAAGATAAAAAGCAAAATGAAAACACTCTACACCCGTTTGATTCTTTTCAGCGCTGTTGTCCTGCTGAGTGCAGCCGGAGCCTCAGCGCAGATCACCTTTCAAAGAGAATACGGGGGCGGAGACAATGAACGGGGTGATTGTGTACAGCAAACTACAGACGGGGGATATATTATGGTTGGGGAAACCTGGAGCTACGGTATTAACGCGGCGGTAGCAAGCAATATTTACCTGGTAAAGACCAATGCCCTTGGCGATACCTTGTGGACCCGGGTGTTTGGCCAATTGGGAGATGACTTTGGCCGCTATGTTCAGCAAACCTCCGACGGGGGCTATATTATTACCGGGGTTACCGATAACGATAGCATAAACAAAGGCAAACAGGATGTGTACCTGATAAAGACCAATGCCAATGGTGATTCCATTTGGACAAAAGTTTTTGGCGGAACCCTGCCCGAGGCAGGAAACTATGTTGAACAAACCTCCGATGGCGGGTATTTTATTGCCGGCTCTACTGACGAAGCAGGCAGCGGCCTCTCCGATGTTTATCTTATTAAAACAAACAGCCTTGGCGATACGCTCTGGACAAGAACCTACGGAGGATCGGCCAATGATTTTGGCGCTTCAGGTCAACAGACAAGTGACGGAGGCTATATTATTACAGGTTTCACGGGCAGCTTTGGAGCGGGCAATGGGGATATATACCTTATCAAAACGAACAGCCTTGGCGATAGTTTATGGACAAAGGCCTATGGTGGAATAAATGCAGATGGCGCCGGCTTTGTGAGGCAAACATCCGACAAGGGCTATATTATTGTTGGCGCCACCCAAAGTTTCGGAACAGGTGTTAACGACGATGCTTATTTGATCAAAACCGATTCGCTGGGGAATGTTCTTTGGTCGAAAACATATGGTGACGCATTTGCTTACCAGGAGCCCGCTTGTGTTAAGGAGACCAGCGACGGGGGATTTGTTGTAACCGGCGTGAAATTTTTCTTTGGCGCTGTTGATGAGGATGCCTTCCTTTTCAAAACCGATGCCAATGGCAATCTCCTGTGGGCGAAATCCTACGGTACGTCAAGTGTTGAAATCGAGTTTGGTCAATCGGTTCAGCAAACCACCGATGGGGGATTCATCATGTTGGGGATGACGATACGTTATGCCACCGGCTCCGGTGTCGGAGAGTTTTACCTGATAAAGACCGATTCCTCAGGCAACATGGGATGTACTAACAATACATGTAACGATTCCATCCTTTCCTTAATAACAACTGTTGCGGCTACAATAACAACCCTTCCACCAACACAGGTCAATGCCGGAACAATAATTAAAAGCTCAGCTACTGTTGTGCAGAGGGGCGGAACTGTAAATACACTTTGTTCTCCCCTTCCCCTTTCCATCACCGCAACAGGCACAGCGATATGCTCAGGCAGCTGCGACACGGTGCTAGCAAAGAGCTGCGGCGGGGTTTTCCCATTCACCTATTCATGGAGCCCGGGATCACAAACAACAAGTTCTATTATTGTTTGCCCTAGCGCAACAACCATTTTTACCGTAACAATAACCGACGGAGCTAATAACTCCGTTTCAGATACCTGTGTGGTAACTGTCTACCCGAGCCCTGTTGCCCAGGTTTCAAACAACGACAGCATTTGCAATGGTGGCTCCGTTCAACTTTCAGCATCAGGTGGTGCCACGTATTCCTGGATGCCTTCTGCGGGTTTAAGCTCCACAAGTATTTCAAATCCGCTGGCAAGCCCTACCCTTACTACCACTTACACAGTTACTGT
>JANWJV010000067.1 GCA_025451785.1 Bacteroidia bacterium | reverse complement strand
TAATTGGTGCTCATCTGCCAGTCGTCGCCATAAGCGGCGCCTTCGCTGATACCGTTGAACAAAGTGCCGGTCAATTTAAAATTAGTGCAGCTGGTTTGGATCACCTGGCTGATGGTGGGTTTGCCCGCCGCCAGTGGAGCGCCGGCAGGTGTATAGACATAGAATTGTTTGTTGTCCTGTTCGGCTACCATGGCTCTTCCATCGGGCAGGTCGATCATATTGAACACATAGGCCGACTCGTTAATAGAGGCGCTGCCGTTAGGAGCCGTGAGAAGGGTGTACGTATTGGTAAGGTAATCGAATTCGTAAAAGGTTGTAGGTTTCGGAAAGTGGTTGCTCGAAGAAGCGGCGGGTGATACGGCGATGAGGATCTTGCCGTCAACCAGCATGGCTCCGCTCGCGTCGGGCTGTCCTTTGCCAAGAGGAACGTCAGGTCCAGCGGCCCAGGTGCCGGGATTGTTGTTTCCAGAAGGAGTGTAATATGCTGTTTTTCCCAATGAGCCGATAAAGAAAGCGCGGCCGTCAGGCAGCAGAAGTGCAGCGCCGGTCTCCAGTCCATACGGATCGTATAATGGAACGGGTACGGTTCCGTCGGCGATCCATTGGTCGAGTGTAGGGATATAACGCTCTGAAGCGGTGCTGTTACGATCCACCTGCAGGATACTGTTGTCAGGAAGTTTTACCCAGGAGGCTTCGTTGTGAATTCCAAGACAAGTTCCGGCAGGAGCGTAAGTGTTGCTCACCGGATCGTACATGAGGTTGCTCTTAAGGCTTCCAGCCACAAGGGCTTGCAGCACTTTTCCGTTGGGCATTAGGGCGGAGCAGGCATCACTAACGTTCTGTCCTGGGTTGGGTGTGAGGGTCCATAAATTGGTGAGGGGATCGTAGGTTTCTCCTTTGGCAAGACCGGTGCCGTATTCGCCGCCGGCCACATAAACGCGGCCGTCAACCAGCACCTGCGAGGAATAGTACAGGCGGGTGTTGAACATGGGCTTGATGAGCGACCAGGTTCCTTTTATATAACTTCCAGTGGTGTCGGGCGTCAGCTTCATCCAGCCGTTGCCGATACCGCCGGTACCGCCATTGGTGCTCTTGCAGATAATGGTACCATCGGTAAGCAACAGCATACCGCCGCCGCTTGAATCGGGCGCCACGGCCGTTACCGGTGTCCAGGTTCCCTGGGCGGAGGCAGTGATAAAAAATAAAAAGAGGGGCAGTACAGAGAGGGTCAGTTTTCTTCTCATGCGTCGGGTGTTAGAGGTGAAAAACTTCCTAAATGTATAAAAAAACCGATACGTTCCCTAATTTTCTTCGAATTCCTACCAGAGCTCGTAGTCAAGCACGGTGTTCTCCATCCGGTAAGTAGGCGTTTGCTTTCCCCCCGACAGCCGCGATACTTCTACCGAAACATATTTTTGCAGCTCGCTCAGCGTCACTTTCTTATCACGGTTCTCATCGGCCTTCATCTTGCTCAAAGCATCCAGCAGGCAATGGGTGAACAGGCCGTTGTTCCATTCGCCGCCCTCAAAAGCCGCTTCGCGGCCGCCGGCCGATGAAATGATAGTTGCTCCCGAGTTCTGGCGCAGGTCAGAGAATACCGCCTTCGACATTTCCAGCACTGTGCTCTTCCCGAAGCGGGTGGACAATACAGCTCGTGTACTGTCTTTGCCGTTCTGTTTCTTTTCCTGGAAGCCGCCATCCTCGTCCACCTCGCCGCTGAAGCAGGCATCGATGAACATCAGCTTGCGCGTGGGTTTCATTTCCTGGAACAGCTTTTCAAAATCCTTATAGGCCACCGAATTGATCTTGGGGTCGCTGAAGTCGGTGTAATAGGTAGGGAAGTAATAGTTCATGCCTCCATCCAGGTAACCGTGACCGGCGAAGAACACCATCACCACATCGTTCACACCGGCTTTCGAAAAGAAAGCGCCCAATTGCCTGATGGAGTCGGTGTTGAAGCTCTGGTTAAAGATCTTGCGCGTTACCACGTTGCGGAAGGACTTGGAATTGGTCATGGTGTTGGCCATATCCGTTGCGTCCTTCACCGCGTAGCTAAGGTCATAGGCGTTGTTCTTGAACTTTTCGCTGCCGATCACTACCAGGTAAAGGTCGGGCTTCACCATGTCGGTATTGTTGAAGAAACGGGTAATGCGGGGACTTTCAAGCCCCATCTCATCCCTGATGATGAACTCAAAGCGGTTGATACCCGAAGAGGTCTCGAACAAAAGTTCCTTGTCGTATTTGGCGCTCTGGTCGGCGGGGATGGGCTCCGACAATACCTGCGAACCGTTGTTATACACTACAAGATTTGCCAGATTGTTCTTTCCCTTATTGGCGCTCAGCGCGAAGCTGGCAGTGCCCGCCTTGCTTTCTTTCATTTTCACAAACTGCAGGGTAGGCATGGCGCTGAAATTGATCGCGCTCTCCGGCTTGAGGTTAAGCACCTTCATCCGTTTCAGGTAGGCGGCCTCGTAAGCCCCTATGAGCGCGCTGTCAGAACAGCCGAAAGCCCTCAGCACATTGTGCGGCTGGTTAAGATAGGCGTCGAACTGTTCGAAGCTGAAGATCTCGCTCTCGTATTTGAAACGGATGCTCTTCACAAAATCCTTCGAGCCCAGGTAATGCAGGTCGGAAGTGATCAGAAAAAAATCATCCTTACTGGCATTGGCCAGCTGGCCGGTCACTTTCTTTTTCTTCAGGTCAACAAAGGTGGCCAATGAGTGCATCGTGCTGGTGACAATGAGCTGCTCCCTGCTTTCGATAAAGAAACAATTGGGCATGGCCACCTTGGTGTCGCTCAGGTCGATGACCAGGTCGCCCTTTTCATCAAACACCTTCAGTAGGGTGCCGGTAGGGTCGTTCAGCGCGAAATACTTGCCGTTCTCACTGGTAAAATGGAAGGAGATAATATCCTTGGTCTTCAGGAGCGTCTTGCTGAAGAGCTCCTTTCCCGTTTCGGTATCATATTCGGAATAAACGGTTTCTTTTTCTTCTGAATAGTTGGCTACATCATGCTTGATATACCATATTCCGATCACCTTGCCGCCGTTCTTCATCACGCAGTCATAAGGGAAATATGTTTGCGCGAAATCCTGTACGATCTCCTTCTTGCTCATGTCGATCTTCACAATGGCATTCACCGGCATGTCTACATCCACGCCATTGAAGTTCTTCTTCTTGGTGATCTGGCTGGGCGTATACACGTATTTTCCATCAGGACTTATCAATACCCTTCCTGTCACCGACCAGGAGGTGCTTTCGTATTCGGTCTTTTTCGTCTTCCGGTTCACGATCTTGTATTTGCCGGCCTCCGGCACGAACACCAGGTCATTGGTATAGTTCACGATCTTGTACATAGGCGAGGCAGCCAGCGAGAAGAGGCCCTCGTATTTTTCCTCTGCCATCGTCTTCAGGTTGATAATGTTCAGGCTGGTATAGGTGCAGTAGTAGAACTCCCCGTTCAAGAACCCAGAACTAAAGGCCAGAACTCCTTTCTTCAGTACTTTTTCATATTTCTTTTTGTTGATATTGTAAAGACACAGGTTCATTGACTTTATATCCTTTCCTGAGTTGACCATCAAAGTGGAGTCGTTCAGAAAAAAGGTATTGTAGATGAAAGAAGTATCGCTGCCCGAAATGTCGCGTACCTCGGCATACTTGCTGAAGTTGCGCAGGTCCCACAAAAATCCGGAGCCCCCGCAATTGGTGTACAACCAGCGGTTGTTGGGGCTCATGCTTGCCGAATAAATGGGGTTGCCCATCGAAGGACGTTCGGAGATGAGCTTCATCGTTAAGGGATCGTGTACCCGCAAAGCCTTATAAGGCGTGTAGCCATTGCTAACCATGCGGGTGCCGTTGTTCGATACTTTGATGTTCATAAAGATGCCTTTGAAGTCCTGGCGCAGCTTATGGGTACGCAGGTCGATCAGCTTCAAACCTTTGGAGGTGGCGTAAACGCCAAGCCCCTGCTTCGAGATCAGGTCCATGTCATAGATGTATTCATCCCGCGAAAAGTTAATGGTGTCGGGCTTTGTCAGTGCCGGCCGCTTGTTGGCTTCCTCCAGGTATTTCTTGTCGATCTTATATTCATCGTAATTACTAAGGTCATAGATCGGGGCGCGTATCTCGTGCACCACCTTCCCTGTCTCGAGGTTAAGCGCGAAATATTTGTCGGCGGTAAAGCAAAAGGCAAGTGAGTCGCGCACCCTTATCTTATAGGCCGCGCCGGTATTAGTGATCACCTCACTGAACTTGCTCAGGTCGGTCAGCGACTGTCGAACTACGGAAGAAGTTTGTCCGGTCGTTTTGAAGAGTATTGCTTCCTGTTTCTTGTTGTAAAGGCCTGAATGCACCACGTAATCGGCAACGGGGAAAGCAAAGGAGGAAACAACGCTCTTTGTTTCGATGTTGTAAAGAAGTGTAAAGGAGCCAATGCTCACATAGATCTCGTTGGATTTGGCCGTAAACGCCGCTCCGCCCACGGGCAGCGAGCCATAGTATTGCCCGTTGGGCTGTCCGCTGATAAGGTCTGCCGTTCCTACCTTTAGAAAGAGCCTGAGCTTTTGCGCCGCGAAGGTGTATACATGAAGCTCGTTGTTGATGGTTACCGAAATGTATTTGCCATCGCCGCTTACGCTCAGGTTCTTCGCGCCAAAGCTCAGGTCTACCTCGTCAACTACTTCCGAAGTTTCGGTGTTCACCACCGAGAGCGCGTTGCCGCACACAATATGGTATTTTTCGCCCGGAAGGAATTGCAGGAAGTCGTAGTAGGTGAAACCGAACTCTTTCGGGATGATGATCTTAATATCATTGAGCTGCGCGAAGCCAAGGCTTGCGGCCGCTGATAGGAGCAGGGTGCTTAAAAAACGCTTCATGGCTTACTCCTTGGGGTAACACAAATAGTGCTTGCGGATGGTCTTCGAAAGTACTTCCAGGTTCATCTGGTCCGATGCTTCAGAGATGTCGAGGATCTTGCCGTCTTTAAAAAGAATATTGATGCTTACTTCGTCGGCACGGTAGGTGTCATTGGAAACTTCGCCGCATACCACAAAATACTCCGCTTCCTTATCGTTGATCTTTAACTTCTTCTTTACTTTTTCACGCAGATCTTTTAGCCTGGTCGTGCTGAAAGGTTCCTTCTGCAGTTCTACACGGTAAAGGCGGCGCTGAATAAGATTGGTGCAAAGGGTGGAGAGTACGGTGTCCTTGTGCTTCATCCAAACCTTTATAGCGCTTATGATGTCGTTGTCGTCCAGGTCGGCAAAGGTTTGAAGCAGGGTAGGGTCTTTAAGAAAATCTTTCTTGCTGTATTTATTGTAAAGAAAACAATGCAAGGCAGGGCTGCAGAAAAGTTCTTTCTTCTGCCCGGCAAGCTCCTTGGCCCTTTTCAATGTACGCACCAACAGGTTCTCGGCGCTCAATACCGTTTTGTGCAGGTACACCTGCCAGTACATGAGGCGGCGGGCCAGGATGAACTTCTCAATGGAATAGATCCCTTTTGCTTCCACCACCAGTTCGTTGTTGCCTACGTTCATCATCTTCACGATGCGCTCGGCGCTGATCACCCCTTCCGAAACGCCGGTAAAGAAACTGTCGCGCACCAGGTAGTCGAGGCGGTCAACATCCAGCTGACTCGACACCAATTGATGCAGGAATTTTTTGGGATGTTCATCGCGGAAGATACTGATCGCGGTTGATAGCTGCCCTTTGAACTCCTTGTTAAGGCGGTCCATGAACAGCTCGGAGATGTCTTCATGAGTAACCCCATGCACAATGCTGTGTTCCAGCGAATGGGAAAAAGGACCGTGGCCTATATCGTGGAGCAGGATCGCGATAAGCGCTCCGCGTCTTTCCTCGTCACTTATCTTATTGCCTTTTGAGCGCAATACGTCAATGGCCTCGGCCATCAGGTGCATGGCGCCAATGGCATGGTGAAAGCGGGTATGCAATGCCCCCGGATAAACCAGGTTGGTGAGCCCCAACTGCTTGATCCTTCGTAAGCGCTGGTACCAGGGATGGTCGATAAGCTGCGCGATAAGGGGATCGTTCACACTTACAAAACCGTGAACAGGATCATTAAAAATAAGGCTCTTGTACGCCATCCTAACAAAGTTAATTGGAATCCATTAACCATTAGCCATTTTCCATTAAACATTATCTTTGCAACGCAGGCTGTTCTATCGCTGTGCCTTTGGGCGCAGAGGAAAGTCCGGGCAGCAAAGGGTATCCCGCCCTGCGAAAAGCAGGGGAGGTCAGGCGAAAGCCTGATCGACAGAGAGTGTTACAGAGAATAACTACCCCGCAAGGGGAAAAGGTGAAAAGGTGGGGTAAGAGCCCACCTCGCGGCAGGGTAACTTGCCGGGAGAAAAAACCTCGGGAGCTGTAAAACCAAATAGGTCATTGAGCGGCCCGCTCAATAATGACGGGTAGGTTGCAGGAGGTCCGGCGCAAGCTTGATCCCAGATAAATGATAGGACCCGACAGAACCCGGCTTATAGGTCTGCATTGTTATATAAGTTAAAGCCAGACGTTTC
This sequence comes from Bacteroidia bacterium, assembly GCA_025451785.1. Classification (GTDB taxonomy): domain Bacteria; phylum Bacteroidota; class Bacteroidia; order JANWJV01; family JANWJV01; genus JANWJV01. The sequence continues at coordinate 18,012 of JANWJV010000067.1, read as the reverse complement.
GTCTGGCTTTCTTATTTCTCCCCCTGTCTGGTTAGAGATAGGGGGACACACACAGGGGGTCAGGCTGGGGGCTACTTGACGTCTACTAATTCAACGTCAAATATCAAATTTGATTTCGGAGGGATGACCGGAGGCCTGCCGCTTTCGCCGTAGGCAAGTTGGTAAGGAATGATCATCCGCATTTTATCACCCACGCTCATAAGGCCAATGCCTTCTTCCCATCCGGGGATCACCATGCCCTGTCCGAGCGGAAAGTCGATGGGCTCTCCGCGTTCTACGGAGGAATCGAATATTTTGCCGTCTTCGAAATAGCCGGTGTAATGCACCTTCACCATTTTACCTTTCTCGGCTTTGGCGCCTGTGCCTTTGTTGATCACAACATATTTAAGTCCTGTTTCGGTCGTCTTTTCTTCTTTGCCCTTAATATCATAAGGTACCGCCGAAACTTTCGGAGCGAAGCTCACGAGCTCCACATCGAACACAAGTGTTGCCTTCGCGGGGATCACAGGGGGGCGTCCATCGGCGCCATAAGCAAGATCGTAAGGGATCACCAGTTTGGCCTTCGCGCCTTTGTTGAGCAGCGCAATGCCTTCGTCCCAACCCTTTATCACCATGCCTTTTCCCAGCTGAAAGTTGAAAGGCTCGCCGCGCTCTACAGAAGAGTCGAAAGGTTTGCCGTCAAGAAGGTAACCTGAATAATGCACGCTCACCCTGTCGCCCGCCTTGGGCTTATCGCCCTCACCCGCCTTGATCATAACGTACTTCAGCCCGCTGGCCATCTTCACAGTGTCTTTTCCTTTTACTGACCAGGGCTTTACTCCCGGTATCACTTCCAAAAGTTCTACGTCGAAGATGAGCGTTGAGCCCGCGGGAATATTTCCTACCCCCTGGTCGCCGTAGCCGAGCTTAGCGGGAAGCTTAAAAGTGGCCCTGTCGCCGCATTGAAGCAGCGCAACGCCCTCGTCCCATCCCGGTATCACTTCACCCGTTCCGAGCTTGAAGGTAAAAGGTTCGTTGCGTTTCCTGGAGCTGTCGAACACAGTATCATTCGTAAGTTTTCCTACGTAATGCACTTTTACCTTATCGCCATTAGCGGCTTTAGCGCCATTTCCCTTCTGGAAAATAGTATACTCAAGACCTGAGGAGGTGGTCACCGTCTTTGGCTTCTTTACCTTTTTTACTTTGAGCTTGGGGCCTTGGGCAAATGCGCCGCCGCAGGCAACTAAAATACTGGCTGCAGCCAGGAGGATCAGCTTTCTCATGAATTATGGATAAACGGTTCTACTTTTTTACTCCCACCACTTCCACTTCGAAAACAAGCGGAGAGTAAGGAGGAATGCCGCCCTGCATGCCCATGGCGCCATAGCCGATCTCCGAAGGGATCACCAGTTTGGCCTTGCCACCAACGTTCATCATGGGAAGCGCTTCATCCCAGCCTTTGATCACGTTGCCAACACCAATGGCAAACTCGATAGGCTTGGGTGCGCCCTCTGATGAATCGAACACGGTGCCATCGAGGAAGGTGCCTTTATAATGTACCTGAATAGTGTCACCCACTTTGACCCTGGCGCCTTTGCCTTTCGCAACCTCAATGTAGTAGAGGCCGCTGGCGGTGGGCTTTGTGGTGATCTTGTTGTCAGCAATATATTTAGCGATGGCCATAGGCTCCTCACCTTTCTTCTTTTCCATCATAATGCGCTGCTCTTCCATGCGCTTCTGCTGTTCTTTTTCAGCTTCTTCCTTGGTGATGAACTTTACCAGGCTGGCTTCAAAAGTGAGGAGGCTTCCCTTGGTAATACCGGGAGGAAGTTCTTTTTGCTTGAAGGTCTTTTCGAAAAGTGAATCGGCATTGATGAGGAAGCTGGCACTGTCGCCGGCCGACATCATATAAACGGCATCTTCAAAACTGCCTTTAAAGGTGGGATCTGAAAGCTGGAACTGGATCGCACCGCTGCCATCCTGGCTCATTTTCTTGGAGTCGAACATCAGGGAGTCCTTGTCGTTCTTATAGGTCATACGCACAGTAACAATGTCGCCCTTTTTTGGGGTAACACCTTTCTCATCACGCTTGTGGAATTTATAGAACAGCCCTGACTCCGCCATTTCGTAGCCGGGGTAGGGTGAGTTTTCGCATGAGCTGAGCAGTACAACACTGGCAAGGGCAATCATCATTGATCCGTAAGCTTTCATTTTTTTCTGTTTTAGTTTTTAATTCACTTTCAGGAGCTCTACTTCATAAACAACGGAAGTGTATGGTGGCACTATTCCGGTGGAGGAGCCGTTCTCTCCGAAAGCGAGCTGCGAAGATAATATAAATTTTGCTTTGCCTCCTTCACGCATCAGGGGTATTCCCCGTTCCAATCCATGGATCACCTGCTCCTGTTCGCCAAGGGTAAACTCAAGGGGTTTTTCATAGCAGGAATTGTCGAACTCCTTGCCATCGAGGAAGGTGCCACGGTACTTCACCAGCAGGGTCTTTCCCCGCTCGGCCCTCAGGCCTTTCCCTTCTTTAAGAGAGATGAAATAAAGGCCGGGCTCAGTGGGTTCTATGCCCGGGTATTGCTTTTCTATAAATGTGTTCCTCGCCAGCGCTTCCTTCAGGTCAAGCCCCGCCGTTAGCTCGTCGATCGCCTCCATACGGCTAATGTATTCGTCGGGGTTCAGGATGTTGAGCAACTTCGCGTCTATCTTCATCATCTCGCCGCCGGAGATAAAAAGCGGCAAAGGCAGCTTGAGAATATTTTTAAATACTGAATCGGCGCTTAGTATAAAAGAAACACTGTCGCCTTCGCTCATCTCCATCAGGTATTCCTCAAAACTTCCGCGAAAGCTGATGATGGCTGAGGGCACGAAAACAGTTCCTGTTGTGTTTTGTATCCTGCTGTCAAGGAAAACCGAATCCTTTATCGTGCGATAGTTCATCACCAGCTCAAAAACGTCGCCGCCCTTGGCTTTCTGCTCGCCATCGCCTATATAAAGTACCTTGTATAAAAGGCCGGAAGTGGTTTCAGAATAACCGGGATATTTTTCTTTATGATCACAGGAGGAAACCGTGAACGACAAACCACAAGCGACAAACCACAAACTTTTTTTCACTGTGGCATCCGTAATGAAAGAAGTTCAATATCATATACCACGCTTGAGCGGGGAGGTATCTTGTTGCCATCACCGCTAAGGCCGAAAGCAAGGTGTGAAGGAATGATGAACATGGCCTTGTCGCCTGCCTTCATATAGGTGATCCCCTCGTGAAGCCCGCTCTCTACAATGTCTTGGCCAATAAGGAATTCCTTGTTGCCATCCTTTTCCGATGAATAGCATTGCCTTCCATCGAGCAGGCTTATCTTATAGCTTACGTTCGCGAGCATACCATTCGTTGCCTTCGCGCCGGTACCTTTCTTATAGATCATATAACGCAGCCCCGTGCCTGAAGCTTTCATGCTGTCGAGCTTTTGTTGGCGTATGTACGCGTCTATCTGGTCGCTTTCTTTCTGCGCTATCGCCTTGTTGGCATCCATCAGCGGTTCTTTGAGCTCGCTGGGCCTTGGAGGTGCGGTCTTTGGCTGGTTACTACTGCAGGATAATAGTTGCGAAAGGAGGCAAGTGACAAAAGAAAGGACCAGCGTTTTCATTCCAGCTCCTTTTTATAAGAAGGCAAAAGTCCCTCGAACTTTGTTACTGTTTCTTCAAGGCCAATGTCGCTCATGCCGCCTGCCGCGTTGCGATGGCCGCCGCCCTGGAAATGGGCACGCGCGAACTTGTTTACATCAAAATCTCCTTTCGAACGGAAGGAGGTCTTTATCTTGCCATCGCGCTCCACGAAAAAAGCCCCGAAGCGGATGCCCTCGATAGCAAGGGCATAGTTGACCACACCTTCGGTATCGCCTTTCTTATAATTGAAACGCTCCAGCTCAGCGCTGGAGAGGCTGATGAGAGCGGTATGATATCCTGGGAATACTTTCATCTTCTCGCACAGGCAATAGCCCAGCAGCTTCATCCTGTCCTCTGTATTGGTATCGTAAATGCGCCCGTGTATCTCGTGGTTCACCGCGCCTGCCTCTATCAACTCAGCCACTATCCTGTGCGTACGAGGAGTAGTGGAATTGAAACGGAACGAACCGGTATCGGTCATGATACCGGTATAAAGGCAGGAGGCTATCTTTTTCTCGATGCGCTTACGGTCGCCGAGCAAGTGAATGAGCTCGTAAACCAGCTCGCAGGTAGAGCTGGCCTTTGTATTGTGGAGGTTAAAGCTCGCGTAATTCTCGGGCTGCGGATGATGGTCGATAAGAAGCTTGGGGGCGGCTGAATCGAGGATGTATTTTCCAAGGCGCTCGATGCGCTGCATGGAATTGAAATCGAGGGTACAGATCAGCTCCGCTTTTTCCACAGCCTTCTTTGCTTTTTCCTGCTCAACGCTAAAGTCGATCACTTTATTGTTGCCAGGAAGCCAGGCCAGGAAAGCAGGGTAATCATTGGGGGTGATCACCGTTACCTTATGCTTTTTCAGCGCCAGGTAGTTGTATAATCCCAGCGAAGATCCCATGGCATCGCCGTCGGGGCTCCAATGGGTAACGATCACAATGTTCCTGGTTTTTTTAAGAAGCGTCTTCAGCTTCTTTAGTTCCGCAGCTTTCATCCGTACAATTGGGAGACTAAATTACAACAAATAATACTTACTTTCGCCTGTCGCAATTCAGAGATCATGGAAGGAGGTTTTGATTATTACAACTGGATCCTGCTGCCGCTCATTATTTTCGGCTCCCGGGTATGCGATGTTTCCCTCGGCACACTGCGCCACATCTTTGTTTCCAAAGGCTTTAAGAAAGTAGTTCCTGTCCTGGGCTTTTTTGAAGTGCTCATCTGGATCCTGGTGGTTAAACAGATCATGAACGATGTGAGCAACCCCATTTGCTATTTCGCATGGGCGGCCGGCTTCGCTACCGGCACCTGGGTGGGGCTCGAGATAGAGGAGGCCCTGGCGCTGGGATGGCAGGTGCTCCGCATCATCACTAATAAAGAATGTGACAACCTTATCGCGGCGCTCAAAAATGCGAACCATGGCATTACCGTGTTCAAGGGTGAAGGCGCCATGGGACCGGTGAAAATGATCTTTACCGTAGTAAAACGTAAGAACGTGGAACAAGTGGTATTCCTCATCCGTGAGCATAACCCCGATGCGTTCTATTCTGTGGAAGATATTAAGGATACCAGCAAAGGGGTGTTCACCCAAAAATCGACCGGTATGCCATTTATAAGGGCATTATTTCCTTTGAGGAAGGGCAAATGATTTATTTTCTTAATTTCACGGCCCGGTTTTAAACTGAATACTTATGACGACCAACAGGACATTTACCATGATCAAGCCCGACGCTGTGCAGAACGGACATATCGGAAGCATTCTCGCGAAGATCACTGAATCAGGCTTTAAGATCATTGCCATGAAATATACCAGGCTGAGCAAGGAAACTGCCGGCCAGTTTTACGCTATCCATAAGGAGCGTCCTTTCTTTGGTGAGCTGGTGGACTATATGAGCTCCGGGCCCATTGTGGCGGCCATCCTTGAAAAGAACGATGCTGTTGCTGGTTTTCGCAAGCTTATAGGCGCTACCGACCCCACCAAGGCGGAGCCCGGCACCATCCGTGCGCTGTATGCCAAGTCGATCGCTGCCAACGCCATTCATGGTTCCGACAGCGATGCCAACGCCGCTATAGAAGGCGATTTTTTCTTCTCCATGCTGGAGAGATTCTAACAAAAAGGAATGAAAAGAATACTCATTGCCAACCGCGGGGAGATCGCCTTAAGGGTGATGCGCTCCTGCAAGGAAATGGGTATAAGTACAGTGGCGGTCTTTTCGGAGGCCGACCGCGGAGCTCCCTTTGTGCGCTACGCCGATGAGGCTGTTTGTATTGGTCCTCCGCCTTCCGCAAAGTCATACCTCGACGGTGACAAGATCATTAAAGTTGCGAAGGAATTAAAGGTGGATGGTATCCATCCCGGTTATGGTTTTCTTTCAGAGAATGCTGAGTTCGCCGCCAAGGTGAAGAAGGCGGGCATCACTTTTATTGGTCCTTCTCCCGAGGCTATGGATATGATGGGCGATAAGCTCAGCGCCAAAGCGGCTGCAAAAAAATACAAGATCCCCATGGTTCCCGGTTCTGAGGGTTCTATTAAGGATGTGAAAGAAGGAAAGAAGATAGCATCCGAAACCGGTTTTCCACTTTTGATAAAGGCCAGTGCTGGCGGTGGCGGAAAGGGCATGCGCATCGTGGAAAGGATCGAAGATTTTGAAGAGCAGATGAAGCTCGCGGTGAGCGAAGCCACTTCCGCTTTCGGCGATGGCTCCGTTTTTATTGAACGCTACGTGGCGGGTCCCCGGCATATCGAAATTCAAATACTGGGCGACACCCACGGCAACATAGTTTATTTATTTGAGCGCGAATGTTCTATTCAGCGCCGTCACCAGAAAGTTGTTGAGGAAGCGCCCTCCTCCGTACTCACTCCGGCCCTTCGCAAGCAAATGGGCGAATGCGCTGTGAACGTTGGCAAGGCATGCGATTATACAGGTGCCGGAACGGTAGAGTTCCTTCTCGACGAAAACAATAATTTTTACTTTCTCGAAATGAACACCCGTTTGCAGGTGGAACATCCCGTAACGGAGATGATCACCGGCATTGACCTGGTGAAAGAGCAGATAAAGGTGGCGCGCGGCGAGAAGCTCGGCTTTAAGCAGGAAGACCTCAGCATCAGCGGACACGCGGTGGAGGTGAGGGTGTATGCCGAAGATCCCTGTAACAATTTTCTTCCTGATATCGGAACGCTTTCCACTTACCGGATCCCCAAAGGAACAGGAGTGAGGGTCGATGATGGTTTCGAAGAAGGAATGCCTATTCCTATTTATTACGACCCCATGATCGCCAAGCTCATTACCTGGGGCAAAACACGTCAGGAGGCCATCGATCGTATGGTTCGTGCCATTGATGAGTACCAGATCACCGGTGTGGAAACCACGCTTTCGTTCTGTAAGTTCGTATTGCTCCACAAGGCCTTCACCAGCGGCAAGTTCGATACCCATTTTGTGAAGCAGCACTTCAAGCCCGAGTACCTCAGTGTAGAAGATGGGGAAGAGGCCATCACCGCCGCGCTTTTTGCCTCCCATATTCTTGCAGAAGGCTCCACTAAGAAAACTGCCACTGCTGCTGCCACTTCCTCCGGCTCACGCTGGAAAAAGAACCGTACGCAAGATTAATTTTAAGGTCCACACAACTTTTTCCAGGATTTCCCGTCTTTCGTAAAGACGGATGAAAAAACTTGCCCTGATATTCTGCCTGATCGGCTGCTCCTTATGCACTTCTGCCAACGAATTGCTGGAGCGTAATTTTTATTTCTCACCCGGTATCAGCATCGGCCACACCTTTGGGGCCGGGCTTTCTTATGGCTTTAATGTGGATGCCGGTTTTTACAAGGTCAGTAAGTTCAACACTCCTGTCAACGCCGGATTATCCTTTTCCCGCCATTGGGTGCAGGTGAAGAAGTATACACACCGCATCAGTACGCTTAACCTTATGCTTGAAGGAAAGAACTTTGACGCCAAGCTCGGCATTGGCCTTGTGCGCAACAAGTGGGGCTATGGGAAGAATAATCGCTGTCGTGCATTAGGAACCAACATGGATATCAGCATCACCGCCGATCAGCTTTACGCTCCCTGGCTGGGCTTCCGCAAGTTCGATTATGAATCTGCCGGCTGGGCCTGGTTCGGAAGACCCTACAGCGAAGCGTATGTAAAGTACAAATATGATGTGCTTGGCACATCGGGCCTGAAGCAGCAAAACAACATGCCCTTTTAATTTCCCTGAGTTTCCCTGAGTTTCCCTGGCCTTCAGGCCAGGGTTAACGCTATCATCAAAACCGGGCTTTAGCCCAATCATATTACACCCGGATTTGCAAAAACGCCTGAAATTCACTAGTTTCGTAGTTAATACAATAAAAAACCCACTGGCACAGTTATTGTCTTTGAGGTTCCAGCAATGAAAAGAATACTCAGCATAACATTGATCCTCACAGGCTTAAACCTAAGCGCCCAAACAGGCACAAGGGTAACCGCCGTGGTAGTCAATGGTGATACCATTCCGAGCGTAACACTGCGCGAGGTGAAGGTATATGAGACCTTTAAGTTCAGGAACAAACACCAGGAACAGATCTACTGGAAACTGAAGCGCGACGTTAAGAAAGTTTATCCTTACGCCATCCTCGCTGAAGCCAAACTAAAAGAGTACAACAACAAGCTTGCTACCATTTCTTCGGAAGCGGAGCGTAAGCTTTATATGAAGAAGGCAGAGGGCGAGCTTAAGAAGCAGTTCGAAGCCGACCTTAAGAACCTTACCATCACCCAGGGCCGCCTGCTCATCAAGCTTATCGACCGCCAAACCGGCCGCACATCTTATGAATTGGTAAAAGACCTTCGGGGTTCCTTTTCCGCTTTCATGTGGCAATCACTGGCCTGCCTCTTCGGTTCCAGCCTCAAATCAGAATACGATGCTGACGGGAAAGACAAAATGGTGGAGCATGTGATCCGCCTTGTAGAGAGCGGCGAGATCTGATCCTCAGTGCAGGAAACAACTTCCTGCGTTATCCCAGAAAATAAAACCGTTTTTCCTGTAGATCTCAGTTAGTCCTTTCTTTTCCCTCAGGATGTCCTCCTCAGCAGGGTCAACCTTCGTGACATAGTGTGTATGCTCACCCTCAACAGGAACATGCGGGCGCTTATCCGTATAGAACAGATGAGCGTAACTTTTGAACCCTAAGGTTTCCACTGGAATATCCTTTCCACTGTGCTTCTCATAAAATTCTATGGCCGCTCCCTGGCTGTATTGCTCCACCTTGGGTACCAGTACCGCGCTGGCAATATTAACGGTAACAAGGCTGCCGGTGAATATCCAAAGTAAGGCCCTGCGGTAGCGGCGGCCCATGATAAAATAAGTTCCAATAAGAAGACATGCCGCGAACATCGCGCCGATGATCCATTCATAACCTGCCCAATGTACTTCGGCTTGCAGGTTGCTAAGTGCGAAGTCATCATGCACCAGGCCTGAACTGATGAGTTGTTCCTTCCAAAAGTTGACAAGCGGCAAAGCAGTGATGGCTGCTGCTATCGAAAGACCGATGAACACCAGCAGGCCCGTCATCCAGGGCCTCCAGCCCAACTCACGGTTGATGATCCTATAGATAGAATAGGCCGCTAGCCAGCTAAGCGGGAAATAACATAAAGAAGAGTAGTGAACGATCTTGGTCTTTACGAGTGAGAACAGCAGCAGTACGATCACCAGCAGGATGATCATCCATACTTTAAAGTGTTTTTGAAAAGGGGTGTCGGCGTCATTCTTCCCGAAAGCACGCAATGCCAGTATTGACGCGGGAAAGCAGCCGATGAGCAAAATGACGAAATGGTAAAAGAAAGGTCCTCCGTGGCCGCTGTCTTCGGTGCGCAGCAGGCGCAGCTGGTAATTGATGAACTCCATGATCACATCGAACCGTCCCCTTAATGCTTCCACAATAAACCACATACCTCCGCAAAGCCCTACAGCAAGGAAGAACAACAGGGCTTGTCTCCATCTGATGGCAGGGCTCCTGAACCGTTTGATGGCGGCATAGGCAAGTAAGCAAAGGATAAATACCAGGAGTGCTACCGGGCCTTTGGTCATAATGCCCAGGCCGATGAACAAGGCCGAAAGCAGCAGCCTCTTGTTGTTGGTGGAGTTATTCTCGGAGGCGTTCTCATTATTGCTGAAGAGAATGAAATAATAGATGCCGCAAAAGATGAAGAGGTTGAACCAGGGGTCGATGATGCCCGACTTGAAATAAAAATGCGGGAGGAAGGATCCCGCGAAGGCAAGTGCCCATAGGAAACCGAAGCGCTCATCGAATGTTCTTTTTCCTATGGAGAACACCAGCAGCAATGTAACGATGCCGCAGATGGCGTTGGGAAGCCGCGCGGCAAATTCGCCGACACCGAACATGTTCATGCTCAGCGCCTGCATCCATATGAAGAGCGGAGGCTTTTCCCAAAATGGCTGGAAGTCTATCTGTACCCTGGAGTAGTCACCGGTGACGATCATCTCGCGCGCGCACTCTGCAAAATTGATCTCATCCCAGTCGAATAAGTGTACCGAGCCAAGGAAAGGCAGAAAGAGCAGGGCTCCCGCGGCGATGATCAATAGTGCCTGCTTCATTTGTTACGGTCCGACATCAACGCTTTTTCCATCCATGCGGGGGAGCGCTCTTGCCGTTTTTTTTCGATGTAGTGATAAACAAAGAGGGTGGTAAGCGTACCGATGATGGAGCCGGTGAACACATCCACCAGGAAATGTTGAGAGAGGTATATCCTTGAGAAGCCTGTGAGCAGCGCCACACAGAAAAGAAAGAACTTGGCGAACTTGTTCTCGAACATCAAGGCCAGGCTGAAGTATAGCGCGAAGGCAGCGGTGGTGTGGCCTGAAGGGAAACTATAATTGTAGAGGTTCTCCACACCCGGTACCAAATACAGCTCCTTGATGTCTTTCAGGAAAGCGGCAGGCCTTACAACGTCATGGAAGATAAGATGTTTAAGCCCCTGCGTGATCCCCGCGGCCAGCACGTTGGCGGCCCCGGTAAGAAACGCGTACCGGTAGTTATAGAACAGGAGAAGGAACACCGCAAAAAGGACCGTAAAGCCGTCGCCCAGGTAGGTGATGAGCACAAACATTGTGTCAGCAAAGGGATTGTGGTGCTTGTTGATGGCCAGGTGCAGCTCGCCCTTTTGCATGGAGATGAGAAGCGCCGCGACGGTGAGGAGAAAGAGAAGGTAAGGAAGGAGAAAGAAGGCGTTTTTTTTGAGGATGTCCTTCATTCCGGGACTAATAGGAACCGATCACCTGCATGAGCTTGTGCACCTGGCTGTCCCACAGCAGGGCAGAGGTCTGTTTTTCGGAGTCGCTGTCAGCAAAGTCGGAAACAAGCAGCGCCACTTCGCCGGTAAGCTCATCGGTTTGTATCCTGAACTCAAAATAATAACCAATGCCTTTGTCCTGCCATTGCCAGCGTACGTACTGCGGTTCGCGGTAGCCAATGAGCTTGGCCTTTTGTTCACCGCCATTCCAGAAGAAACTGAAAATGCCGTCGCGTATGTTCACATCGTCGCAAAACCATTCTGACAGTCCGCTGGGTGTAGCCAGGAACTCGAACAGGATAGAGGGGGAGCAATGGATCATGTATTCAAGTTCGAATTTGCCTTTAGGCTCCTTTTCGTTCTTGATGGGTATGTCCTGCTGAACAGCGGTGGTGATGATAGGTGCCTTGATGAGGCGCGGGCCCTTCGGCTGCGAAGACCTTCCCCTGCCTGTCTTTAAGGGCGGTACCATTGTACGTACCTCGGCAGTCATCCTTGTAGCGTTTGGAGGGATTATGATCTCTGGCTTTACGGGGACTTCTTTAACAGGCTTCGCGATCGGCTTAACGGCAGCCACCTTCACAGGCTTCAGCACTTTTTTCGGTTCAGGTGCTTTCTTAACTGCTTTAACCGGTTTAAGCTTCTTTACAGGTTTCTTCGCTTGCTTGGCGGGCTTCTTGGCCGCGACCTTTTTAGGAGCCGGTTTTACCTTACGAACGACCGTTGCCTTCTTTGCTGGCTTTGCCTTCTTTGAAGCGGGCTTGCTTTTCTTCGCTTTAACGGGTTTTGCTTTGGGCTTTGCCTTTGCCTTTGCTTTCGCCTTTGGCTTCGCTTTGGGCTTCACTTTCGCCTTTACTTTCTTAGGCGCAGGTTTTTTCTTTGGCTTAGAAGCAGGCTTCGCCGGGCGCTTTTTAGGAGCCGGCTTCTTCTTTGCCGGCTTTTTAGCTGCCTTAGGGGCCTTTTTTGCTTTCTTGTTCTTCTTTGCCATAATGGCTTTTTCTGCGTTTTTTTGCAAAACCGGGGGAAATATATAAAAAAAAGATACGCCGCAAACCTGATGTTGATTATTTTGGATAAAGCTGAGCAGGTAAAGCAAAAGCCACGGAAATCCGTGGCTTTTGAGGCTTGTAGCGAGATCGGGAGTTGAACCCGAGACCTCAGGGTTATGAATCCTGCGCTCTAACCGTCTGAGCTACCTCGCCATTTTTAATGGACGGCAAATATAAATAAAAAATGAGATTAAGAAGGTGGGTCGGCAGGCCTTAGAACCCGTACTTCAGCGGCCTGTCATCCTCAAAGACGAACAACCTCAGCACAGCCACCGATTCCATACTGCCATCGGGCTTCCGGTAACGGATATCCTTAATATATACCAGCGAACCGCCGGGCAGGGAGTTCACATAGTCACGCATTTTTTGGGTTAAACGATCGTTGGCTGAGCTGTCGCTCACGAACTTGTTGTTCTCCATAAGGTCCATCTTGAAAGAACTTACCGGGATCACCTCGTTGGTCTTCTTATACCGCGCGTACATCCTTCCGCCCATCATCATCAGTTTGCCCATGGCCGAATCGCATTTTACCCCGTTAAGTTCGATGTTAGGGTAGGGGATCACCTCGTATTCCTTATTGCGCACCAGCTTCTTCTTTCCTCCAGCACCGATCTCGTAAATGGAAAGAAGGCTTTTGCCGCCAATAGGGCTGTTGATATAGAAAAAACTGTCACGGCGGGTAAGCGTTCCATTGCTGAGCGTTACCTCAAAGTTCTTTACTCCCTTTATGTTGGTGATCTTGATCCTGTTCCTGCAGCCCGCGAAAAAGTAAGCGTCATCAGGATAGAAACGGTAGGCGCCTTTGTTCGCCTTTACCTGATACTTAAGTACAGTGCTGTCCTTTTGGGCAAGGCAGTCCAAAAATGTAAACTGTAAAATAAAAAATGCAAAATAAAAAATGGCACGTTTCATAGTTCGGCTACAGCAGGGCGTTGATGTCTTCGGGTGTATACGAGGCTTTCTTTTTCCAGTTCATTTTAAAGGTAAACTTTTTTGTGCCTTTGGCAATGTTGCCGAAGCCCGCTTTGCTGAACCAGGCCAGTTCGCCTTTGTTGGTGATGACAATGAGTGTGTTTTCATTGGAGGGATTGAAGCAGATCTTTTTATGATCGTATAATGAATACACCGCGTTCTTTTCTGTTTCGATGAGGAACACCGCCTCTGGTATTATCACCGCGCCTTCGCTGTTCTGGAACTCGGCCAGCAATTCCATGCCTTTGGGCATGCTCGAGGGGCAATCGGAGTTCCAGATGCCGAACTTGTTTACCTGGAAAGTGCGATAAGCAACTTCCTCCGCTTCGTTCGCTCCGCTTTGCAATGCCAGGCGCAGGTTCTCATCCTGTTGGTAAGTGGTCATTAGCTTTTCCTGTTGGCTGATCTCTTCTTTCAGTACAGCCTCCACGCTCTGTTCCTGTTTCTGTTTCTCGGTTACTTTCTGCTCGTAAGATCTGTACAGCGCATCGTATTTCTTCTGCATCGCGGCGTACTCCTTTTCTTTTGCTACCGGGTAACCAATGATAGAGATACTTGCCTCCGCCTTACGGAAAGTTACTTTGTATTTACCGCCGGTCAGCCGTTCTATGTTTGCTTCTTCCCAGGCGATGTTCACTGACTTGGGATCGAAGTTCTTTGTTTCAGGAGATACTTCAAAGAGCACTTCCTCATATAAGGATAGCTCGGGGAATTCATCTTTGTCGGCTTCAATGCTGAAGTGGTAACGTTCTGCGTTGTACCTGCCGGGCATAAGGAACGCCTCGGTCAGTGTTGCTGGAGCTTTTGTAGAATCGGTTTGCACTGAGGGCTTGTCCAGTTTAAGTTGTAGCATATAGGGCTTATCCCTGCCCAGGTAGTCCCAGGCTTTTTTTGCTGTATCCAGGTAATACTGGTTGAACTTGCCGGGATCACTGTTGAGCGAGCGCATGGAAACCTCAAGCGGTTTGCCAGGTTTAATGAACACCGGCTCTCCGTCCTTTGTCCCCTTGATCTCGAACATGCCGGCTGATTCGAACTGGAAATTTTCTCCTGCTGAGTCATAGCTCATAGGAATGCCTGAGAGTAAGATGTCGCCAGGGTTATGAAACTCCCGGTAGGCGATCTCCACCGGGCCGCTGATGTCCTTTCCATCCTTCGAGTTGAATGCCCCGGCGGGAATACGGATCACAGTGCCGTTAGGATAGATAAGGGTAGTGTCTTTGGAAGTATCCACAGTGAACTTCGCGGGAACCAGCGCCTCGCTGCTCAGCAATGGGTTAACCACCGGCCGCTCCTTTTCCTGTTCTTTTTTATTGAAGGCAATAAAATAGATCAGCGCGCCGGCCGCTATGGAAAGCGAGGTCCATACCAGCAGAGGCTTAAAGAAAGGCGTTTTAAATTTTGCCGTTTCCTTCAATACTCCGTCCAGGTTCATTCCTTTCTTCACCTGTTCCGCGCTCAGCGGCTCCCTGTCGTTCTTTACATCGTACTTTTTCATGTTCTTAGCGTTTTCTTACTTTGATATAAACCTCTTTCAGTCTTTCCAGCATCCGGTACGTGCGTACCTTGGCATTGTTCTCTGTAATTCCAAGTACTTCTGCCACCTCCGCAAAGGGCAGTCCTTCAAAGAAGCGCAGCTCGATCAGCTGTACATCCTGTTCTTCAAGGTGCTGCATCGCTTCCGCCATGCAGGCCGAAAGCTCCGCCTCCGCGCTGCCGCTCTCTTCAGCAATGCTCTTCATGGCCTTATTGCTTAGCGTCACCGTACGGCTCCTCGAAAGCTTGCGGTAGTGCTGGGTTACCTCATTAAGGGCGATCCGGTACAGCCAGGCGGCGAAGGGCAGTCCCTTATAGGTATACTTGTTAATGTTGAGATACACCTTTACGAATACCTGCGCCGCAATATCATAGGCCTCTTCCACACCATCCATCCTCCGGTATATGAATTGCAGCACAGGCTCGTAAAAGCGCTCATACAGTTGAGCAAACTCTTTCTTCGGGTCCTTCTGGACGAGCCGGATCAACTCTTCTTCACTTATTGCTTGTTTTACACTCACGGGGAAAGCTTTTACATTGAAAACGCCTAAAATTTCTGAAAGATACACCTTGCGTAAAATATTTTGGCTTTTTATAATAAAAATAGGGTGCCCGATGGATCCGGACACCCTATTCATTACCTGGCGCTTGACTTTACTCTTTGGGCGCTTCGCTTGATAAGAGCGAAGCCGTTTCCACCAGTTTGATGAACTCAGCCCGGTATCCGTTCTCATCAAAAGCAGCAGCGCCTTCCGCTAGTTTTTTGGTTTCAGCGTAAGTGTACTTGCCCGCGAACTTAGAATGTCTCAGCAACATACCGAACGCGGCAACTGAAGCGGCAAAGCGAAGATTATCGGAGCTTTTCTCCAGCGCCGATGCTTCGTTGGGCACAACATGCTCGATAAGCTTGCTTTCTTCGCTGCGGATAGGCTTGTAACGCAGTTTCACCGCGGCTACTTCGTTGCTTGATACCAGGTTTGGCTCCGCCTTTCTCTGTTCCTCCTGGTAACGTAATTTGTCCACTTCAGGCCGCTCGGGTGTTGCCCCAACAGGAACGATCTCGTAAAGCGCGGTCACGTTGTGTCCGGCACCGAGCTCGCCCGCGTCTTTCTTGTCGTCATTAAAATCCTCTTTGTTCAGCACCCTGTCCTCGTAACCGATCAGGCGGTACGACTGCACCTTCGCGGGATTGAACTCTATCTGTATCTTCACGTCCTTCGCGATGGTGAACAGGTTAGCTCGCATCTCGTTCACGAACACCTTCTTTGCTTCCTGCACATTGTCGATATAGAAATAGTTCCCGTTGCCGGCATTGCTGATGCGCTCCAGTTTTCCGTCCTTGTAATTGCCCATCCCGAACCCGCAGATCGTGAGGTAAATGTCATCCTTACGTTTTTCTTCGATAAGCTCCACTAACTCATCATCGGATGAAACACCTACGTTGAAATCCCCGTCGGTGGCGAGGATCACACGGTTATTGCCGCCTTTTATAAGGCATTTTTTGGCTACCTCATAGGCGGAGAGAATGCCTGCTTCCCCTGCGGTAGAACCTCCGGCATCAAGCCGGTCGATGGCGTTGATGATATCAGCCTTCTTGTCGGCCCTTGTAGAAGGAAGGACAACTCCAGCATTGCCTGCGTAGGTCACCAGGGCAATACGGTCGTTCTCACCGAGTTCCTTCAGCAGCATTTTCAGAGAGGCCTTTACCAGCGGAAGTTTGTTGGGATCGTCCATCGAGCCCGAAACGTCTACAAGGAAAACAAGGTTAGAGGGCCTCAGGTTCCTTTTGTCTACCGAACGACCTTGTACACCGATGTGAAGCAACTGGTGTTCTTTGTTCCAGGGGCATACTGCCAACTCTGTCCGAACGTTGAAAGGCTGATCGCCAATGGGCTGCGCGTATTCATAGCTGAAGTAATTGATCATCTCTTCGATCCGTACCGCATCGGCAGGAGGAAGCTCATTGCCCGAAAGGAACCTGCGCACATTGCTGTAGGAAGCCTTATCAACGTCAATAGAGAAGGTCGAGAGCGGTTCCTGACAGGCGCTCGCGTATTTGTTCTCATGCAGGGTGTTGTACTGCTCGGTGTTTTCCGATGGCAGATAGCTTTCATCGCACGAACTTACACAGCCGTTGGCATCGGTCACGGTTACCACATAGGTGCCGCTGCAACTATCGGTTTTGACCGACCTGTATCTTTCATCCATACTTCCGCAAGCAGCCAGCAACGCTGCGAAGCCGCAAATGCTAAGCCGGACGAGTAATAATTGATTGCTGGCCGGGTGCTCTGATCTTGTTCTCATGATTTTTAGTTTTTTGGTTTGAACGCAGCAAACCTATGCCTGTGGTTCAGCGAAACCCGGAAAAACGCTTGTAAAGGGCTTGTAAATTATTTTACAATTCATTTTTGATAGAATTTCTAAATTTACTTCTCTATGCATCCCGATCCTGAACTGGTATTTTTTGCGCTCCTGAAACAGGAGATCGCTTCCGTGTTCCGGAAAAGCCACCCTTCCTGTACCATTCCCATGGAAGAATGGAAAGGGCAGGATATCGTCAATTTCCAGGAAGAGCTGATGAACAGCGTGAAGGGCCGCATCAGCGAAAAATGGTTCTATACCCATATAAAGTCGGGTGGCGACAAGCTTCCACGTATCGATATGCTCAACATGCTGAGCCAATATGCGGGGTATGAGAGCTGGCGCGACCTGATGATGAAGAACCGGGAAAAAGCAGGCCCAACGGTTATCACGGGTAACGGTTCGATATTGACGCCAATTCCAGGGCCGAAGAAGAAGACCTGGTTATGGTTTTTGCTGCTTGTGTGCATATCCGTGTTTGCCTGCGTTTGGATATTCATGCAGAAAAAGGAAAAGGTATACCGTTGCTGCCTGGTGGATGCTACCGGCAAATCCCTTGTGCCTAATGCGAGGGTGCAGGTAAAAGTGCTCGATAACAATGACTCGCCCTCGACGAT
Source organism: Bacteroidia bacterium (assembly GCA_025451785.1). Lineage (GTDB taxonomy): Bacteria > Bacteroidota > Bacteroidia > JANWJV01 > JANWJV01 > JANWJV01. The sequence continues at coordinate 555 of JANWJV010000067.1, read as the reverse complement.
CGTGCCCGATAGTTCCGGCTGTTTTTTTCTGACGACCGGTGTTGCCCGCTTGCGTTTCGTGATCAGCTCACCTTATTATAAGACAGATACCATCCTGCGCACGCTTTCGCTTCCCGAAAGATCAGAGACGCTGCGCCTGGCCACCGACGACTACTCCCTGATGATCCATTATTTTTCCACTGGCAATGTAAAAGACTGGAAGAAGCGAAGGATGCAGCTGGATGATATGATCACGGAAGAAGCCAAGATCTACCAGGTGTACGACGATCCGTCCGGTATAGAACTGTATAATAAGGAAGAGTTCATCAACAAGATGACCATGCCACTCAAGAGCCTGAAGAACATCGAGATCATTGAAACACGCTATGCTAACGAGCGGATATCCTTCCTGAAGTTCCGCCAAACCATCGCAGCAAAATGAGGATAAGACCGATCCATATACTTCTTCTCCTGTTCCTCAGTTCCTGCGGGGCGATGGAGGAGCGCGTTGGTGATGAGAAGTACCGCATAGCGAAGTTCGACAGCACTTCGGAGAATAATGATGTTGCGACGATG
>JANWJV010000066.1 GCA_025451785.1 Bacteroidia bacterium | reverse complement strand
TTTTCTTTCATCTCCACTTCGGTGGGAGCGCCAATGTACAGTACGGCAACGCCGCCCGAAAGTTTGGCCAAACGCTCCTGCAGTTTCTCCCTGTCGTAATCGGAAGTGGTGCTCTCGATCTGTGCTTTGATCTGGTTCACCCTCGCGGTGATGTCAGCTTTTTTGCCGGCGCCGCCTACGATGGTAGTATTGTCTTTGTCGATGGTCACTTTGTCGGCTTTGCCCAGGTAGCTGAGGTCAGCGTTCTCGAGCTTAAAGCCGCGCTCTTCTGAAATATAAGTACCGCCGGTGAGGATGGAAATATCTTCCATCATCGCTTTTCTGCGGTCGCCAAAACCGGGCGACTTGATAGCGGCGATCTTCAGCGAGCCGCGGATCTTGTTCACCACAAGAGTAGCCAGCGCTTCGCCGTCAACATCCTCGGCAATGATGAGGATGGGCTTACCGGTTTGTACCGCTTTCTCAAGGATGGGAAGAAGCTCCTTCATGTTGGAGATCTTCTTGTCGTAAAGAAGGATCAGGGGGTTTTCAAGAACGGTCTCCATGTTGTCGGCATCGGTAACGAAATAGGGGGAGATATAGCCCCTGTCGAACTGCATGCCTTCTACCACTTCCATATTGGTCTCAGTGCCTTTAGCCTCTTCCACGGTGATCACACCTTCTTTCTTCACTTTGGCCATCGCCGCGGCGATCAGCTTGCCGATCTCCGCGTCGTTGTTGGCGGAGATGGTGGCTACCTGTTCGATCTTCTTGTTATCGTCACCTACTTTTTGTGATTGCTTTTTGAGGTTCTCAACGATCGCTTCTACCGCTTTGTCGATACCCCTCTTCAGGTCCATCGGGTTAGCGCCAGCGGCTACGTTCTTGAGGCCGGCTGTTACAATGGCTTGTGCCAGTACAGTGGCGGTAGTGGTACCGTCGCCCGCAACATCAGCGGTCTTGCTGGCCACCTCTTTGAGCATCTGCGCGCCCATGTTCTCTACGGCGTCTTCGAGCTCAATTTCTTTTGCTACGGTCACGCCGTCCTTAGTGATGGTGGGAGCGCCGTATTTTTTATCAATGATCACATTGCGTCCTTTGGGACCCAGGGTGACCTTTACCGCGTTCGCCAGCGCGTCAACACCTCTTTTGAGGGCGTCGCGGGCTTCGAGGTTATAGGTTATCTCTTTTGACATGGTTGGTTGATTTATAGGTTAGAAATTTCCGAAGATATCGTCCTGGCGCATGATAAGGTATTCTTTGCCATCGACGTTGATCTCTGTACCGGCGTATTTGCCGTAGAGCACTTTGTCGCCCACCTTTACGGTCATAGGCTCGTCCTTTTTCTTGCCGGGCCCTACCGCTACTACTTTTCCTTTTTGTGGTTTCTCCTGCGCTGTGTCAGGAATAATGATCCCGCCTGCTGTTTTTTCTTCTGCGGCTGCGGGCTCTACCAGGACCCTGTCGCCCTGGGGGTTGAATTTTACTGCCATTGTGTTGCTTATTTTAGGTTAGAATTTATTTTAAAATTTTCAGACCAGCGATCTCAGATTTTGTGCCAGCAGAATAAAGAGGACAATTTTTCCTGGAGGCCTTGTCCTCCATGCGAAAATTTGTCAGCGGGATCCTTGCTAAGGCTTCTTCTTCGGTTCGCCGGCGGGCGGAGCAGGCTGAACAGGAAGGTTGATGGGGTTCTGCTGCATGTTCTGGGGAACAGGCGCAGGTGCCATGCTATTCACACCTTTTTCACTGACGTTCTTACGGGTCTCCGATTCAGCCCCGGTGTTCTCTCCAGGATTTGGAGTAGCGCTGGTCTTGCTATAAGGCGTTGCTGCCAGGCTCAGTGCCAGGAGGGCAATGGCCAGGGTCCAGGTAGCTTTTTCAAGAAAATCAGCGGTTTTGCGCACTCCCATCACCTGGTTGGAGGCACCGAAAGAGGAAGACAATCCCCCTCCTTTTGAGTTCTGCACAAGTACGATCAGGATCAGCAGTATGCTAACAATGATGATCAATACTGAAATGAAAGTTCCCATTTTCCTCTAAATTTTATTGTTTTTCACGTATTTCTTTAATGCGGGTTGCAAAGAAAGCACTTTTTCCCGGATATTTCAATATTAATTTTTCATAGGCTTTTATGGCTTTCGCGTAGTTGCCCTGCTGCTCAAATATCCTCGCCAAGGTCTCGGTAACCAGCTCTTCGTTCTCCTTCACACTTTCCCTGGCACGGTCAACCGGCGAATAGAACTCCGCTTTGCGCGTGATGGAAGGCTGCTCCACAATGAACTTGTCGATGAGCTGCGAGAGAACGATCTTTTCCTTTTCCGCTTTGCTCGTTCCCTTGCTCATGAGCTTCAGCCATTCGTTGAACGAATGCGTGCCGCTCTTGTCGATGAGATCTTCTTCTTCCTGAACTTCTCCCGCGGTTTCGGTGGTGGAAGTAACATCGGTAACTTCCAGTCCAATGCTCGCGTTCACCGCCTCGCCCAAAATGTCCTGGTTCAGGCTGGCCATGTCTGTCTTGGCCTTTTCTACATCCTCGAAAACAGGAATAATGTTTTCTTCTTTCTTTTTCTCAACTACTGTTCCTTCGCTCTGTTTTTGTTTCTCTTTCTCTTTCTCCTTCTTGTCTACTTCGGTCTCCACCAGCGTCTTCAGCGTCACCTCCTGCGCTTTGATCCGTATCTCCTGTGTCTTCAGCAGCGACTCCTGGCTTTCCAACAATAGCTCCTGCGCCTTCAGCAGCGACTCCTGGGTCTTCAGCTTGAACTCCTGTACCTCGTCAAGCACCTTCGTGGTCTCTTGCTTCTGGTCGCTCGTTACTGGTTGCTGGATCAGGGAAACCTCTTTTTTGACGGCTACTTCTTGATTCTTGATTCTTGATTCTTTCTTCCTGAGTTCCGATCTTCCTCCAATAAGCTCATACAACACCGTGCGGTCAGAAGTATAAGCGGCAGCAATTTTCAATTGATTGCCGTAATGAATGCTGTTCTGGTTGTGGAGGTTCTTCACATAAAGCAACTGCGCGGTTTGGAACCAGGGAAATTCCTTTATCACTCCCTGCAACTGCGTGGTGGTCTCGGCCGACAACGTAGCGGGATTCTCAAGGTAGGATATGAATTGGTCGCGGTTCATTACCAGTTGTTGAAGGCACGGTTAAAGATGTCTTCTGTCAATTGTTTGTTAATGTTGCGGATCAATTCGCTCTCTACGGCCGCCAAACTTTGTGTGCTTGGATAATCGGCATAGCGGGAGAAATTGCTTTCGAAATTTTTCTTTTCGTCCTTGGTGTTGATGTATTTCACCGCAACGGTGATGGTAAGCCTGTTGAGCGCTGCCTGGTTATTGCTTTGTATCGCTACGGGCGCTGTGCTATAGCCAACGATAGAGCCTTCAAAAGCCAGGTCGGCCGTTTTATCGGTCAGGCTCAATTTGGTTTGTGAGTTCAGGATGTCTTTGAGCGCTTCGGTAAATGTGGCGCTAAGGGTGGGGCTGGCAAGCGGCGCGTTGTTTTGGAAGTACTTTACCGAAACGGTCCTGGCATCGGCTGGTATGCTGGCGCCGTTAGCTGTGTAGCGGATCTTGCAGGAATCAAAAAGGCAGATCTGCAAAAGGGCAAAAATGCAAAGGCCAATAATATGTCGGATGGGTCGGATCAATTATAATAATTATTGTAAAGTGCTATGGAAAAGAGCCTGCTCGTAATGTTCCTCGCAAGGGTGGAAAACGCTTTCGATTCCGCCTCTTCCAGGTTGCAAAGGGTATCTGTCTCAAGCAATTCTTCCTTGTTGTGTCTATCGTTCTTGTTGTCTTTGAAACTGAACTTATATGCTGCCACGCCAAGGTACTTATAATATCCTCCGTTTTGTGGTTTGAGCGTGTAATTAAGGTCGATACATGAAAGAACAAGGTCAGCTTCACCTGTTCTTACTAACGTACACTTAGTGCTTTTTGATATCTTGCTTTCCAGCGAATCGGTGATCATTTGCGCCAGTTTTTGCAGGGCGGGTGTGGCGCTTATGTTCCTTTCGTCGGCCTTTACTAAAACGATGATGGTCTTGTTCTTTGTTCGCTTCACAAACCTGGAAGAATGCACACAGGAACTCAAGGCCAAAAGGCCTGTAAAGCAAACGAGCAGTGCACACGTACTTTTGCTTTTCAGTTTCACCCTTCTATGCTGTATTCGTTGATCTTCCTGTACAAGGTTCGCTCCGAAATTCCCAGCTCCTTGGCCACCGGTTTTCGTTTGCCCTTGTATTTCACCAATAATTTGCGGATCATTTCCTCTTCTATCTGCGCGAACGACTTGGGTTCTTCCACCACTTCCGCCTCTTCCTGTATCTCTACCTTGGGCTCGCCGTAGCCTAACTGTATCGTTGTTTCCGGAACACCTACCTGGTTGTAAAGGTCCTTGATGATCTGGGCGTTCTCCGGCTTAAAATCCTGCTCCAGCCCCGCGTCGTTCTCAATGAGGTCTACCACTATCTTCTTCAGGTCGGTAAGGTCCTTCTTCATGTCGAACAGTACTTTGTACAGGAGGTCCCTTTCGCTGAACTCAGATGCAGCTCCATCGTTCTTTATCACTGCCGGCAAGCTCGAGCTGCTCGGCGCCGGAAGATATTTCAAAAGCGTATCGGCATTGATGTCCCTGTTCTTTTCAATAACGGAGATCTGCTCCGTGATATTTTTCAGCTGGCGCACATTGCCCTGCCAGTAATAATTGGCCAATGCCCTTTCCGCTTCTGCGTCCAGCCGTATGGCGGGCATACGGTATTTCGCGGCAAAATCGGTGGCGAACTTACGGAACAGCAAATGGATGTCCTGCTTGCGCTCCCTGAGTGCAGGAACAGTTATCGGCACGGTGTTGAGACGATAGTAAAGGTCTTCCCTGAACTTGCCTTTCTCGATGGCCTTTTGCAGGTTCACATTGGTAGCGGCCACTACCCGTACGTTGGTCTTCTGCACTTTTGAAGAACCCACCTTGATGAACTCGCCGCTTTCCAACACCCTCAGGAGCCTTGCCTGTGTGGCATGCGGCATCTCGGCGATCTCGTCGAGAAAAATGGTGCCGCCGTCAGCCACTTCAAAATATCCCTTACGCGCTTCATGCGCCCCGGTGAAGGAGCCTTTTTCGTGCCCGAACAGCTCCGAGTCAATAGTGCCTTCAGGAATGGCGCCGCAGTTCACGGCAATGTAAGGGCCGTGTTTGCGTGAGCTCATCTGGTGAACGATCTGCGGGAACACTTCTTTTCCCGTTCCGCTTTCACCGGTAATGAGCACGCTGAGGTCGGTGGGTGCTACTTGTGTTGCTATATCAATGGCACGCTCCAGCAGCTGCGAGCCACCGATGATGCCAAATCTGTTCTTGATGTCCTGGATGTTCATTTTTTAGAAGAAAGAGTAAAGAGTCAAGACAGGCTAACTGTTCTGGACCTTTTCTCTGAAACTAAAGATCATTTTTTGTATTTCTGTAACAAGCTCAAGTGCCTGTTTCAGTAAGTCAGTTTTTCCATAGCTTCTTCTCTCGCAAATCAAAAGATGCGTCTCAAGTTCAAATGATGAAGTTAGAGACGTAGAAAGAAACTCTGCGAACTGAAGCTTTGTCCTTTTTCCCGAACCTTCGGCAATATTTGCAGGGACCGAACAGGAGGATCTGTTTATTTGGCTAGCTAAATTAAATCTTTCGTCTGAAGGCAATCCTTTGCAATAATTAAAGGTAATGTCTGTCAAATCCATTGACTTTTGCCAGATTTTCAATTGTTTAAAATTATGTGCCATTGTAAAAAATTATAAATCTTGATTCTTAGTTCTTACGTCTTGACTCTCCAATACTTCGCCAATCAAAGTTGCTAACGTGCATTCTGTTGCGAGAACACTCACGTAATCTCCCTTCTTCAGGTTTCCTTTGGGAAACACCACCACGCTGTTTTGCGGGTTCCTGCCGTAAAGTTTATCCGCCGACCTTTTTGAAGTTCCTTCCACCAGCACCCGGTGTACTTTTCCAAGCCCCTCTTTTGTTCTAAAGGCAGAGTGCTGTTGCTGCAGGTCGATGATGTCCTGCAGCCTTTTTTTCTTTACCTCTTCCGGAATATCGTCAACGTATTTTTTATGCGCCAGCGTGCCGGGCCTTTCAGAATAGGCGAACATATAAGCGAAATCGAATTTTACTTCGTTCATCAGCGATACTGTTGCCTGGTACTCTTCTTCTGTTTCGCCGCAAAAGCCGGTAATGATGTCGGTGGTTATGCTGCAGTTTGGAATGATCCTTTTGATGGCGGCGACACGTTCCAGGAATTTCTCCCTTGTATAACCGCGGTTCATCCGCTCCAGCATGGCGGTGCTTCCGCTTTGTACAGGCAGGTGAACACAGTTGCAGATGTTGTCGTACTTCGCGATCGTATGCA
>JANWJV010000065.1 GCA_025451785.1 Bacteroidia bacterium | reverse complement strand
TGGTTCATCACCGCTTCCTTTGTCTCCCTTTTATTGGGATGCCTGCTTGTGAACCTCTTCCAACCGGGCCTCATGATGAACCTGGAGCTGCCCTTCGCGGGCGCCGATACCGGCATCGACAAGGCCACCCTGACCCTCAAGAATTTCATTACTCATATTATCCCCTCCAGCGTGGCCGATGCTATGGCACATAACGAGATATTGCAGATCGTTATCTTCTCTATCTTCTTCGGTGTAGCCACTGCCGCGCTCGGGCAAAAAGGCGAAGTGATCGTGAATTTCCTGGACGCTGTTGGCCATGTGATGCTTAAGATCACCACTTATGTAATGTATGTGGCGCCGCTCGCGGTGTTCGCTGCCATGACAGCGGTGATCGCGAAGAAAGGCTTAGCGGTACTGGGCACCTATGCAGTATTTATCTGCGAGTTCTATGGGGGCCTGGTCATCCTTTGGGGCATCCTGTTGCTGGCCGCTTTCTTCCTTATACGAAAAAGGACCGGCGCGCTTGTAAGACATATACGTGAGCCCTTGCTGCTTGCCTTCTCCACTGCCAGCAGCGAGGCTGCGTATCCAAAACTGCTGGAGGAGCTTGAGCGTTTTGGCTGCCGCAACCGTATTGTGAGTTTTGTGTTGCCACTGGGTTATTCCTTTAATCTGGATGGCTCCATGATGTACATGACCTTTGCCAGCCTTTTCATCGCGCAGAGCTATGGCATCGTCATGCCCATCGAAACACAGCTCTCTATGCTGCTGGTGCTCATGATCACCAGCAAGGGCATTGCCGGTGTGCCTCGTGCTTCACTGGTAGTGATCGCCGGAACACTGGCCAGCTTCAATATCCCCGAGGCCGGCTTACTATTGCTGCTCGGCGTCGACCATATCCTCGACATGGGCCGCTCGGCCACCAACGTAGTGGGCAACGCGGTGGCGGCAGTAGCCGTTTCCAAATGGGAAAAAGAGCTTAACTGATCCTTTATGCAGGAGTACTGGGACCTCTTTATAGAATGGTTCAAACCCGAGACGATCATTAAATATGGTGGCTTCGCGCTGCTGCTCTTCGTTGTGTTTGCCGAAACAGGATTGCTCATTGGTTTCTTCCTTCCCGGTGATTCTCTTCTTTTTACCGCTGGCTTGCTTTGTGCCAGGGGTGATTTGGATGTTGATATTTATACTGTTATTGGTGGCCTCATTGTGGCAGGCGTTATCGGGAATATCTTCGGGTATTATTTCGGAAGGCGGGCAGGGCCCGCGCTCTTTACAAAGGATGATAACCTCATCTTCAAAAAGCGCTATGTGGAGATCACGCACAGCTTTTATTCCAGGCATGGGGGCAAGACCCTCATCATGGGCCGTTTCCTGCCTATCATCCGCACCTTTGCGCCCATACTGGCCGGGGTCATCCGCATCGGCTTCGGGAAGTTCATGGTATATAATATTGTGGGCTGCACACTTTGGGTGCTCAGCTTAACCCTTAGCGCCTATGTATTGGGCAAGCAGTTCCCCTGGATAGAAGATTACCTGGGCACCATCGTGATCAGCCTGATCATCGTTACCATGATCCCCATTATTACCACCTGGAGGAAGGAAAGAAAGCTGAAAAAGGAGTCCTGAAAGGGCTCCGGGGAGCCATTTATCCCTCTAAAGGCGCCACTCCTCAAAAGCCCCCTTATATTTCGGCCACTATCCGCAATTTTGCCATGTTAAGTGCGTTTTAAGCCCGTGTTTTCCCTCGGAACCGCATTTTCTCAATTAAAATAGATTTATTAAGTTTGATGCCTTGTAAAAAACAGCGAATGCCCCCGGCTGTTTTATGGATTAAGAGAAATAATAACGTCAAAATAATAACCAAAAAACCCTAGTTATGAGCAATGATAATTCGTCAAGCGCTGTAAAGTCGCTCTTCGCAGCAAGTGTGGTAGTCCTGTCTCTTGTGGTAGGCTTCCTGATCTGGTATTTTGTACTTGGATCCTCGGCCCACGTGGATGCTGAGGGGCACCCGAAACCCAACGATTATTTCGGCATGATGTATAAAGGTGGATTTATTGTACCCATCCTTATCGGTATCCTTCTTATCATCATTACCTTCTCTATCGAAAGGGCTATGACCATCAGCAAGGCGAGGGGCAGCGGCCGCATCGAAGAGTTTGTGCGCAACATCAAAAGGCTCGTAGGCCAGAACAGCCTCGAAGAAGCCATCATGGAGTGCGACAAGCAAAAAGGCTCACTTGCCAATGTTATACGCGCCGGTGTTGAGAAATATAAGTTCGTTCAAAATGAAGGCGGCATGGACAAAGAGACCCGCGTTGCGGCAGTTCAGAAGGAGATCGAAGAGGCTACCGCCCTCGAGCTTCCTATGCTTAGCAAGAACCTGGTGATCATCTCTACCTGCGCTACCATCGCCACCCTCTGGGGGCTGATCGGAACCGTTATCGGTATGATCCGTTCGTTCGCCGCCCTTTCGGCTGCCGGACAGCCTGACACCACCGCGCTGGCGACAGGTATCTCTGAGGCCCTTATCAACACGGCCTTTGGTATCATCGCGTCGGTTATCGGCATCATCATGTACAACTATTTTAGCAGCAGGATCGACAGCCTTACCTATAGCATGGATGAAGCCGGTTTCAGCATCGTGCAGACCGTGGGCGCCCAGAAATAATGGTTCAGGGCTTATGGAATCATAAATGATGTTGCATCAAGTAATCAACTAACGAGATTATGCCGAAATTAAAAATGCCCAGTGCAAGTCCCTCGCTCGACATGACACCCATGGTCGACCTGGCCTTCCTGCTGGTAACTTTCTTTATGCTTACGGCCTCGGTGAGGGTAACAGAACCTGTTCTGGTAGATACTCCCTCTTCTGTTTCTGATAAGATACTGCCCAATAACGTTGCCCTCATCACCATCGATGAGGACGGCAGGCTCTTTTACAATATCGAGAACCCTACCACCCGCGTTAAGATCCTCGACAGGATGGCAGGCGCGTATAAAGTAAAGTTTACCGATGCTGAAAAGAAGAAGTTCGCAGGCATGGGAAGCTTTGGTGTTCCTATCGAGAAGCTCAGGGATTACATCAACCTCGATGAAGTAGGCAGGGCGAAATTCCCTACCGCCGGTATCCCTTCCGACTCTGCTCATAACCAGATCGGTGATTGGATATTTTACGGCTTCATTGAGGCAAGTATCAAGTTCAAGACTGAATTTGAGAAAGCAAAAGAGAACAAAACAGAGTTCAAAGGCGAAAAGCCGAGGCTGGCCATTAAGGCCGATTCAAAGACAGACTATATCCACGTTCAGCACGTTATTAACGTTATCAAGAAGAAAAAGCTGGAACCCAGGATCAACCTGATCACAAGCCTCGAAGAAGAGCCTAAATGATTTTGGACACATTTTATAGATATTAAGAAATGGCAGAAGTAAATACCGGTGATAGTGGCGGAGGCCACGGGAAACACCAGAAGAAAAGAGCGAAGAAGCTATCCACCCGGATCGACATGACCCCCATGGTGGACCTTGCGTTCCTCCTGCTTACCTTTTTCGTACTTACCTCCACTTTTAACAAGTCGAAAACGCTTGAGGTGCTTTACCCCGTTGATCCTACTGATACAATAAACAAGCCTCCTCCCATCAAGGAAGGTATTACGTTCCTGCTTACCGAAGATGATAAAGTGTTCTATTACAAAGGCGAGTTCAATTTAAAAGGGAATGCAGAAGGGAAGCCGGAAACAGTACTTACTCAAACGGACTATTCAAAGGATGGTGTGAGAAAGATCCTTATGGATCGCAACAAAGATCTCAGAGATGCGATCGCTAAGCTACAGGAGCAGCTCAATAAAAAAGAGATCAACGACAGTATCTATAAATTAAAGGCAAATGAAGAAAGGGCGCTTCCCAAATACGTGACCGTTCTCATTAAGACCGATGATAAGGCCAGCTATAAAAATGTAGTGGATGTTATTGATGATCTTCGGATCGCTGAGATAGCTAAAATGGCAGTGGTTGACATTACGGGGCCTGAACTGGCGCTCATGAAGCAATCTGCCGCAAACTCAAAACCTTAAAGACATGGCACAGCACGACAGCTCGATCTTTAACTCCTGGACCAATCTCGTATCGTCGATACGGAACGAAATTGTGTTCGAGAACCGCAACAAGGAGTATGGCGCGTACCAGATACGCCGCAATTACAATAACACAATGGTTATTGCCCTCGGGATCACGATCAGCACTTTTCTGTTCGCTGTTTCCATTCCCAAGGTGCTCGAGCTTCTCGGGAAGCTTCAGGTAGCAGAAGTAGAACGCGTTATTCCGCTCGACGAAATAGCGCTCGATGTTCCTCCTGTTGATCCTAATGAACCACCTCCCCCTCCCCCTCCTCCTCCTCCTCCCGTGCAATCAACGGTGCAGTTCACCCCTCCGGTGATCGATGAGGAAGCGGTAGAAGAAACGCCTCCTCCTATCCAGGAAACGGAGACAACGATCAGCACAACCACCCAGACAGGTACCGGCGATAACAATGAAATTGTGATCCCCGACGAAGGAACCGGAACCGTAGTGGAGCCTGTGAAAGAAGAGATCTTTACCATTGTGGAGCAGATGCCTGAATTCCCCGGCGGCGAGGGCGAGCTGATGAAATATGTTCAGAAGAACATCGTATATCCTGCCATCGAAAAAGATGCGGGTATTTCCGGTACCGCCTATGTTACCTTCGTGGTGGACAAGGACGGTAACATCAACGACGTGAAGATCCTCCGCGGTGTGGCCGGCGGTCCCAACTGCGACAAGGAAGCCATGAGGGTAGTAAAATCAATGCCCCCCTGGAAGCCTGGAAAACAGAATGGAAGGTCGGTATCAGTTCAGTATAACCTGCCCATCAAGTTCGTTCTGAGGTAAGCTTATTTCCCTTAGGGAGCGCCATTATGAACAAGATCTATTTTCTTCTTGGTTTCGTAATGGCGTTTCTGTATCTCACAGCAGGAGTTTTACTTATCTTTACGAACGCTTTGAGCGATGTGCTCGGTGCTTACCGCGATGCCATCGGCTGGGTATTCCTGGTCTATGGCATTTTCCGCATCATTCTCGGCGTTCAGAAATGGAGACGTAATGAAAGGCAATAACATCCTTTTCTTTTCCCTTATCCTCGCGGCCCTTAGTTCCTGCGGCCCCGGCAGCAGGCCCGATCCTACCGATACACCCACCTCAGGGGAGGTGAACATTGTGGTGGACGAATCCTACTCACTTCTTTTTGATGGACAGATAGCTGCCTTTGAATCGGTATACAACAGGGCGAAGATTCATGTGAGATACCTTCCGGAAAGCGAGGCGCTGCAATACCTCATTTCTGATTCCTGTAAAGTGATCGTCATCAACCGCGACCTCACTAAGGAAGAGCGCAGCCGTTTTGAAAGCAATAACCTGTACCCTATATCAACGAGGATCGCCGAAGACGCGGTGGCCTTCGTTGTTCACCCCGAGAATACCGATACCATTTTTACGCCCGACCTGCTCCGCAAGGTCCTCAATGGAGAGATCACGGATTGGTCGCAGATCGATTCTGCTTCCACCCTTGGCAAGATCAACGCGGTGTTCGATAACAAAGGTTCGGCCAACGCCCGTTTCATTCACGATAGCCTCCTGGGAGGAAAACCTTTTTCAGAACAGGTATTTGCGGTAAAGTCGAACCCCGAAGTAGTGGCCTATGTAAACCAGAACAAGAACGCGCTGGGCATCCTGAGCGTGAATTGGATAAGCGATCCGCAGGACACCGTTTCGAGGGGTTTCCTTAAAAAGGTGAAAGTGGTGGGCTTTCGTACCCGCGAGGGTGGAAAGGCCTATAAGCCTTACCAGGGCTATATTAAGACAAAAGAGTACCCTTTTTGCAGGGATGTATATATGATCAACAGGCAGACCAGGGCGGGCCTTGGCATGGGATTTGTATCCTACGTGGCAGGCGAAAAAGGCCAGCTGATCATACTCAAATCAGGATTGATTCCCGCTATTGCCCCGGTACGGATAATAGAGGTCAAATAATCAAAAAACAGCTTATGAACAACAGGAGATTTTTCGGAATTTGTTTCGCCTTATTGACCCTCAGCACGGGCAAGGCTCAAACCCTTAAGGACGCCATCAGGCAAACCACTAACGAACAGTTCGAGACCGCCGATGCCAGCTTCAAGGCATTGCAGGCGAAAGAACCTGCCAACGGCGAAGTGTATTTCTATTTTGGTGAGAACTATTTCAAGAACGATAACCTGGCTGCCGCCGATGCCAAATACCAAGAAGGCATTGCCGCCAATGCTACCAATGCGCTCAACTATGTGGGCGCGGGAAAAGTGCAGTGGTACAACAAGAAAGACCAGGATGCCAAGTCCAATTTCTTCAAAGCCCTTACCCTTTCTCAAAACAAGAACGCCACGGTGATGATGAAGATCGCCGAAGCCTATATCAATGGCGATATCAAAGACGTTCCTGAGGCGCTTAAGCTCCTTACCCAGGCCCAGAAACTGGAGCCCAAGAACCCTGAAGTGTTCCTTCTCACCGGCGATGCCTACCTCGAACAGAACAACGGTACTGAGGCAGTTAAATGGTATGAGAAGGCTGTGGAGCTTGACAAAACATCTCCCAAGGCGGCCCTTCGCATGGGTCAGCTCTGGAACCGCTCAAAGAACTATACCGAAGCGCTCAACAACTACAAAAAAGCGACGGACCTTGATCCTTCTTTCGCGCCCGCATACCGCGAAAGGGGCGACATCTATTTCAGGGCAGGTCAATACCAGAATGCCATTGCGCAGTACCAGAAATACCTCGAGCTTAACAATAACCTTAGTGCCAAGATCCGTTACGTAGGCTTCTTGGTGCAAGCCAAGCAATACAAGGACGCGCTTAGCAAAGGTAACGAAGTGATAATGAAAGATTCGTCCAACATATACCTGTACCGCTACCTGGGCTATGCCCATTATGAGAATGCTGAATACCCCGCTGGTCTTATGCGTATGGAAATCTTCTTTAAGAGGGCCGATAAAGAGGTGCGCATTATTCCACAGGATTACGAATACTATGGAAAGCTCCTTGCCAAAACAGGAAAAGATTCCTTGGGTATTGTGAACATGCTGAAGGCGGCCGAGATGGATACTACCAAGAAGGATGTGTACAGCGAGATCGGCGCTGCATACTTCAAGATGAAAAAATACCCTGAGTCGATCGCTGCATACAATAAGAAGATCGCCGCTTCAGCAAAGCCCGGCGCCAATGATAATTTCGGTGTGGGAAGAGCTTATTTTATGAGCAAGGATTTTGTGAACGCTGATTCCGCGTTCGTGAAGATCACCCGTTCCAACCCCGACCTGCCCTTAGGATATATCTGGCGCGCGAAAGCCAACGCCAACCTCGATCCCAAGAACGAAAAGTGGCTGGCTAAGCCCTATTATGAGGCTGTGATCGCTAAAGTAAAGCCCGAGGAAGTGGAGAAGAACAAGAAGGACCTCGTGGAGGCCTATACCTATATCGGTGTTTACTACCTCAACCAAAAAGATTATACCAACGCGAAAGTGAATTTCAAAAAGGTGTTAGAGTTGGACCCCAACAACGCGAACGCCAAAAAGTTCATGGCCAGCCCCGAAGCACAAGGGAAGTAACTATTTATCGATTCGTTTCAGGTTCAGCTCCCTAAGCGGCGCGATCACCAGCGGAACCTTTTCCACCGCCACCGAACTGGTGTCGAGGCCAAACGCCTTCTCCTCAGAAAGGCTGAGGTGTTTCAGGAAGAAATATACGTCGAGGATGATCTTCTCATAGAAGGGAAGCTCGTTCTCGTACGAAAGGAACTTTTCCAAAACCACGAAGCGAAAATCGCCAGTCACATTTTGTTTGTTCAGTGATTCATATCGGCTGGTGATGTCCACCTCGCGGTTCTTCACCATGTCCTGCACCACTTTACGGAACATAAGGTTAATGCGCGGCGACACGCGAAAACCCAGGCGGAAGTCGATGCGGATCACATCGTCGTGCACGATCTCCTGCACCCTGTATTCCATACGGTAAGGTTCATCCACAACGTCAACGTGAACGAACCAATAGATGTCGGCCCGCTTGGGCTGCTTCTGGAAAATGGAGTGGATGATCTTCGTTTCTATCTCGTCGCGTTCATTGGCGCTGGTGAGGTAAACAAGGTGCGTGGCATATTTAGGAATGCTCATGTCTTTGCTCAGCTCCACCATCACCGGCACGTAATCATTCAGCTTGGTAAATTCCACGTAGCGGTTACGGATCTTGCGGGCCTGGTACCATATCACCATTACGGCAATAAGGGTGAGAGAGAGCAGTAAGCTTACCCAGCCGCCATGCCATAACTTGCTGAGGTTGGCCACCAGGAAGCTGGATTCCAAAATAAAGTAAGTGAGTACGAAGAAAAACATGAAGGCCCAGGAATACCGCTTTATCCGCATGAAATAAATGAAGAGAATAGAGGTCATCATCATGTTGATGTTGATGGTAAGGCCGTAGGCCGCCTCCATGTTAGATGATTTCTCGAAGAAGAACACAATGCCGAGGCAGCCTGCCCACAGCAGCCAGTTCACCGAAGGGATATACAGCTGACCCTTGAGCAACGTGGGATAGACCACGCGTACTTTGGGCCAAAAGTTGAGGCGCATGGCTTCGTTGATGAGTGTGAAGGAGGCGCTGATCATGGCCTGGCTGGCTACTACCGCGGCGATGGTTGCCACGATAATACCGGGGATGAGGAACCACTCGGGCATGATGCTGAAGAAGGGATTGCCGCCTTTGAACTCCGAGAGCATTTTGCCTTCCTGTCCCAGGAGCCATGCCCCCTGCCCGAAATAGTTCAGGATGAGCATGGTCTTTACGAAGATCCATGATACGCGTATGTTCTTTCTTCCGCAGTGGCCCAGGTCCGAGTACAGCGCTTCAGCACCTGTTGTGCACAGGAACACCGCGCCCAGCAGCCAGAAACCGTTCGGATGCTCGGCAAGGAAATAGTACGCGTGCATCGGGTTAAGGGCCTGCAATATGCTTGCGTCGCCCGCGATCTGTGAAACACCCAGCGTGCCGATCATCAGGAACCATACGAGTGTAAGAGGGCCAAAGCTGGCGCCAACGAACTTGGTGCCGAACTGTTGTATGAAGAACAGCGCCGAGAGAATGACAATAACGATAGGAACGGTATTGAAATCAGAGGGAACACTTTCGATCCGTGTCAAACCTTCTACCGCTGATGATACAGAGATGGCCGGTGTAAGGATGCCGTCGGCAAGCAGTGCGCTTCCTCCTATGATGGCCGGATACAGCAGCCATTTGATGCGGGTGCGTTTAACGAGGGTATATAGTGAGAATGTTCCGCCTTCACCCTTGTTATCGGCCCTCAGCATGAGGGTCACGTACTTTAAGGTGGTTTGCAGTGTCAGCGTCCAGAAGATGCAGGAGATGCCGCCAAAAACAACTTCACGGCTAATGGGCTCATCGCCCACAATAGCCTTCATTACATAGAGTGGTGATGTACCTATATCACCGTAAATGATACCAAGCGTAACCAGTAAACCAGCAGCCGTGATCTGGCTGTGGATGTGATGCTTGCCGTTTTGCACGAAAATTCTTTGAGGGAAGCAAAACTACAAAATATTGAGACCAGCGGTCACAAAAAACCTGACTTTCATTAAAGCCTCAAAACAGCAGGATTTGAGGCCAAAAAACAGTAAAAAAGAAGCCCCGTTAAGACAGGGCTTCTCCATTCGCAAAAGTGCTGATCCTATTCGCATACCAGCATTTTTCTGGTGAGGCTGGCTCCGCCGGCTTTCAGTGTGTAGAAATACACACCTCTGTTGAGCTCACGGGTATTAAGCAATATACTGTGTGTGCCTGCTGCTTTATGACCCTCGTTAATGCTCATGATCTTTTTTCCGGTAATGTCATTGATCTCAAGTACAACATCAGTATTTTGCGGGACCAGGTAATCGATCTGTGTTTTTCCTGTGCTGGGGTTAGGCAGGTTCTGCCCAAGCTGCAAGCCAGCGCCGGCTTCATTTTCTTTTATGCCCACCGTGGTAGAGGTTACCTTGTACCACATGCCGTGATGTTCAAGGCCATAAGGTTTTGTGAATGCCCACAAGGGAATATAATAACCGTTCCAGGAATTGTTGGTCACATTATAACGGGTAAGGTTGTTCACGATGGAGCTCTCGTTCCAATCGCACCAGTATTTTTTCGCGGGAGCGCATTTCTGATAATAAGGATAGGTGTCAGCCCCTTGTTCTTCCAGGCTGATGAACCGGAAGTCGTTGAGTTTTTTTCCGCCAATGGAATCGCCCGTGCTGTAAGCTACGCCCGGCTTATAAGTGAAGGAGGTAAACAGGATCTTGTTTGCTCCTACATTATATATTGAAGGGAGTTTGATGACAAGGTCGGCAATGTTCGCTGATGAATCCTGTGTGGTAAGCGGGATCTTCACCGTCACCATTGTAACGCTGCCGGGATTCGGCGAGTTGGTGCTGAACACATACTTGGGGATGAGGCAGGCAAGCGTATCAGTTTGGAAATAGGTTTGTGTCCAGGTCTGGCCTGTCCAGGTGTTATACAAATTGGAGGCAGTGGCTCCTGCGTAGTCGGCATACGTTTTAACGATGACCGTATCCACAACACTTGCGTTGGGATTGGTACGATTGTAAACATACCACAGCGCAAGTGAATCAACCGTATAGCTGCTGAACTGGTTCCAGCTGAAACCCGGCTTAGCCAGCCAGTCATCCGATTTTACATCCAGTACATCCATAGCACTGTGGATGTCCACATAGGCCCAGGTGTTGCTGCCGTATTCGGCCAGCACGGTGGAATCGGGGAAGAGGTAAGAGCCATAGGCAACGGCAGTGCTCCCGAAGATAAGGTCCCTGGTGTCGCCCCAGTTGATCCAGTACTCATCAGTGCTTGCGGTATGCTGGCCTTGTTTATTGCCAAGCGCGAACTTCGATTTCTTATTGAACACCAGCGGCACCTTCTTTACACTGCGCTGATCTTTTGCGGGTTGTAGCGGCGATTGCGCAAAAGCTACGCTGGCCATAAATGACATCGTAATAAAAATTGTAATTGTTTTCATATGTTATTGCTTTTTTGGATAGGTCCCTTGGGCGCCCTCGCAGAACTTTTCCCGAAAACTGCGAGGGCCTTTATTTCCATGATTCCCAAAGGGTGATTTTTTTGTTTTTCTTGTTTTGCCGATCAGCTGAAAAGAAGGCTGAGCATGGTAAGCGATGCTACAAGGAGTCCGAAAGCGAGCAGTAATAGAAGTACGCTGGGAAGAAACTTGGTTTTCATAATCAAATAAATAATTGTTGGTGAGTTTTACAGAGGCAAATTTCCCCTGAACCGGGCTGGAGCGCAAACCTAAATTCGGCTATTATTCCACCGTCAACTGATGATGAGAAGTGAATGCTTGACCATTAAAGCATGAAAAACAGCGGTTTGCCGCGGAAATAAAAGATCAAAAATTGCATTGCTGAGAAAAAGGGACAAAAAAAAGACCCTTCGATGAAGGGTCTTTTCAAGAGGTCTTGTATTACTTTACCTGATGAGGGTCACATGACCAACATACTTGTGTTTCTTATCAAAGATGTCGGTAACCTTTATCAGCCATACATATACATCCATCTGCGCGATGTCGGCCCCGCCATTGGCATGGCCATCCCATCCCGCGCCTAATTGCTTGGTGGTATAGATCATCATACCCCAGCGGTCGTAGATGAACATCTCCAGGTCCTTGATGCCGGTACCTGTTCCGAAGAAGAGGTCGTTCTTGCCATCACCATTAGGTGTAAAGGCATTGGGAACGTAGAACACGAAGTCAGGTCCTATCACGATGTCATGCTCGATGGTGTCAAGGCAGCCGTACTGGTTCTTCACGATCAGGCGGGTAGTATATACACCGGTATCCTTGAACTGGTGAACGGGGTTGCCGTCGAGGAAGTTCAATGAATCACCGTCGCCGAAATACCAGTACCATGCGGTAGCACCCTGCGAAAGATCTGTATAGTGGATAAGCGGGTTAAGGATGGTAGTGGGCTGCGGGCTGAACGAGAACTCTGCCACGGGCAGGGGCCAGATGGTCACCATCGAAGTATGTGTCGAAGTGTGCTGGCAGCCTTTATCAGAGGTCACAGTAAGCTTCACAGTGTAGGTGCCAGGAGCTTTGTAGCAATGGCTCGGGCTCTGAACATTAGAACCGTTGCTGTCGCCGAAATCCCACGACCAGGCCACGATAGTGCCGCTGCTCACAGTGCTCAGGTCCTGGAAGTTGACACAGAGTGGGAAACAGTCGATGGTATCAGGAGCTGTAAAGATCGCTACCGGGTTGGGCCATACGTTCACCGTTTGTGTCATTGAATCGGTGCAGCCTTTGTCGGTCACAACCACAAGCGTTACATTATAAGCGCCGGGGTTCAGATAGAGGTGCGTGGGGTTCTGCGTATTGGAAGTGTTTCCATCGCCGAACTTCCAGGTCCAGGTGGAGATAATGCCTCCGCTGCCTACCGTTGTCATGTCGGTGAAGCTCATGAGACTGTTATGGCAAACATCAGCCGCGGTCCAGTTCACAACAGGGTTCGGGTACAGGATGATCTGTTTCACACCCGATGCTGTACATCCGTTGGAAGAGGTCACCGTGAGGATCACGTTGAAGGTAGTGCTTCCATTGGTGTAGATGTGCGTGGGGTTCTGCGTGGTATCGATCGCCGATCCGTCGCCGAAGTTCCATGCCCATTTTATGATGGTGCCGCCTTGAACAGTTGAAGAGTCAAGGAACTGTGTTACCGTATTGGCACAGCCGCTCAGCACCCCGAAGTTCACAACGGGCCCCTGGTTCACCACTACGTTCTTAGTGATGGAACTGGTACAGCCGCTGTTCGAGGTAACGATAAGCGTTACAGTATAGGTGCCCGCCGAACCGAAAGTATGGTTGGGGTTCTGCAGCGCCGAGATGTTGTTGATGCCCGAGTTGGGATCACCAAAATCCCAGGACCATGCCGTGATAACACCACCGCTGATCTTAGAGCTATCGGTAAAGAAAGAAATACTACCCGTACAAACCGCGGGGCAGAAGAAGTTGGCAACAGGTCCAGCGCCTACAGTGATCACCTTTTGCGCGCTTGCTGTACAGCCCGCGCTGGAGGTCACTGTGAGCGTTACGGTATAGTTGCCGGCCGTGAGATAAGTATTGGTCGGGTTCTGGGTATTTGCAGTATTGCCGTCGCCGAAGTTCCATGCCCAGCCGGTAATGGTGCCGCCGGTGCTGATGTACGATGAATCAGTGAACTGGGTGGGCGAGCCAAGACAAACCTTAGTGGCTTTGAACACTACTGTAGGCAGCGCGTTTACCGTTACCGGTTTAAATACGATAGCCTGGCAGCCGGTAGAAGTGGTTACCGTTAACTGCACGTTATAGATGCCTGCGGTGCCGAAGGTCTGCGTGGGGTTCTGCGATGACGAAGTGTTTCCGTTGCCAAAGTTCCACGACCATGCGGTGATGGTTCCGCCGTTGCAATAGGAAGAATCGGTGAACGTGGTCACTGATCCGATACATACCGAGGTGGCATTGAACCAGGCGGTGGCTTTCGGCTGCACCGTAATTGTTTTGGTGATGGATGCCGTACAGCCGGTACTGCTCGTCACAAGAAGCGTGACATTGTACGTGCCGTTGGTGCCATAAGTATGTGTGGGATTCTGCTGTATGGAAGTGCCGCCATCGCCGAAGGTCCATGACCAGCCCGAGATCGTTCCATTGGTGGAAGTGCTCAGGTCGCTGAAGATCGTCGGGTTGGTGAGGCAGGCAGTGGTGGCGCTGAAGTTGGCCACAGGCAATGCATACACAATCACCGTTTGTAATATGGACTTTGTACAACCGCCGCTCGAGGTGACCGTAAGCGTTACGTTGAAGGTACCCGCGGAACTGAAGATGTGCGTGGGGCTGCTTGCTGAAGAGGTATTGCTGCCTCCCGAGTTCGGGTCGCCGAAGTTCCAGCTATAGTTAGAGATGGCGCCGCTGGTAACATATGATGCGTTATTGAACTGGGTGGGATTACCGAAACAAACCTTGTTGTTAACGAAGCCGGCCACAGGGATCGGATTGACGATCACAGGCAGTTTCACCGAGTCAGCACAACCGGAGTTAGAGGTAGCGATGAGTGTCACCATGTAAGTTCCCGCGGAGGGATACACGTGTGTAGGGTTCTGGTTGGTCGCCGATGTTCCGTCGCCGAACTTCCAGCTCCAGTTGGTGATGGTTCCGCCTTGCACCGTAGTAAGGTCGGTGAATACGGTGGCCGTTCCTTCACATACCGTGGTATTGCTGAAACTTACCAGCGGTGTTGCCGAAATGGTGACCTGTTTCGTGAGGCTGTCCTTACACCCTTTGTTGGAGGTGGTCACTAATTTGACCGTATAGGTGCCCGGATTGATGTATGAATAGGTCGGATTTTGCAGATTGGACGCACCTCCGTCTCCGAAGTCCCAATACCAGCCCGTTATAGAACCGCCTCCCCCGATACTCGAATTGTTGGTGACAGTAATGTTCTTACTACAGTTGGTAGTGTTGATGTTGAATGCCGCGGTGGGCTTGGGGTTCTGGATAACATTGTACTTCAGAACGGTGGTGCAGCCCTGGAACGATACCATGGTAACGGTGTAGAGGCCGCCATTGGTAACGTTGATGGTTTGCGTGGTTGCTCCGCCGGGCGTCCAGGAATAGGTAGCGTAGCCGTTGGGAGCGCTCAGCTGAATGGTGCCGCCAGCGCAAAGAGTATCGCTCTGTGTCAGCGCGAGGCCGAGGCACTCCGCGTCGATGTATGCATAGCCATAGTGTCCGCCGAAGTTACAGTCGGATGTGGTAAAGCGAATGGTCACGTTCTGTCCCACATAGCCGCTTAGGTTGAGCGTTACGGCCGACCAGTCTTTCCAGCGGATGGTAGAGAATCCTACTGTCTTGGTCTGGAAACCTTGGATGCCGGCACCTGCCACCACATAGTACTGGGCACAGGGGATCAGCGTGTTGTTGCTGGTAAGATATACCTGGATACGGAAGAAAGGCTGGTCAGCAGCGCCATGGCTCGGGTCGTCGAGCACCACCGCGTAGTGGTAGGTAAAGCTGGTAGAAGATGCGCTAACGGTAAACGTTTGTTCGAGCTGCTCTGCTTCACCGCCAACAACAGAGTTGCCGAGGCGCGCGGAGTAAGAGCCGCCGGGATAAACCATTTTCAGTGGAGGGCCGATCACCGGGTCGAAGCCCGCGCCCGACATGATGGTATGCCTTCCGGAGATAAAGCCGTTATTGGGACAAAGCGGGTTGGCGCTGGTCACACAGGCCTGGCTGCCCCAAAGAGGGTGAAAGCCATAGCGTGCCTGCCATCCGGCGAAAGTGCCTGTTTCGAAATCTACGTTGTTACATGATTGGAGCAGGTTAACATTGCCTCCTTGCTTGATGTTACCTGACTGTGCCTTGGTGCCGTCGAAGGGCAGCTGCCATGTTCCGTATTTTTTCCCGATGAACTCCTGTTTCTTGAAGTTCATAAAAGCGTCGATGTCGCTTTGAGGAACGTTTCTCGATTTGATCTCTGCCCATACCGCGGCTTCATCGAAGCCGGCGAGCGAGTCTTCTCCTATAGAGACACACGCGGTTCCATGCTCGTGGTTATGTTCATGCGCACTTACTGGGAGCGCATGACATGCGAGGAAGGAAGCGGTGAGAAGGGAGAAGAAAGAAGAGTTACTAAATACTTTCATTAACGGAGGCATTAAAAATTGTAATAAGGGATATTGACCGGAAAAATAATATAAAACTTGAATTTACGCAAATTATTAAGGTTAATTTAAGGTTCTTTTATAAGGGTTCTTTAGACGAAAAGACGTGAACAGCCGACAGAAGGTTGCACGGGACAGATGGTTTTAAAGAAATTTAGGGTTTGACCTCAGGGCTTGCCGTGGTACTGCTTGCAAAACAGGTAAAGGTTAAATCCTTCATTTTGAGATAGTTGAGCCAGATTTTCCTGTAACTGCCGCTTGTCGACCCCCTTCATCCGCTGTTGCTGGATCAGCCTCCAGGCCTTTTCTGCCAGGAGCAGGGCATGCTTCTCTTTTCCTTTCCTGGCACCGGCGATAGCCTCCAGCAATTTATCCGTTCCGGTATCGGAGGAAGCCGAGGTTTTTAGTACCGGAATATTGGCATGTTTCGACTGTACCAGGCTGATCAGGTGTTTCACAAAACTATCGGCACCATCGCGGTCGGCCTTGTTCACCACAAACACGTCGGCGATCTCCATGATACCTGATTTAAGTGTCTGCACTTCATCACCGGCCTCAGGAACCAGCACCAATACGGTTGTATCGGCAAGCCCCGCGATCTCCACTTCCGACTGGCCCACGCCAACGGTCTCAATAAGTATATAGTCGAAATTGAAATTACGCATCACGTCGCACACCTCTATCGTTTTGGCAGAGATGCCTCCAAGCGACCCTCGCGTGGCGAGCGACCGTATGAAAATGTTATCGCTGTTGAAATGCTCGCTCATCCTCAGCCTGTCGCCAAGCAGTGAGCCGAAATTAAAAGGGGAAGTAGGGTCGATGGCGATGATACCCGCCCTTTGCTTTTTTGCGCTGATGCTTTTCAGCAGCGAATTAATGAGGGTGCTCTTTCCGGCGCCGGGAGGACCGGTGATACCGATGACAGGAACATTTTTTTTGAAGTCGAGGGAAGCGAGCAGCTCTTCGTGGCCTTCCAGTTCATTCTCTACGATGGTGATGCAGCGCGCCAGGGCCTTCATGTCGCCCTGTGCCATGGAACTCTTTAAAGCAGAAATATCTTCCATTCTCACAAACCTACATAAATTTGCAATGCCATGGTCCAGCTCTCGGTTGTCATCATCACCTTTAACGAAGAGAAGAACATCGGTCGCTGCCTCGATTCAGTGAAGGGCATCGCCGATGACATCGTAGTGGTAGATTCTTTTTCTACTGATAGTACTGAACGTATCTGTAAAGAGAAAGGCGTGCGTTTTGTTCAGCATGCTTTCGAAGGGCATATCGAACAGAAGAACTGGGCCGTCACGCAAGCGAAATATCCGCATATACTTTCGCTCGACGCGGATGAAGCCCTCGACGAGAAACTTCGTAACGTGGTTTTGGAAGTGAAGAAAAATTGGAAACACGACGGTTATTACATGAACCGTCTTACCTGGTATTGCAAGCGCTGGATCCGTCATTGCGGCTGGTACCCCGATCGCAAGCTGCGGCTCTTTGATTCAAGGAAAGGAAGCTGGAAGGGTACCAATCCCCACGATAAATATGAGATGAATGCCGGCGGCGCCAACACCGGGCATCTCGCCGGCGATATACTTCATTACAGTTTTTATTCTGTGGAAGATCACCTGAAACAGGTGGAATACTTTACGGATATTTCTTCCCGCGCTCTTCACAAAGAAGGGAAGAAGGCGAACGTTTTTCTTCTTTGGTTCAGCCCGCCGGTAAAATTCCTGAGAGACTATGTGATGAAGCTGGGCTTCCTCGATGGCTATTACGGTTTTGTGGTGTGCAGGATCTCCGCGAAAGCCACGCGCCTCAAATACCAGAAGCTGCGCGCGCTTAGCTCCCGCTAACGCGTTTGAAGAGGCTGGTGTACTGGCCGGCTATCTTTTCTACCGAATGGTTTTCGTTCACATAGCGGAAAGCCGCCTCTGTCAACTGTGCGCGAAAAGATCGGTCGTCGAGCAGCTTGTGAATATTTTCCGCAAGCGCGCGATGATCTTTCACCGGACTTACAAGGCCATGACCCGGAACAATGTCACGCAAACCGCCGGCATCGGTTGATGCCACCGGCACCTTATATATAAAGGCGTCGAGCACACTGCTGCCCAGGCCTTCTTCTTCGGAGCTCATCACAAAAACATCGAACACCGAAAAGAGGTCTTCCACATTGTCCACAAATCCCATGAGCTTGTAACGGTCGCCGAGCTGCATGCGGGTGATCTCTGCTTCCACTTGGAGTTTCAGTTCGCCGGTGCCGAAATGCAGGAACAAAACATCGCTGCGTTTTAGTTCAGCGATCGCCCTTACCATTGTAAGGGGGTCTTTATGCGGCACCAGGGCCGCGGTGGTGGCCACTATCTTTTTGCCTTCCCAGCCATTCGACCGTATAAATTCTTTTGCGCGTGCCGTATTCAATTCTTGTTTTACTATCGCGTCACTGATCACCTCACTTTCTATTCCGAAACCTTCCAGTATCTTTTTAATGGCAGGTGAGATGGCCACGGTCTTGTCAGTACGCAGGTACTTTACTTTTGTAAGAAACCCTTTGGGAACAAAGTCGAGCCTTCGTGTATATACCAGCGGCTTTCCGTGCCAGGCCTTGGTGATCACCGCATAAAACTGTGCTTTGGCGGTTTGCGCGTGCAAGATATCAAAGCGCTTTCCTTCCTTCCTGAGGAACGACATCGCCGAAGCGGGGCTGGTGGTAGTATGAATGGGAATGTTGAGCGCGCCTGCCTCTTTCTCCAATGGAAAACCACTCCTGCAAAGCAGCTCCACCTCATGCCCTTCGCGGAGGAGGCCAAGAATATTATAGATGGTTTGACGCTCTCCGCCCCTCCAGGTCTTTTCGGTATTGATCTCAAGGATTTTCATCGGCCGGTTTCAAAAATAAAAAGAGGCAGTTGAACAGGGCAAAGAAGGTGACACCTGGTTGTGTCTCCAATGTGTCTTCCGAGAAGAAGGAGACACAGGCAGTGATGAAGAACACCACATAAAAATAATCGCGGAGCTTACGTTCTTTAATGGCAGGATAGAATAAACTGAAAAGGAACCAGCCGAGCCCGAAGAAGCCAAATGCCGTTGCGATAGCGAGGAATTGGTTGTGCGAGCGCAATCGCCAGCGCTGCTCCAGCAGCGAATGATTCTCCTCATAGCTCGCTTCGAATGCCTTCTTCACATCGCCGGTACCTACACCGAAGAACGGCTGTTCAACGATGATGCCCCAGGCCGTTTTCCAATATTCGAAACGCTGCGCCAGCGAATGCCCGTTAAAGTTCTTTCCCTGCTTGTAGTTGTCGATCTCCCAAATGATCTGGTTGATCCTTCCCTTTATATTGACCCTTCCCATATAGTCGGCGTTGGCAATGCCTTTTTCCACCGCAGCTACTTGTGCTTCGCTGAGCTTGTTCACTCCTTCTGCGTCTTTTCTCAATCCTAAAGAGCTCAGAAAACGAACCAGTGTATAACGAAGGTCATTTCCTTTTAGGTCTTTTCCGTTGAAGCCCAGTTTGCTGCGTTTACCCCAGGTCTCTTCCATCTCGCTCCAGCACACGTAGAGCCAGGTATAATGCCCGTTCTCCGCTTCCGTGCTTTTGATGTCATGCACGTAATCCCCCCCCAGGGCTGTCTTTGTTTCAAGCCTCTTCATGTCCACACTCTCGCGTTGGTAAAAACGGTCCACCAGGCTGTTGATGTACCAGGTTCCGGCGCCGATCGCTGCGAGCAGTATTACTAGTGCTACGATCTTTTTGCTCTTACCATCGCGGCTCATTACATAATACATCCCCAATACAAAAAGTACCAGTGCGATCACCAAAAGCCCGGTGAGCGATTCAAGGATGACGAGGAAAAATACAAGCCAAAGCGCCAGTGCGGCGAGAAGCACTTTGTGTAAAAGCGTATGCTTCTTCACAGCATAATATCCCAGCAAACAAACAGCGATGCATATCAAAAGGCTGAACCGAACATGGGAGATGAAGATGGAGGTTTGGCGTATGTCGGTAATGGGCAGCGGCGCCTTGCGCGAATGGATGACCTCGAAGAGAACACCCATGCTGATCAAAGTTCCAATAGTAACGGCGGCGATGAAAATGGCCATGAGCCCTCCGAATTGTTTCTTGCTTAAGAGGGGAGAGCTGGACAGGATCAGCGGTAGCGCGAGCAGGGGAAGCTTCTTCTTCACATCTTCCAGCCCATAGTGAAGATCACTTGTGTAAAGAAGACCAAGAAGATGAAGCAGTACTACTGATGAAAGCACCAGGGCGCTTTTGTTGGTTGCGAACTTTCTGAACTTCGTACCCAGGTCTCCTTCAAGGATCCAGTTGCCTGCAAGTATTAACTGTGCCAGGCTCATCATGAATACAGAAAGGGGCAGCGCTACCGTAAGCAGCGCCAGCGCAAAGTAATGGATGCCCGTATGGATCTTCGCCGGAAAAAGGGGTTTCACGCAGCTAAATTAGCTGTTAAGAAACGAAACCCCCGAATTTTTATTATTTCCCTTTGCCCTTATCAGTATGGAAAGGCTTTTCGGCCTTCACGATGGTGGTGAGGATGGACTTATAACGTGCAGGATCATTGAGCACGGTGATGGCCTCTTTCAGCTCGGCGTCGGTAGAAAGCGAGCACTCCAGGCGGCCGGTCTGATAATAGTAGCGCGATGAGATCTCCTGCTCCAAAAGGTTCTTGATCTCCGGCTTGAACTTCACCAGGTCTTCCTTCTTGTTATGCATGATCTTGTTCTTCAGCGCTTCGAACTCAGCTTTCGCGCCATCGTAATATTTTTCCTTTTCAGCGGATGCCACCAGTCCTTCGAGGTCTTTCTCGCTCTTGGTGGTATAGTCGTAGTCCTTGCCGCCAAGGTAGGTCACAAACTCATCGTACTCCGCATCGCTTAGCTTGAACTCTTTTGCTTTTGATACCGAGGTATGGCCCATGCGGTATTTAGTGGCGTAGTCGAAAATAAGAGGCTTGGTAGAAAGGCTCGAAGCAAGGTTGCTGTACTTGAAAGGCTCCAACGCCACATCGGGTGCCACGCCACCACCGTCGTAAACAATGCGGCCGTTCTTGGTCTTGAAAGCGGTGATGAGCGAATCCGGAACTTTTTCCACGCTGCCATCCTCACCACGGTGCGAATAGTCGAGTGTTTGTATGCATCGGCCGCTGGGAATATAATACTTGGCAACGGTCACTTTCAGCTGCGCGTTATAGCTGAGCGGACGTGTTTGCTGCACCAGGCCTTTGCCATAGGTACGCTGCCCGATGATCACGGCACGGTCGAGGTCCTGAAGCGAGCCTGAAACGATCTCGGCGGCAGAGGCAGAGCCCCTGTTCACCAGCACCGCTATAGGCATTTCATTGTCAACAGGGCTGTTCATCGCCTTGTAGAACTTATCCCAGTCCTTTACTTTGCCACGGGTGCTTACAATGTCCTGGCCTTTGTCAACGAACAGGTTCACAATGTCAACCGATTCCTTGAGCAGCCCGCCCGGGTTGCCGCGGAGGTCGAACACAAGCGATTTGAAATTGGGATTTTTCTTTAGCTCGGTAAGTGCTTCCTTCACTTCGCCGGCAGCATTCTCGGTAAAGCCGGTGAGCTTAATATACCCGGTATTCTCGTTGAGCATGCCATAGTAAGGAACACTTTTCACTTTTATCTCTTCGCGGGTGAGCATTTTCTCCAGCGGTTTCTTTTCACCTTCGCGCTCAATAAGAAGTTTCACAGTGGTATTGGGTTGTCCTTTGAGGATCTTGCTGATGTCGTCGGTCTTTTTTCCTTTGGCGGAAACACCGTTGATCTCCAGGATCATATCGCCGGCGCGTAGGTCGGCCTTCTGCGCGGGGAAGCCTTCGTAAGGCTCCGCGATCGCTACGTAATCACCCTTCTGGCGTATGAGCGCGCCGATGCCGCCGTACTGCCCGGTGGTCATGTAACGGTAATCTTCTATCTCCGACTCAGGAATGTAATTGGTATAAGGGTCCAGCGATTCGAGCATCTCGTCGATGCCTTTCTTCATGAGGTCGCCGGGATTGGTCTCGTCAACATAATAGATGTTGAGCTCGCGGAACAGGGTTCCGAATATGTCGAGGTTCTTGGATACTTCGAAGTAGTTGTCAACGAAGCTGTAGGAGATCACCGAGCTTATTGCAATGGCACCGGCGGCGAGCCAGGTGCGTGACCTTTTCAGGATGTTTCTAGCGTTCTTCATCAGGCTGGTTTTAATACATTATACTCAAATGTAGAGTTGAAGGTTTTGGAAGCTTGTTAAACACTCGTTAATGTTCCTTAAAATATGTTAAAGTTCAGGGTACCGGGTGATGGCCATGCCCTCCCCATGGATGGCAGGAGAGGAGGCGTTTCAATGCCATAAAACCACCTTTGAAGGCCCCGTATTTCCTGATCGCTTCTATCCCGTATTGTGAGCAGGTGGGAGTATAGCGGCAAGCAGGCATAAGGTAGGGCGATATCATCGCCTGGTAACCTTTAATGATGTAAACAAAAATGGTGCTAAGCACTCGGTTCATCTTTCGCGGGAGGCAGCTTCAGGAGGCGGCTGCCGAGCTCCCGTAAAGTTAGCTCTATTTTACCGTGGGTTTCCTGCTGCCCGGGTATTTCTTTCGACACAACTACTAACAGCAGGATGCAATGAATATTGTTTTTCAATAAACTTTCGCAAAAAGTTTCTTTGTATCTCCTGAACGATTCGCGGATAAGGCGGCGGATGCGGTTCCGGTCAACGGCTCTTGGAAAGATCCTTTTAGGGACGCTGATGGCCAGCTGTATTGGTGGTGCTGAGAGGGGGGCCGGCCTGTATATTACCTTGAAACCCTGGGAATTAAAGCTCTTTCCATCCTTAAGAAGGGATTCGATGTTCTTCCTTCCCCTAAGCTTTTCATTCTTCCTGAAGCGGGGCATGGCGAGCGAAGGCGATGCCTTATTTTTTGTTGACTTCTTTGATGTACAGCTCCAATGCCATGGTCATGGAAGGGGCCTTGGGGCTGGGGGCATGGATGTCGAGTTTGAGGCCCGCGTCGGCAACTGCTTTGGCGGTGGTGGGCCCGAAGGCGGCGATCCTGGTCTTGTTCTGCTTGAACTTGGGGAAGTTCTGGTAGAGCGACTTGATGCCTGATGGGCTGAAGAACACCAGCACATCGTAGTTTACATTGGCAAGGTCGCTAAGGTCGCTGCACACCGTACGGTAGATCACCGCTTTTGTATATTTTATCTTGAGCTCGTCAAGAAGATCAGCGATCTCTTCCTTATGGATGTCGGAGCAGGGCAGGAGGAACTTTTCTTCCTTATGCTTTTTGATCACGTCGATGAGGTCGCGGATGGTTTGCTTGCCGTGGAAGATCTTGCGCTTACGGTAGATGACGTATTTCTGGAGGTAATAAGCAGTAGATTCGGAGATGCAGAAATATTTGAGGCCATCAGGAACCGAATAGCGCATCTCGGTGCACATCCTGAAAAAATGATCCACCGCGCTGCGGCTGGTGAGGATCACCGCGTTGTAATCGCCAAGGTTGATACGGTCCTTACGGAAGTCCTTGGCAGGCACGCCCTCCACATGTATGAACTCGCGGAAATCAACGCGCACGTTCATCTTCTTCGCAAGGTCGAAATAGGGGGATTTGTCGGACTCCGGCCTGGGCTGGGTAACAAGAATGCTTTTAACCTTCACTTTCTTATTTTATGGTTCCTGGCAAGGAAATCTTAGCCGAAAAGCCCTTTCGCGTTCATAAACACTTTAATAAGGACGACGAGAGGCAAAATTTCGAGCGTGCAAAGGTATAAAAATAAATAGAATGCCGAAATAGATTTGTTGTGGCCCCCTGCCAGGGTGGCCTGGGCCGTGCGGATCAAAAAGGTAAGGCAAATGAGCACGATCCCTGTATAGGCCAGCCATACATCAGGGATCACTGTTATATAGGCAGAGGCAATGATGATGGGCAGCAGGATGACCCCCAGCAGGCGGGTATAGAAGAATACGGTGTAAAGGTACTCCTCCGCTGTTTGAGAGGTCTTGAAAACGAAGCCAACCCAGCGTATAAATGAGCTTTTTACGAGGTAGGCGGCCCCGATGAAAACCAGTGTTTTGAGGAAAAAGAGCAGGCCTTTCAGTGGGTCGGGGGTGCCCCTGAAGCAGGCAAAGCACTGGTAGATGAACAACGAAAGGGTAAGGAGGAAAAGCAGCGAAAGGAATAGGTTGCTGCGGCCGCTCGAGCTGAACTCCTCCCTCAATGCCGGGTTGCCCGACCTGCCCGCGAACAATGATTTAAAAAGTTGTTCGAACGGTTTACGGTAATAGATGCGTACAAAAACGAAGAGGATGAAACACAAAAAGATCACACCTGAAACCCAGTAGTCGTTTTGTCCGGGGTGGGGGATCGGCAAGGGTTGCGGGATTAGGTCTTACTATTTGTTCCTGGAAATATTGAATACCCTCGAGATGTTGAAGCCGAACTTGAAACCGCCCTGCAGCCAGTCGTCGGTGGTATTGGGAATGAAATCGTTCTCCGTAATGCCGGCGGCATTGGTAAGGTCGAGGTGGAACACGTGCCCGCCTGTTTCTATTTCCACGCCTAAGGAAAGGGGCATGAAGTAGGCCACGCTCGGGTTGTCGGTCCTGTATTCGGAAATGGTATAAAAGCCGTCGGCGATGATGGCGAAGCGCTTGGTGAGCTTCAGCCGCATGGCCGCGCCGATAGAGATGAGCCCGTTGGTTTCAGTAGCGCCGTTATTGGCGTTGATGAAGCCCTTCACGAAATTACGATATTGGTAGGTGGGCAGCAGCTCCATGGAAAAGCGCCAGTTGAACTTGCGTGCGATGATGAGCTGCGAGCAATAAGAAAGCCTGTGCGCGAACTTGTATTCAACGCCTTCGGTTCCGCTGTACAATTGATCTTTATCCTGTGGTGTAAGGGCAGCATCACTGTATAACACGAGGCTCAGGGGAACATGGTTATCGGAAGTTTGCTCAAGGAAACGCCACTTCACAAGGCCGTCGATGGCCTCGAAGCGCTTGCTGCGCGCGATGCCGATGGTGAGTTTATCGGTAATGCCGAAATCGAAAGCCAAGCGTACGTCAGAGATGGCATCCCATCCGTAAAGCGAATGTATGCCGCCGCCGCTTTCCTCGCCGATATTACCAAAGCGGTGGGTAATGCGAAAGTCCATCGTACCCTTCTTCACCGTTTCGGTGCTTTGGGCATTGATCACCTTCGAGGTCTTGAAGGTGGCCGTCACTTTATCGTGGGTCTTGGGTTCAGCGCCTGCGGCTGAATCCAGCATGTTCAGCAGGTCGTCCTGGGCGTAAGAAAAATTGGCAAATTGGCAAAGGGCAAATACGCAAAGAATAACTTTCTTCATTCTCACAAATAATTATTTTTTAACGAAAGGCTTCATGGTGGCGCTCATCTTCACCATCACATCTTCAGCAATGTTCTTTATCACAAGGGTGGGGATCTTAATATTGTAATCAGCGATATGGACCGTGAAGCTGGTTGCGAGGTTGATCTTTCCGTTCTTCACAGTAAGCGTGCCCTTCAGGGTCACATCCTTCGTCACCCCGTGCATGTCCATCTTGCCGGTAACGGTAATATTGTTCACACCGTCCTTGGTATAATCTACGGTCTCGTTGATCTTGCCTTTGAAAACGGTATAGGGATATTTTTCCGACTCCATGTAGTTCTCGTTGAAATGCTCCTGCATGAGGGGCTTGGGGAAAGTAAATCCCTTATTATCGATCTTGATCTGAATGTCGCCGGTCTTGGTGTTCATGATGGGCCTGGCGCTGGTATTGGTCGCGTCGATGTTTTCGACGGGAGTCTCTGAAAAGAAACTGATCTTGCAGGAGTCGGCAACATACAACTGGGCCTGTACGGCAAAGCCGAAGAGGAGCGCTGCGACGGAAAGAACTACTTTTTTCATGGTGCGTAGTGTTTTTTTACCTGGTTAAGGGAACGAATTTCTTGTGGTCTCAAAAGTATAAAACATTCCTCAGAAAAGGACGATCTTTTCCATAACAATATCCGTTCCATGCTCCATAACAACATAATAAACACCTTTTGGCAGGCTGCTGAGGTCAGCCTCCATGAATGAAAGGGTACTGTTCTCTTCGGATACTATCCTTCCCGCGGCATCAACAATACGTACCACGAATGATCCGTTATCGTTGAACGGGGTACGGATGCTGAACTTGCCTGAGCTGGGATTGGGGAAGAGGCTGATCCTCATCCCTGCCGCGTTGAGGTCGGCGATGGAAACATTCGGGTCCTCCGTAATAAGTAGGTTGGAAGTATAAATGCTGTCGCCGGAACTGGAGCCATTCGCGTTCGAGGCATTAAAGGCACCATAAAAGGTCACGTTTCCAGTCCCGGAGATGGGCGCTTTCCAGTTAAAGGTCCAGGTGCGGGAGCCGCTGCCGCCACAGCCCGCGGCTGTATGAGTAATATACTTTGAGCTGGCCAGCTTGGTCTCAGTGGCGTTGGTCACGATAAGCGTTCCGAGCTGTGTTCCCGCAGATGATTGCGGCGAACATTCAAAGCCGAACTTATTGCGAATAGGGTTGATCACCTTTGCGGTAATGGTATAGGTAAAGCCTGGAATATATCCGGTGCCGGGCACGTTACTGGTGATCCAGCCTGGCTTTACTTTGAAGTTGATAAAATGACATCCACCTCCTGTGCCACAGGTCTTGGCGTCGAAAGGAGAGCCGGTATAACCCGCAGGGGGGCCTGAAGTATTGGTAAGTGAATTACTGTTAAGTCCTGCAAGGAGGTAAATAAGCGGTAATAAAACAGCAAGGCAGGCCAGTTTTTTCATGGATAGCAAATATATCGATTTTTTGCCGGGATAAAAAAACGCTGCTCCTTTAATGGGAGTTATTGGCATAGGGGTTCGCCCGCACATAGTCCACTATTTGCTGGTTGAACTCCTGCTCATCCCTGTCATGAAAGGCGATCTCGATGGGAACATAATATACCGGCAGGGTGCGGAGGATCTCAATGAGCGCCGCCTTGTCGAGGCGCATGGCATCTTTCTCTGTAGTGAGAATGATCTTGTTCTCGCCTTTCAGCTCCTGGAAGGTATCGCGGAGGCGCATCACTTCTGAGAGTGAATATTCATGGTGATCGCTGAACTTCACGGTGATCAGCTTTTTCACTTTCTCTTTCAGGAAATATTCAAGGTGCCAGGCATTGGCAATGCCGGTAAGCATCACAACGGTGTATCCCTGGTCAAAGCAGGCCTCCCTGCTGAGCACCTGGCGGCTGCCTTCCTCGTTGTTCATCGGTACGAAGTCGCCATAACGGAGGTACGAAAAATAGATGTGCTGGTAGGGTAATGGGCGGATGTCCTTGATGATCCTTTTTTTCTCCAGGGGAGAGAAGAGGGCAGGGGTCTTGGTCACGACGATGATGTCGGCACGTTTTACACCCGAGTGCCATTCACGCAGCGTGCCAGAGGGCACCATGGTGTCGGTATAATAAAGTTTGGTATAATCGGTAAGTAAAACGGAGAGGCCCGGCTTTACGGCACGGTGCTGAAAGGCATCGTCGAGCAATACCAGGTCGAGGCTGGGAAACTTCTCCAAAAGGCGGCGGATGCCGCGCACGCGCCGCGCATCAACGGCCACTTCCACGTCGGGGAACTTACGTTTGAACTGCTTGGGTTCGTCACCCACATCGGCAGAAGTGGAGCGTTCATCGGCCATCTGGAAGCCGGAGGTGATACGGCCATATCCGCGGCTGAGGGTCGCTATCTTATGCGTTTCCTTCAGAAGGCGTATGATGTATTCAATATGAGGGGTCTTACCGGTGCCGCCAAGGGTAAGGTTGCCTACCGAAATCACCGGCAGGTTAAACTCCCGCGAACTGAAAAAGCCAAGATCATAACATTTATTGCGCAGGGCCACCAGCAGTCCATACAACTGTGAAAAAGGATAGAGGATGATACGGAGGAACTTCACGCGACGGAGCTAAAATTACGAAAATAATATCCCCCGGCAGGGCGGCCCCTCCAATATTTGTGTTTCTAATAGAAATAAACTACTTTAGCATCTTGAACCAATAAACAAACTGCCCATGAAAAAGACATCTACACTTATTGCCATTGCTCTTTTCGCTTCTTTTGCTTCTCTTGCACAAACCACACAGCGTATTCCTCTTTTTGAGATGTTCAGCAGCTCAACCTGCGGACCCTGCGTGGCAGCGAACAGCAATATGAAAACCGTTTTTAACGCGAACCCCAACAAGTACACCAATATCAAGTAT
Organism: Bacteroidia bacterium; assembly: GCA_025451785.1. Lineage (GTDB taxonomy): Bacteria > Bacteroidota > Bacteroidia > JANWJV01 > JANWJV01 > JANWJV01. Next base: position 2,058 of record JANWJV010000065.1, on the reverse strand, counting down.
CAGATGAACTGGCCCGGCAGCGGTGACCCGTACTATACTTCAGAAGGTGGAACAAGGAGGAGCTTTTACAATGTAAACTCTATCCCCATGATGTTCGTGGAAGGCACCCTCGCGAGCCCCACTTCTTATACCAGCTCCGACCTTCAGAACGCATACGCTATTCCCGCCGAGATGGTCATCTCAGGTACTTACAGCGTAGTGGGACAAACGGTAACTGTGAACAGCAGCTACAATCCTCTCAAGAACTTCGCGAGCGGCGCTTACAGGGCCCACGCTGTAGTAGTTGAGAAGACCACCACCGGCAACGCGGCTTCTAACGGCGAAACCATTTTCTACAACGTGATGAAGAAGATGATCCCCAACCAGGCAGGCGGAACCCTTGGAACCACTCTTACCGCTAACACCCCTGTTAACTTCAGTAACCTGATGTATAACTTCGGCACCAGCAGCACTGTTGAGAATTTCAACAACCTGGCCGTAGTAATATTTGCTCAGGAGAACGTTAGCCACACTGTGCTCCAGTCGGCATGGGCTACTCTTCTCACTTCAGTAACTTCTGTTGAGAAGCCCGGCAACGGCATCACTGCCCTGTTCCCGAACCCCACCAGCACCAGCGCTAACCTTTCGTACCAGCTTACTGAAAGCAGGAATGTAAAAGTGAGCATCCTTAACACCCTTGGCCAGGAAGTTTATTCTTCTAACGAAGGTGAGAAGGCTCCCGGCAACTACGACCTCGAGATCAGCACCATTGAGCTGCCCACCGGTTTGTACTTTGTAAACCTTACCCTGGGTGACCACACACACACTTCTAAACTTTCTGTTCAGAAGTAATTGAACCAATTTTTTAGGGAGACCCTCCTGGCTTAGCCGGGAGGGTTTTTCTTTTTAGGGCTTCGGCGCCGCGGGCATTTCCCCGTCGAGCTCGGCCATAAGCACCATCAGCTTCTCGAACTTGTCGCGCATTACCGAAGGGGCGAACTCAAAATTGTTGGCCAACATGGCGAATGACAAGAGGCGCCCTTTGCGGTCCTTTACATAGCCGGCATAGCTTTTTACGCGGCTCATGCTGCCGCTCTTTGCCACCACATTTTGTTCCGCCGCTGTGCCGATGCATATCTTGCTCAGCGTTCCCGATTCACCCGCGATGGGCAATGAGCTATAGAACGCGTCGAAGTTGGAAGAGTCGCGAGAGAGGACGTTCAGCATTATTCCCAGCTGCCGTGCTGTAAGGAGGTCGAAGCGGGAAACACCGCTGCCGTCAACGATGCACATGCCGCGCAGGTCAACTCCAATGCTTTTCAGATAAGAGCGAACAACACCCGCGCCACCGGCAGAACTTCCGTAGCCATTTTCGTTTAGTGAGATGCCTTTAAGAATGCTTTCGGCGTAAAAGTTTTGGCTCACATGGTTGGTGTGGTAAATGATCTGCGCCAGCGAAGGAGAACAAACGCTGTAAAAGCTTGTACGTTCCTTACGCTCGTACTTGCCGCCTTTGAAGCGGATCTTCATTGTGGTGGTGCAGGAATCTTTTGCGCTGATGCCGTAGTTCTTCAACCTGTTCAATAAATGGAAGGCACAAAATAAAGGAGGGTCAGGGATCATGCTTTGGTCCTGGAACTCACTTTCATAAGTCGCGATCGCGCCGATCATCACACGCTCGTTCATATAAGGAGCACCCGTTACGTACACGAAACTTTTGCCCACGCTTTCATCCAGCGCCAGGCGGTTGTAAAGGCTCAGGCCGGGCACTTGCGGACTTACATAATAAGAAAGACCCTTGCCCGAAACCTTCACGTTGATGTCATACATGTTCTCACGAAAAGAAAGCCCGCAGGGGCCGGCGCCATAATCGCTTTGAATGTCTTCCCATGCCCAGCCTGCCGGAATGAGGTCATCTTCAAAAACATCACCGTCGCCGATCACCGCGCCGTTGATGCTGTCGATGCCCAGCTCCTTTACAGCATCCACCCAGCGTGAAAGTACCGACTCCATGTCGTTGCCTGTAAACACGGTGGAGCCCAGCGTGGGATCGCCGCTGCCTTTGATATAAAGGTTGCC
>JANWJV010000064.1 GCA_025451785.1 Bacteroidia bacterium | reverse complement strand
GCCTTATAATGCTGTTCACCGGCCTTCTGCCCATAGCAGTATAGTATTCGGTGATCATGCTCATAAGCGCGCCAACCACGAGGCCAAGCACAATGGCATAGTAAACATTAATGGAAGAAAATGGGATACCGCGAAGCACAAGCTTTTCGGGGAGGATCATGGTAACAAGGAAATAACAGGCGATACCGGTGAGGATGATAGATGACCAGTTGCCTTTGTTGAGCGCGGCCTGTACGCTATCTGTTTCCTTGGATATCCTTACGAAAAAAGTACCCACGATAGAGAACACAAGGCCTACGCCCGCGATAAGCATGGGCAGCAGCATGGGAGAAAAACCTCCGTAATTATCTTCTACCTTGATCTCCTGGCCAAGAACCATGGTAGCAAGGATAGTGGCCACATAAGAGCCGAAAAGGTCAGCGCCCATACCTGCAACGTCACCTACGTTATCACCCACGTTATCGGCAATGGTGGCGGGGTTACGAACGTCGTCCTCAGGAATGCCTGCTTCCACTTTACCTACGAGGTCGGCGCCAACATCGGCGGCCTTGGTGTAAATACCTCCGCCAACACGGGCAAAGAGGGCAATGGATTCAGCACCCAGGGAGAAACCTGTCAATACTTCAATGGCGGTGCGCATCTCAACGCCGGTAGCGTTGGTTACGCCAAATACCTGGAAGAACACGATGAAGAGTCCGCCGAGGCCAAGCACCGCCATACCAGCCACTCCCAATCCCATTACAGTACCGCCGCTAAAGGAAACGCTGAGGGCCTTCGCTAGGCTGGTACGTGCCGCGTGGGCCGTACGAACGTTCGCCTTGGTGGCGATCTTCATACCTATATATCCCGCGGTTGCGGAGAACACCGCGCCTATCAAAAAGGCAACAGCGATAAGCCAGCTGGAATGAGGAACAATTGTTCCCGACCAGGCAAGCAGAATAGCTGTAAAGGTCGCGAATATTCCAAGGATCCTCCACTCGGCCTTCAAAAAGGCGATGGCACCTTTGGCCACATAGCCTGCCAGTTCCTGCATATTGGCATCACCTGCCTCCTGCTTGTTAACCCAGGCCGCTTTGATAGCCATAACGATCAGTCCTAAAACTCCGAGTGCGGGTACGAGATAAAAAATATTGTTCATGATACTGCTTATTTAATGGGAATTTCTTCGTTTTTAAGGGCGCAAACCTACATGAATTTTTACAAACCGCCAAATAGCTCAAACCCGCCTTTGCTAAAGCTTCGGCGGGCAAATGGGCAATGAGCAAAAGGCAATTGGGGAAATCACTAACGCACTAAAACACTCACGCACTAGCATACATAACCTCTTTAATGGCCTTCACTATCCTTGCAACGTTGGGCAGCGCGGGCTCAATAAGGGTAGGCGCATACGGCAGGGGTACATCCGCTGAGTTTACGCGGGTAACAGGAGCGTCGAGGTGATCGAAAGCTTTTTTCTGAACGTGGAAGGCGATGTCGGCAGATATAGAGGCCAGGGGCCAGGCTTCTTCCACGATCACCAGGCGGTTGGTCTTCTTTACTGAATTGATGATGGTATCGTAATCGATGGGGCGTACGCTGCGCAGATCGATGAGCTCGGCGTTCACACCTTCTTTCTCTAACTCCTTAACGGCGGCGGTAGCCACTTTAAATATTTTTCCAAAAGAAACCACGGTAACATCGGTACCTTCTTTACGAATATCAGCCACACCAATGGGGATGAGGTATTCGCCTTCGGGCACTTCACCTTTGTCGCCGTACATCTGTTCGCTCTCCATAAAAATAACGGGATCGTCGTCGCGGATGGCCGACTTCAATAAGCCTTTGGCATCTGCCGGATTAGAGGGCACCACTACTTTAAGCCCGGGACAGTTGGCATACCAATTCTCGAAAGCCTGCGAGTGCTGTGAGCTAAGCATTCCCGCCGAAGCGGTAGGGCCGCGAAACACGATGGGGCAGCTGAACTGTCCGCCGCTCATGCTCATCATCTTGGCCGCGGAATTGATCACCTGGTCGATGGCCACCAGTGAGAAATTAAAGGTCATGAACTCGATGACAGGGCGAAGGCCATTCATGGCAGCTCCTACCCCTATTCCAGCGAAACCAAGCTCGGCAATGGGCGTATCGATCACGCGCTTTGCCCCAAACTCGGCCAGCATGCCTTTGCTTACTTTATAGGCGCCGTTGTATTCGGCCACCTCTTCACCCATAAGGAATACCTTTTCATCCCTCCTCATTTCTTCAGTAAGGGCTTCGCGCAATGCTTCACGGAATTCGATGGTCCTCATAGGTTGTTTTTACGGAAAACAAAAATAAGCTTTTTCGTGGATTTTAATACTTTTATTGAGTGAAGACCACTGCCTTCCTGAAACTTCTGTTTTTATTGCTTTTGCCTTGCTTTTGCGCTGCAGGTGAGAGGGCCCGTATAAGTACAAGGGATTCTTTAATGGCACTTATTACATCACTCCCTAATGACACAACAAGAGTAAATACCCTGAATGCCCTTCTTCAGGACCTTCGAAATAAAGGGGAATATACGGAGGCACTCCCCTACGCGGCTGAAGCAGAAAAACTAAGCCGTGAACTTCATTTTGACAAGGGTCTTGCCGCTGCACTTCATGCACTCGGCACCATCTATTCTTATCAGGGGGAATACCCAAAGGCGCTGGAGCAATACAATGCTTCTCTGAAAATCAAGGAACGTACCGGTGATAAAAAAGGAAAAGCCTTTTCATTGAACGGTATTGGCGAAGTATACCGCAAGCAAGGCGATTATCCCAAAGCCCTGAGGTACTACCTGGAGACACAGAGCATTGTGGAAGACCTGAAAGACAAAAAAAGCATGGCTACCTGCTATAACAACATCGGCCTTATTCATTCTTACCAGGGAGACTATACCAAGACCATCCATTTCTATACCCGCTCGCTGCGCCTGAGGGAGGAGTTGGGGGATACATTCAATATCGCGGGTTCGCTTAACAACATAGGGCTCATCTACCATAACATTGCCGAATACGATAAGGCGATGGAATACCATCAGAAGGCGCTGACCCTGCGTAAGATCATTCATGATGAACGGGGGATCGCGAACTCCCTTAACAATATTGGCAACGTAAATTCTGAGCTGGGCGATCATAAGGAGGCGCTCAAAAATTACTTTGAGGCTTTGGCGATCTACAATTCAAAAAGCGACAAGCGCGGCTGCGCTCTTGCATATAACAACATAGGAACGGCCTATTACCGCATGGGAGCCTATACGGAGGCACTTGCCAATTGCAGCAAGAGCCTCGAGATAGCCAGGAGCATCAACAGCCTCGACGACTTACGGATGGCGAACATCTCCCTTAGCCAGGTATGCGAAAAAATGGGAAAGCACAGCGAGGCGCTGGCCTATTATAAACAGTATATACAGGCGCGCGACAGCCTTGTAAATCAAGAGCGAACAAAGGACCTGGTACAAAGATCAATGCAGTATGAGTTCGACAGGAAGGAAGCGACAACGCGCGCCGAACAAGAAAAAAAAGACCTTATTGCCGGCCAGGAATCGCAGCGTCAAAAGATCATCCGCAATTCGCTGCTTGCCGGCATTTCTTTCGTGATCCTGCTTGGCGCATTACTGCTGAACGGGTACAGACAAAAACAAAAGGCGAACAAACTGCTGGAGGAACGCAACACCGTTATCGAAAAACAGAACCAGGTGGTGGAAGCAAAGAACAAAGACATCACCGACTCCATCAATTACGCCAAGCGGATCCAGGACGCACTTCTTCCTAAAAAAGAACTGGTGACCGACCTCTTCCCTGAATCCTTCCTGTATTTCCGCCCGCGTGATATTGTGAGCGGCGACTTTTACTGGATGAGCGATAGGGATGGAAAGAAGCTTATCGCCGCTGCCGATTGCACAGGCCACGGTGTGCCAGGCGCTTTTATGAGCATGATCGGCAACGCTTTCCTTAACGAAGTGGTGAACGATCGCGGCATTACCCGTCCGCATGAGGTGCTCGACCAACTAAGGCATATGGTGATCCGGTCGCTGCGGCAGGCCGACGAGGAATCCAGGAACCGCGACGGAATGGACATCGCGCTGTTGTGCTATGATGACCGTACCGGCATCGCTGAATTTTCAGGGGCCAATAACCCGCTTTGGATGTTCAGGAAAGAAAGCAAAGAGCTTGTGGAGCTCAGCCCTAACAAACGCCCGATCGGGTATTTCAAAGGCGAAGGTCTTCCCTTTGACGGGCACACCCAGCAGCTTAAGAAGGGCGATACCCTGTACCTTTTCACCGATGGCTTTGCCGACCAGTTTGGCGGGCCACGGGGAAAAAAGTTCATGTATAAACAGCTGAAACAATTGCTGGGAGGCATCCAGGACAAAACAATGAAGGAGCAGGAGGCCCTTCTGGATAATGCTTTCACACAATGGAAAGGCGATCAGGAGCAGGTGGACGATGTATTGGTGATCGGGATAAGGATCTGAGCGTTTTCTCGTCTCCTATTTTTAATTACATTTGCGAACCTTTAAAAAACCGGCCTCATGAAGATATTAGTTTGCATAAGCCACGTACCGGACACTACCACACGCATAGCATTTGAAGGCAACAAGGGCCTTAACGCGGCCGGTGTGCAGTTCATCATCAATCCATACGATGAGATGGCGCTCACCCGCGCCCTTGAACTGAAAGAAGCCGGCAGCGGAACCGTAACAGTTATCAATATAGGCCCCGCAGCAACGGAGCCTACCTTACGCAAGGCATTGGCCATAGGCGCCGATGATGCCATCCGTGTGAACGCCGAACCTACCGATGCTTTTTTTGTAGCGTCACAAATAGCGGAAGTGGCAAAGAAGAATTCCTACGACCTTATTCTCACCGGCCGCGAAAGCATTGATTACAATAGCGCGCAGGTGGGCCCTATGCTTGCCGAACTATTGGGCATTCCCTGCATCAGCATTGCCACCAAACTGGATGTGAGCGGAACACTGGCAACTATAGAACGTGAGATCGACGGGGGAAAAGAGGTACTGGAAGCGGCACTTCCCCTGGTGGCTACCGCGCAAAAAGGCATGGCGGAACCGCGCATCCCTAATATGAGGGGCATCATGAGCGCGCGCACCAAACCCCTTCAAACCCTGGAAGCTTCCGGCGACACAACCCTCAGCGCTTCGGTTGCTTATGAGCTTCCTCCCGCAAAGCAAGCCTGCAAAATGGTGAGCAAAGACAATCCCGGAGAGCTGGTGAACCTCCTTCACTCCGAAGCAAAAGCGATCTGATCATAAAGCAACTATAGAAAAATGTCAGTACTGGTATTTACAGAGAATTGGGACGGCAAGTTCAAAAAGTCAACGTATGAAGCGGTGTCGTATGCCGCGGCGATCGCGAAAATGACGGGCGAAAGCGTAACCGCCGTTTCCATTGGAAACGTTGCCGACGATGCG
>JANWJV010000063.1 GCA_025451785.1 Bacteroidia bacterium | reverse complement strand
GGGGCGGCGGTTGCTTCGTCGCCCTGCGGGCTCCTCGCAATCACAAGGTTGCAAAAAAGTATCTGGGGGCACGGGCCCGCGCGCCACCGGCGCGCGGCCACTTGCCCACTAAACAACAAAGCCCCTTGTCATTGCGAGCGAAGCGAAGCAACCTCGTGCCTTATAGGAAAGCCCTCCACCACGAGCGAAGCGAAGCAACCTCCTTAAAAGCAAGCACAAACCCATTATTTTCCTATTTTTGGCATTAATGGAAACCACCTACAAACGCCTCATTGCTGGCAACCGCGCCTGGGTAGAGCGTAAGCTCAAGGCCGACCCCCAGCATTTCGACAAGCTGGCGCACAGCCAGAGCCCCGAAGTGTTCTGGATCGGCTGTTCCGACAGCCGGGTGCCGGCAAACGAGATCACCGATACCCAAAGTGGCGAGATATTCGTGCACCGCAATATCGCCAACGTGGTGGACCATACCGATATGAACGTGCTGAGCGTGCTCGACTACGCCGTGCAGGTGCTGCATGTGAAACATGTGATCGTTTGCGGGCATTATCATTGCGGGGGCATCCGCGCCGCATTGGGCAATAACCATTATGGCCTCATCGATAACTGGCTTCGCAATATTAAGGACGTATACCGCCTGCACCAACAGGAGCTCGATGCCATTAAAGATGCCGACCAGCGCGAAGACCGCCTTACAGAACTGAATGTGATCGAATCGGTGTTCAACGTGTGCAAGACCTCTACTGTGCAGAATGCCTGGAACCAGGGCAAGAGCCTGCATGTGCATGGCTGGGTGTATGATGTGGCAAAAGGGCATATCAAGGACCTGGGGGTGAATGTGCGGGATAATTCGGACCTGGGGGATATTTATAAGTTCGACTTTTAACCCACCCCCTGGCCCCCTCCCTGCTGCGCAAGGAGGGGGAACTTTAAACTTAACATTGGCTTAACATTCAAACCCTGCCTTAGGCTTTCCTTTGCCGTGTAACAAACACCCAACATGGCAATCATTGATTTCTTCCTTCCACAAGACAAAAAGTTCTTCCCGCTTTTTGAAAAAGCGTCGGGCAACCTGCACCAGATATCACTGGTGCTGGTGGAAATGGTAAATACCTCTTCCCCTGAAAAAAGAAAAGAGCTCATTAAGGAGATCGAGCGGCTGGAGCACGTAGGCGACAGCGTATCGCACGAGATATTCAACGAGCTTAGTAAGAACTTCATCACACCTTTCGACCGTGAGGACATCCACGAACTGGTTTCCTCGCTCGACGATATCGTGGATTTCATTCACGGTTCGGCCAAGCGCATCGACCTTTACAAGATCAGCGAGATAACACCCCCGGTGATAAAGCTGGCGGAGCTGGTGCTGAAAGGCGCTGAGGAGCTGCACAAAGCGGTGACCGGCCTGCGCCAGATGAAGAACATCAACCAGATCAAGGAAGCCTGTGTGCGCATCAACAGCATCGAGAACCACGCCGACGATATTTTTGATATGGCCATCGCGGCATTGTTCGAGGATGAAAAGGATGCCATCAAGATCATCAAGATGAAAGAGATCCTTTCGGCGCTGGAGACGGCTACTGACAAATGTGAGGACGCGGCCAACGTAATTGAATCGATCATTGTAAAGAACGCCTAAGAACCCGCGATGGAATTCATCTACGTCATTGTCATTTTAGCGCTCGTCTTCGATTTCATCAACGGCTTTCACGACGCGGCGAACTCCATTGCCACGGTAGTGTCCACCAAAGTACTTACGCCTTTCCAGGCGGTGGTGTGGGCGGCCTTCTTCAACTTTGTCGCGTATTGGATCTTCGAGCTTAAGGTGGCCGATACGGTCGCTAAAACAGTAAAGCCGGAGTACATTACACTTACCGTAGTCTTCTCAGGCCTCATTGCCGCCATCATCTGGAACCTTTTCACCTGGTGGAAGGGAATTCCTTCCAGCTCATCGCACACGCTCATCGGCGGTTTTGCCGGGGCGGGTATGGCCAACGCCGGCACCATGGACGCGGTGCAGCTTTCCAAAGTGATGCCGGTGGTATACTTCATTGTTCTGGCCCCGATCATCGGCATGCTTATCGGCATGATCATTCACATCATCACATTAAATATCTGTCGGAGGATGAGCCCCGGAAAGGTGGATTCTGTTTTCAGGAAGCTGCAATTGGTCTCATCCGCCGCGTTCAGCCTTGGCCATGGAGGCAGCGACGCGCAAAAAGTGATTGGTATCATCGCCGCGGCAATGCTTTCACAAGGACTCATTACCGATATCAAGCATATTCCGGATTGGGTACCGATCGCCTGTTATTCTTCCATTGCGTTGGGCACCATGTTCGGTGGCTGGAGGATAGTGAAAACGATGGGACAAAAAGTTACGAAGCTGCGCCCGGTAGAAGGCTTCAGCGCGGAAACGGCCGGCGCGCTTACATTGTTCGGTACACAGCATTTTAAAATTCCGGTGAGTACCACGCACACCATTACAGGTTCTATAGTAGGTGTTGGCCTTTTGAAAAGAGTTTCGGCAGTACGCTGGGGTGTTACGCTCAGCCTCATCTGGGCCTGGGTCTTAACAATACCCGTATCAGCAGCGCTTGCCGCTCTTACCTTTTACATCCTGAACAGTTTTTCCTGAAATTAACCGGGCGTGGTGATCTCCGGGCTGGTGATCACGTTGCTCTTGTTGAGGTCGCGATCGTAAATGTACGCGTCGAACTTAATGGTGGTATGCGAAGGGAACCAATAAGGAGGATCGATGCGGAACTTGATGGTGCCGTCGAGGATCTTGTTCTGTCCAACAGGCTGTATGTCGGGGATCCTGGCGGTGATGCGCTGCGAATCGTTGGTATTTACGTTGAAGTAGCGTTTGAACTTTCCGTCCACATCCTTGAAATAATAGATCATGTGGAGGTTATAGTAATATTCCCCGCCCGCGTTGTTGATGCTGAACTGTCCTGAAGTATCGTTAGCGCGAAGGCCGATATTGCCGTCGCCGTCTTTAAAGGTGAAGCTGAAATCAGCCGAGTCATTCGCCAGTTTCACAAAGTCAGCGAATTCTATAGCAGGGGTATTGGGAATGTTGCGCGAATCCTTCAGGCAGGAAGTGCTTAACAGGGCGCCGAAGAGCGCGAAGGCATAAAGGAAATAGCGGTACTGTTTCATTGGAAAGATAAAGTTAGGTAAATTTCGTTTACCCGGCAATTAGACGCTCAGAAAGGCCAAAGGTTGCCCGGCCAAGGCTTAAATGCGTAATTTTCGTCCGTGGAAATAAAGGCCGCCGACCTATTCAATATTGATTCTGAAAGACGTTTCAATGAGCTTGCCCTGGATATATTTCGCTACCAGGCAGCGAAGAACGAGGTGTATTCGGAGTACCTTAAAGGCCTGAGGCTCAAGGCGGAAGAGATAGATTCGGTGGCCCAGATACCTTTCCTTCCGATCGGCTTCTTCAAGACCCATAAAGTATGTACAAAGTACAATGGTTCGGCAAGCTCACCACAGGTTTTACAAAGTACAATTTTCACAAGCAGCGGAACATCTGGTGATGATACCAGTAAACATTACGTTCATGATATTTCCCTTTACGAAGAAAGTTTCAGGAAGGGTTTTGAGCTTTTTTATGGGAAGCCTAAGGAATACAGGATCCTGGCCCTGCTACCTTCTTATCTTGAAAGGGAGGGTTCTTCGCTCGTGTACATGCTCAACGACCTTATCAAACAAAGTGCTGATCCTGAAAGCGGTTTTTACCTTCATAACCTGGATGAACTAGCTGAAAAACTAAAACAGAAGAGCAAGAAGAAAACACTTTTACTTGGCGTTACCTATGCGTTGCTCGATCTCGCTGAAAAGATAAAAGGAAATGGAAGTGAGAACCTTATCGTAATGGAAACCGGCGGTATGAAAGGCAAGCGTAAGGAAATGGTAAGGGAAGAACTGCATGAAACACTTTGCGCTTCTTACGGTGTGAAAAAGATACATTCTGAATACGGGATGACCGAACTGCTCTCGCAAGCTTATTCCAAAAGCGATGGAATTTTTAATTGTCCGCCCTGGATGAAAGTTTCGGCGCGCGATGTGAACGATCCTTTTAGCGCTGCCGCTGAAGGAAAGACCGGAGGCATCAATGTGATCGACCTTGCCAATGTGCATTCCTGTTCCTTTATCGCCACCCAGGACCTGGGAAAGGTTTATGCGGATGGATCAGTTGAGATCCTCGGCAGGTTCGACAACAGTGATCTTCGGGGATGCAATTTGATGAGCCTGTCCTGAGTTTGACGAAGGATTAATGTATAATGGCTAATGGCTAATGTGGATGTCTCTCCTCTTGTATATAGCTGAACCGCTGTTGTTGAAGCGCTGCACAACGGCGTATCGCTGGCGGAAGTCCTTTATTTCAACACTGTCTTCCTCGAATATATAGAGGTAGTCGCCGTTTGTTTCCTCCAGTTTTTTATCCGCTTTTTCTATAAAGGGTACGGGTTCCGTTTGAAGATAGTACCGCATACTTGGCTCGAACATCCAACTGCATGAAACGCGCAGGGGCTGTGTTGTATTTCCCGAGACCTCCGCATCCTCCCTGATCTTATAAAGCGCGGTCCTTGTGTTTTGATCGTATTGCCACTCAAGATACCAGCTGGCATTTAGCGAACGGTAGGTATGAACGCAAAGAAACAAAGGGAGAATAATGATGGCGAGCCTCGCAGAAGGCCGCGCGTCGGTTTCCTGTAATTCGGAAAAGAGAAAGATGAACATCCACATAAAAAGCGGGAAGAAAAAGAGCGAATAGCGCTGCATCACGTAGGGTGTTCCCATAAGCCAATGTTGAAGAAGAGAAAAGGAGACGACCAGTAATAACAACAAGCCAGAAAACAACGAGAGCTTTTGTTCAAAGTTCAGCGGCTGAGCGCTCCGGAAATAAACGAAGGCCCTGTACATGAACAACGCGACCACCAACAGGATGATGATCCTGCCGGCTGTGACAAAGGCATTGCCGTAGGCTGACTGGTACGCGCTTCCTTCCAGCAGAGAGCTCACGGTATCGTGCCAGAATCCCGTAACGCCTCCGAAGTCGATCCTGTTGTATTGTATGATCTTGCGGACGGGCTCATACAATATTGCCGCAAGCACCACGGTGACAATGAGGTTGAGGCGGTTTGTACGGAGAAAGCTGTTAAGCGAGAAAGGATTGCGATCGACCACGAAGTGGAAAAAATTATGAAGGAGCAGTACCGCGGGGAAGACCTGGATGAGAGCAAAGTTGGCGAGGGCAGCCAGGCCGAAAAATGTAAGGGACAGCACATGGTCCTTTGTTCGTTGCTTTTCGAGGTAAGAGCAGAAAAAATAAAAACCTCCGCTCATGAAGGCGAATGATAATCCGTAGCCCCGTGCCAGGGAGAAGAATTCAAGCATATACGGATTGGCGTTCAGCAAGAGGAAGGCCAGCAGGGCATTCCTGCCGCAGAAGCGTGCCGCCAGTTTATAACAGAAGAAGAGGTAGAGAATGTGTGCCAGTACATTCGGGAGTCGCAGGCTGAGCTCTGTTGGCCCGAGCAGGAAGTTGAACAATTTCATCAGCAGCGAATTGATGATGTGATTGTTCGTGAAATTGTCTTTATAGGAAATGATGTCCATGATATTCATGGGCACATAGCTGAGAAAAGAATAGCTCTCGTCGTGAATAAAAGAAAGGTGACTTGCCCTGTACAGGTCTAACAGGATCAGGAGGGTACCCGTGATGACGGCAATGGAAAACGGGATGATCTTCATGTGTTGCGCGATGCTGGCGGCTAAAGTAGCGCCGCGCGTTAAGGCCTTACAAACCTAGATAAGGCTATAATTACACGTCTAAGCCTTACTCAACAACCAGTTTCCCCGTATTTACTACACCGTCTTTCTTCAGCTGATAGAAGTAAACCCCTTTCGCTTGCGCGCTCAGGTCTACTGAAGTGGTTTCAGCGTTCATCTTTGTCGAATAAACTTTCTTGCCGATCATGTTGTACACTTCCAGGTCTGCCTCAAGCATGTTCTTTTCGATGTTGACAGAAAAAATACCATTCGAAGGGTTGGGTGATACGGATATCGCTTTGCCAGTCTCAGGTGTGTCGATACCTACGGTGGCACCGGAGAAGATAATGGTGTTGGTAGGCGTGATGATCACTACGGGATAAGAAGGGTTACCGCTGGTGAGGAATTCGGTGGTGGTGCTGCTGCCTTCCACGATGGTAATGCGGATCACGTTCGTGTAAGTGCCAAAGGCGGTGATGAGCG
>JANWJV010000062.1 GCA_025451785.1 Bacteroidia bacterium | reverse complement strand
TTATTCTTTATCCAATTTGTATTTAGCCAAATTCATTCCGAAAGTAAGTCCTTTGCTGGCAACAAGGTCTTCGAGCTCGGTGAGCGACTTCTTACCGAAGTTACGGAACTTCAGCAGGTCGTTCTTATTGAAAGAAACCAGTTCGGCAAGTGTTTCCACGTCAGCCGCCTTGAGGCAGTTGAGGGCGCGTACCGAGAGGTCCATGTCAACCAGCTTGGTCTTGAGCAGCTGGCGCATGTGCAGTGATGTTTCATCGAACTCCTCGGTAGCCGCTTTCTCCTCGGTGTCGAGGGTGATGCGCTCGTCAGAGAACAGCATGAAGTGGTGGATCAGGATCTTGGCCGCTTCTTTCAATGCTTCCTTGGGATGAACCGAACCATCGGTAACAATGTCGATGATCAGTTTCTCATAGTCGGTCTTCTGCTCCACACGGTAGTTCTCGATGCTGTATTTCACGTTCTTGATGGGCGTGTAGATCGCGTCGATGGGAATGAGTCCCACGGTGGCGTTCACGGGTTTGTTCTCCTCAGCGGGAACATAACCGCGGCCTTTGTCGATCATGAGCTCCATCTTGAGCTTTACATTGCCTTCCATATTGCAGATCACCAGGTCAGGGTTGAGGACCTGGAAGCTGGAGGTGAACTTGCCGATATCACCGGCAGTCAACACGCTCTTGCCCGAAAGGGTCACTACAACGCGCTCAGCGTCCATGGTGTCGATCTGCTTCTTGAAACGAACCTGTTTGAGGTTCAGGATGATCTCTGTAACGTCTTCGGTAACACCTTTGATGGTGCTGAACTCATGGTCAACGCCTTCCATTTTCACGGAGGTGATCGCGTGTCCTTCCAGTGACGAAAGGAGGATCCTTCTAAGGGCGTTGCCCACAGTAATGCCATAACCGGGTTCCAGGGGACGGAATTCGAACTGACCTTCCGTGTCGCTGGAGTTGATCATGATTACCTTATCTGGTTTTTGAAATGCAAGTATTGCCATAGTGTTGTTTTTATATTGGTTCTGTGATTCCTTTATTACTTCGAGTACAATTCCACGATAAGCTGCTCCCTGATGTTCTCGGGGATGTGCTGCCTTTCGGGCATAGAGATGAACTTGCCTGCCATAGTAGCCTTGTTGAACTCCAGCCAGGGATAAGTAGCTGAAGAAGAAGAAAGGCTTGCGTTGATCGCTTCCAGGCTCCTGGAACGTTCCCTCACCGCTACCGCGTCGCCGGGGCGAAGGGTATAGGAGGCGATGTTCACCACGCTGCCGTTAACGGTAATGTGGCGGTGACCCACCAGCTGGCGCGCCGCGCTGCGAGTAGGGGCAATGCCCATACGGAAAACGGTATTGTCCAAACGAGCCTCGATGAGCTGCAGCAACACCTCACCGGTGATGCCTTTGGCGCGCGCTGCCCTGTTAAAGGTCTTGGCGAACTGCCTTTCGAGGATGCCGTACGTATACTTTGCCTTCTGCTTCTCACGAAGCTGAATAGCGTATTCCGACTGCTTGTTACGCTTCTTAGAGGTACCATGCTGGCCGGGAGGATAATTTTTCTTCTCCAGCGCTTTGTCAGGGCCGAAGATCGGCTCCTTGAACTTTCTCGCGATTTTGGACTTTGGTCCGGTATATCTTGCCATTTCTAATGATTAATTCTTATTGATTATTGCTTATTGCCTATTTGCCTGTTTGCCCTTTGGTTATACCCTTCTTCTTTTGGGAGGACGACAACCATTGTGCGGTATCGGTGTGATATCCATTATTTCGGTCACCTCAATGCCTGAGTTCGCGATGGTACGGATGGCCGACTCACGTCCGGCACCAGGACCTTTCACATACACTTTCACCTTGCGGAGGCCCGCGTCGTGTGCCACTTTAGAACAATCGGCAGCAGCCATTTGCGCTGCGTACGGAGTGTTCTTCTTGGAACCACGGAAGCCCATTTTACCGGCGCTCGCCCATGCGATCACTTCGCCCTTCATATTGGTGAGGGAAATGATGATGTTGTTGAAGGTAGCGTTGATGTGTGCCTCTCCTACGGCATCCACTTTCACCACGCGCTTCCTTACTTTCTTTTCAGCGGTGGTGGTTCCGCCCTGCTGTGTTGTTGCTTGTTTAGCCATTGTCTTTAATTATTATCCTTTAGTGGCGATCTTCTTGTTCGCGATCGTCTTACGCTTACCTTTCCTGGTCCTTGCGTTGTTCTTGGTGGTTTGTCCGCGAACGGGCAGGCCCAAACGGTGACGCATGCCGCGGTAAGTGCCGATGTCGATCAAACGCTTGATGCTCAGCTGCACTTCCGAACGCAGGGCGCCCTCGAGCTTGAACTTTTCGTTGAGGATCGTACGGATCTTGTTGAGCTGATCATCGTTCCACTCCTGAACTTTAATGTTAGGGTCGATGCCTGCTTCTTTCAGGATCTTCTTCGCGGAACTGCGTCCCACACCAAAGATATAGGTCAGCCCTATCTCTCCTCTTTTGTTTTTCGGTAAATCAATACCTGCAATCCTTGCCATTGTCTATGATTTGAATAATTATTTCTGTCTCTGTTTAAATTTGGGGTTCTTCTTGTTGATCACGTACAAACGCCCTTTTCTCCGAACCACGATGCATTCGGCGCTTCTCTTTTTTACTGATGCTCTTACTTTCATTTCTCTTTTTATTTATAACGGTACGATATTCTTCCTTTTGTCAGGTCATAAGGCGACATTTCGATCTTTACTTTATCGCCGGGAAGGAT
Organism: Bacteroidia bacterium; assembly: GCA_025451785.1. GTDB lineage: Bacteria > Bacteroidota > Bacteroidia > JANWJV01 > JANWJV01 > JANWJV01. The sequence goes on along the minus strand of JANWJV010000062.1, from coordinate 37,761 downwards.
CTTGATGTAGTTCATCCTCATCTTACCCGAAATATGCGCAGTGATCACATGGCCGTTCTCCAGCTCCACGCGGAACATTGCGTTCGATAACGCTTCCACGATGGTGCCGTCCTGCTCAATTGATGCCTGCTTTGCCATTTAACCTTTTATACTTTTTCTTTCAATACTTCTTCTATGTACTCAAATGTTGATAATACCTCTGCCTTCTCCTCTCCTACCGCCACCGTATGCTCGAAATGCGCCGAGGGCATTCCGTCGTTGGTGGTAATGGTCCATCCGTCCTTTTCCTGCTTCACCGCCTTGCCTCCCATATTGATCATGGGCTCAATGGCGATCACCAGTCCTTTGCGGAGCTGCTGCCCGGTACCTTTCCTCCCGTAATTGGGAACTTCAGGTTCCTCGTGCAGCTGTTTTCCCACCCCGTGGCCTACCAATTCGCGCACTACTGAGAAACCATTTTTCTCCGCATGCGACTGTACCGCCTCGCTGATGTCTCCGATCCTCTTTCCGGCCACCGCCATCTGGATGCCTTTCCACAGGCATTCCCTGGTGACCTTCAGCAGCTTTTGGGCTTCGGCGTTTATCTCACCCACCCCGAAGGTGTAAGCGGAGTCGCCATAAAAGCCGTTCTTCAGCACACCACAGTCAACCGACACGATATCACCTTCCTTTACCTGGTAAGTGCCGGGAATACCGTGCACCACCTGGGCGTTTACCGACACACACAGTGTGTTCGGAAAACCGTTGTACCCTTTGAAGGCGGGTACCGCTTTGTGATCGCGAATGAACTCTTCGGCGATCCGGTCGACCGAGGCAGTGGTAGCGCCAGGCTTTAGGGCCTTGGCTACTTCTGCAAGGGTCTTAGCAACAAGTAAAGAACTCTCTCTTATTAATCCTATCTCCTCTTCCGTCTTATAATACAATCTTCCACCCATTTGGCTTAAGCGGTGGCCATTCCCACCGATGAGCGCCCTTTGATACGCCCTGACTTCATCAGGCCGTCGTAATGGCGCATAAGCAAATGACTTTCTATCTGCTGTAATGTATCGAGCACAACGCCCACGAGGATCAGCAATGATGTTCCTCCGTAGAAGTTGGCAAATGATTCGTTGATGTTCATCTTCACAGCAAAGGCCGGCAATATGGCCACCGCCGCCAGGAACATAGATCCCGGGAGGGTGATCTTGGACATCACTGAGTCAATGAACTCCGCTGTTTTCTTTCCGGGTTTGATGCCGGGCACAAAGCCGCCGTTACGTTTCATCTCTTCCGCCATGTTGTTAGGGTTCACCGTAATGGCTGTATAGAAATAGGTGAACAGGATGATCATGATGGCGAAAATGAAGTTGTACCAAAAACCGTTGTGGTTGGCAAACACGGCCGAGATACCTGTTAATGTGCTGGAGGTCGAAAAGTTCATGAACGTAAGCGGGATGAACATGATCGCCTGCGCGAAGATGATAGGCATTACACCTGCCGCGTTCACTTTAAGAGGGATGTACTGGCGCACGCCGCCGTACTGTTTGTTACCTACTATCTTCTTGGCAAACTGCACGGGTATCCTTCGCGTACCCTGCACAAGCAGGATAGAAGCGATGACCACGAACACGAGCAGCACCATTTCAATGAGCAGCATGATAAGTCCGCCGCCTTGTCCTTCGAGGCGCTGACCGAACTCCGCGACGAACGCGAAGGGCAGCCTGGCGATGATACCTATCATAATAATGAGGGAGATACCGTTGCCGATGCCTTTGTCAGTGATCTTCTCGCCAAGCCACATCACGAACATGGTTCCTGTTACCAGGATGATCGTGCTCTGCACCCAGAAGAAAGTGGGAGGCGTAGCACCCATGTGGGGAACGATCTGCGACGCGATATAACCGGGTGCCTGGAACACCGTGATGACCACGGTGAGCATACGGGTGAACTGGTTGATCTTTTTCCTTCCGCTCTCGCCTTCGCGCTGCATCTTCTGGAAGTAGGGCACTGCCATGCTCAGAAGCTGGATCACGATGGACGCGGAGATGTACGGCATAATACCAAGGCCAAACACGGAAGCCCTCGAGAAGGCTCCGCCGGCGAAGATATTGATAAGGCCTACGATGCCTTCGGCCGAGTCGCTCTGCGCGTGGCTTGCCGCCAGCTTTGCCGAGTCAACACCGGGAAGCACCACATAAGAACCTAAACGGTAGATCAAAAGGAATCCAAGGGTGTTGATGATCCTAACCCTGAGGTCCTCGATCCTCCAGATGTTCTTTAATGTTTCTATAAACTTCTTCATATTACAGCTTTATTGCTGAACCGCCTTTGGCTTCAATGGCTGCTTTCGCAGTTCCTGTAAAGGCATGCGCCTTCACTTCCATTTTCGCCTTGAGCTCTCCTCTTCCGAGGATCTTTATTTTATCGTTCTTATTCGCGAGGCCGTTCTCGATGAAAAACTTCGGATCGATGGCGCTCACTTTTTTGCTGTCAGCAAGTCCCTGGATGATATCGAGGTTAATGCCCCTGTACTCCTTCCTGCTGATGTTGGTGAACCCGAACTTGGGAAGCCTTCTCTGGAGGGGCATCTGGCCGCCTTCAAAGCCTTTCTTTTGCGAATAGCCGGAGCGCGACTGGGCACCTTTGTGGCCTTTGGTGGACGTGCCGCCTTTGCCGGAACCCTGGCCCCTGCCTAAACGCTTCTTCTGGTTCTTTACCGAACCTCTTGCGGGTGTAAGATTGTGTAAGTTCATCACTTCTTATTTTAATTTTTTACCACCTGTACCAGGTGCTGCACTTTTGCGATCATTCCCAGTATCTGGGGAGTAGCTTCCGCTTCCACTACCTGTTGAAGCTTGGAGAAACCAAGCGCTACCAGCGTACGCTTTTGCCTTTCGGTGCGCCCGCTGCCGCTCTTTACTTGTTTGATCTTTATCTTGGCCATTGCCTTTTGTTTTTTCTCGTTCTTATCCGTTGAATACTTTGTCCATAGAGATGCCACGCTGCTGTGCCACGGTGTGCGCGTCCCTCATCTTCATGAGCGCGTCCATTGTTGCCTTCACCACGTTGTGCGGGTTCGACGAGCCTTTCGACTTCGCCAATACGTCGGTAACACCAACGCTCTCGAGCACCGCGCGCATCGCACCACCGGCAATTACACCGGTACCATGTGCCGCAGGCTTGAGGAACACCACCGAGCCGCTGAACTTGCCATGCTGCTCATGGGGAACAGTGCCTTTCACCACTGCCACCTTAATAAGGTTCTTCTTCGCGTCGTCAATGCCTTTGGTGATCGCGTCGGTCACTTCCTTCGCTTTGCCAAGGCCGTAACCTACTACTCCTTTTTCATTGCCTACCACTACGATAGCTGAAAAAGTGAACGTACGGCCACCCTTGGTCACCTTCGTCACACGCTGAATGCTCACCAGCCTGTCCTTCAGTTCGATGTCGCTCGATTTTACTCTTTTGATGTTTGCGTTAGCCATTATCTATGTCTTAAAATTTTAATCCTGCTTCCCTTGCTGCTTCTGCCAGTGACTTCACACGGCCATGATAGAGGTAACCTCCGCGGTCGAAACGCACATTGGTGATGCCGGCCTTCACAGCCTTTTCGCCGATACGTTTTCCTACCATTTTGGCCTGGTCGATCTTGGGCATTTTTTTGCCTGCGATCTCCTTCTCGATAGAAGAAGCGGCGAGCAATGTTTTTCCGCTCAGGTCGTCGATGAGCTGCGCGTAGATCTCCTTGTTGCTCCTGAAAACGCTCAGGCGGGGAGTCTGGTTGTCTCCGTGAACCACTTTGCGGATCCTTTTGCGGATCCTGTTCCTGCGGTATGATTTTGTAACGATCATGATGTTTCGTTTCTTTATTTCTGTTATTTACCTGCTGCTTTACCTGCTTTCCTGCGGAGGATCTCGCCTGCGAACTTGATGCCTTTTCCTTTGTACGGTTCAGGCTTGCGCAATGAACGGATCTTGGCCGCTACCTGGCCGATCAGCTGTTTATCAATACACTCGAGAATGATGGTAGGGTTCTTTCCCTTTTCCTGCGCGGTGGTCACTTTGATCTCCTTGGGAAGTTCAAAGGCCACGTTGTGCGAATAGCCAAGGGTAAGCTCCAGCAGCTGGCCTTTGTTGGCCGCCCTGTAACCTACACCCACCAGTTCCTGCTCTACTTTATATCCTTCTGACACACCTTTCACCATACCGGCGAGAAGGGAGCGGTACAAACCATGCAGCGCCTTGTGACGCTTCTGATCGGTAGCTCTTGTGAGCACCACCTTGCCGTCTTCCGTCTTAACGGTAACCGCAGTGTCCATGGGCTGCTTCAGTTCCCCTTTGGGACCTTTCACAGTAACCACATTCTTATCTGAAACGGCCACTTCAACCCCTTTGGGCAGTGCAACCGGAAGTTTTCCTATACGTGACATCTTCTTTTCCTTTTAAGCATTAATACACATAGCACAATACCTCGCCGCCTACATGCTGCTTCTTCGCCTCCTTGTCGGTCATCACTCCTTTGGAGGTCGACAGGATGGCGATGCCCAGGCCGTTCATTACGCGGGGCAGCTTGGTGGTACCGGTATACTTACGCAAACCGGGTGAGCTGATACGCTCGAGGTTACGGATGGCCGAGGTCTTGGTAACAGGATTGTACTTCAGCGCGATCTTGATAACGCCCTGCACATTGGCGGAGTCGTCGAACTTGTAATTGAGGATATACCCTTTCTCAAAAAGTATCTTGGTAATTTCCTTTTTCAGGTTAGAGGCAGGAACCTCTACTACTCTGTGGTTTGCCCTGATGGCGTTTCTTACTCGTGTAAGGTAATCTGATATTGTATCTGTCATTTTATTTGGTTTTATATGTTATCCCGCACGCGGGATAATTATACTTACTCTCTCTTTTTTCTTCTCTGGCTTACCAGCTGGCTTTTGTAACGCCGGGGATCTTGCCGTTGAGGGCCATTTCCCTGAAGGTGTTACGCGAAAGACCGAACTGGCGGATATAACCGCGGGGACGGCCGGTCAGCTTACAGCGGTTCCTCAAACGGATCTTCGAGGAGTTCCTGGGAAGTTTTTGAAAACCTGCCCAATCGCCGGCCTCTTTAAGGGCCGCACGCCTCGCTGCGTATTTGGCTACCAGTTTCGCCCGCTTCACTTCGCGGGCCTTCATTGATTCTTTTGCCATTCTCTTATTTTGTTTTTTGGTTCTTAAAAGGCAGGCCGAACTCACGCAAAAGGGCCAGGGCCTCTTCATCGTTCTGGGTGGAGGTCACAAAAGTGATGTCCATGCCCATGATCTTGCTTACCTTGTCAATATTGATCTCGGGGAAAATGATCTGCTCTGTTACACCGAGCGTATAGTTTCCGTTTCCGTCAAAGCCTTTGTCGTTGATGCCCCTGAAATCCCTGATACGCGGAAGCGCAGCGGAAATGAGGCGGTCAAGGAACTCGTACATCACGTTGCCGCGGAGCGTTGCCCTTACGCCAATGGGAACCCCTTTCCTCAGTTTGAAGTTAGAGATGTCCTTCTTTGAATAAGTGGCCACCGCTTTTTGTCCGGTGATGGTGGTCATTTCGTTGATGGCCGAGTCGATAAGTTTCTTATCGGCAACGGCATCGCCCACACCCTGGTTAAGGCATATCTTCTGAAGCACAGGCACCTGCATAGGGCTGCTGTAGCTGAATTCCTTCTGGAGCGCCGGTACTACCTCTTTCCTGTACTTGTTCTTCAGGCGGGGTACGTATGTTGTTGTCTTGCTCATTACTTTATTACTTCTTCGGTTGTTTTAGAATAACGTTCTAATTTCTGTGTCTCCTCGTTAAGCCTTCTTCCGGTCCTTGTGGGCTTCCCGTCGGCGGGATTTACCAGCATAAGTTTGGAGAGGTGCATAGCGGCTTCCTTCTTAAGGATACCGCCCTTGGTGTTCTTCGCGTCGGGCTTGCTGTGCTTCGATACAGTGTTCACGCCTTCCACCACAGCGGTGCGCTTCTGCCTGTTAACGTTAAGCACCTTGCCTGTCTGGCCTTTTGAGTTGCCGGAGAGGACCTTTACGGTGTCGCCTTTTTTGATATGTGTCTTCACGTTCATTGATTTTAAAGTACTTCGGGTGCAAGTGAAATGATCTTCATGAATGCTGTTTCCCTCAACTCCCTGGCAACGGGCCCGAAGATACGGGTGCCCCTCAGTTCGTCCTGGGCGTTGAGCAGCACTGCTGCGTTGTCGTCAAAACGGATATAGGAACCATCGGGACGGCGTATCTCTTTCTTGGTACGCACGATCACCGCTTTCGATACGGTGCCTTTCTTGATGTTGCCCGAAGGAAGCGCGTGCTTCACGGTCACTACGATCTTATCGCCGATAGAAGCGTACTTCTTCCGGGTGCCTCCCAGCACGCGGATCACGAGCACTTCTTTTGCTCCGCTGTTGTCCGCTACTGTTAGCCTTGATTCCTGTTGTATCATTGTTCAGTATATAAATCCTTAATCCTAATTCCTTAGTCCTAATTCTTACTTCGCTCTTTCCACGATCTGTACCAACCTCCAGCATTTTGTTTTGCTGATAGGCCTGGTCTCCTGGATGCGAACGGTATCACCGATATTGCACTCGTTCTTTTCGTCGTGCGCCTTAAAGGTGCTGGTGCGCTTAATGAACTTGCCGTACTTGGCATGTTTCACTTTACGCTCCACAGCAACAGTGATGGACTTTTGCATCTTGTTACTGGTAACGATACCTGTCTTTTCTTTTCTGAGACTTCTTTCCATGTCTTAGTCTTATTATTTTTTCGTTTCTGCGATCTCGCGCTGGCGAAGTTCGGTCATGAGCTTGGCCACGGCCTTACGGGCAACCCTTATTTTCATAGGGTTCTCCACCGGCGACACGGCATGGCTCATTTTCATTTTGGCAAGAAGGCCTTTTTCCTCTTTGATCTTCTCACGAAGGTCGGGAGTTGAAAGTTGCTTGATCTCTGACTGTTCCATTGCGTTCTCTTAAACTGTTTTTTCTTCTACATAATCCCTTCTCACCACAAAGCGGGTGTTCACGGGAAGTTTTTGCGCGGCAAGCCTCAGGGCTTCTTTCGCTACGGCCATTGATACACCGTCGGCTTCGAAGATGATCCTGCCGGGTTTCACTACAGCCACCCAATACTCGGGGTTACCTTTACCTTTACCCATACGCACTTCAGCGGGTTTCTTGGTGATGGGTTTATCGGGGAAGATATTGATCCATATCTGTCCTTCCCTCTTCATGAAACGGGTAACGGCCACCCTTGCCGCCTCTATCTGGCGGGCAGTGACCCAGGCGCCTTCAATGGCCTTGATCCCGAAAGTACCGTGCGCAAGCTCATGGCCGCGTTTGGCGTTCCCTTTCGGCACCATCTTGTGCATCTTCCTGTGTTTCGTTCTTTTTGGCTGTAACATTGTACTCTGTTATTGAAATGAATATGTTTAGTTCGCTCCTTCTTTTCTCTTCTTTCCGCCGCCGCCGCCGCCTTGTCCACCCCTGAACTTATTGGGAGGGCCCTGGTGAGGACCGCCTTTCTTGTCCTTGGAGCTGCCCATGCCGATGTTCGGCGACAGGTCGCGCTTACCATAAATTTCTCCTTTGCAGATCCACACCTTTACGCCGATACGGCCGTAGGTAGTGTGTGCTTCTGCCAACGCGTAGTCGATATCGGCTCGGAACGTATGAAGAGGCGTACGGCCTTCTTTGTAACCTTCCACACGTGCGATCTCCGCTCCTGCCAAACGGCCTGAGCACTTTACCTTGATGCCTTCAGCGCCCATACGCATGGTAGAGGCTACTGCCATCTTCACCGCGCGGCGGAAGGAGATCCTTCCTTCGATCTGGCGTGCAATGCTGTCGGCAACGAGACGCGCATCCAGTTCAGGACGCTTGATCTCGAAAATATTGATCTGTATATCTTTCTTCGTTACTTTTTTCAATTCTTCTTTCAGCTTGTCCACTTCCTGTCCGCCTTTTCCGATGATGATACCGGGACGCGCAGTATTGATGGTGATGGTCGTCAAAGGCTTGTCGCTGCCTGTACGCTCGATCACGATCTTTGAAATGCTCGCCTTCGCCAGTCGCGCCTTCAGGTAGTTACGGAGCTTTTCGTCTTCCACCAGTTTGTCGGCATAATTTCTTCCGCCATACCAGTTGGAGTCCCAGCCCTTAATGATGCCTAACCTGTTGCCTATCGGATTTGTCTTTTGTCCCATTTACTATTGTGGATTTATTATGCTGTTTGTTCTTCTTGTTGTTCCTGTACCTCTGCCTGCTGCACTTCTTCCGCGCGGGCATCAACAAATAACGTTACGTGGTTGGAGCGTTTCCTGATCCTGTTAGCGCGGCCCTGGGGCGCGGTACGGATCCTCTTGAGCTGGAATGCGCTGTCAACAAATACCTGGCTCACAAAAAGGCCTGTGCCTTCTGCGGTCTGCCCTGTCTTGCTCTGGTAATTAGCGATCGCGGAGGTAAGCAGTTTCTCGAGACGGCCCGAAGCTTCTTTCGGATGGAACTTAAGCACGTTAAGCGCGGTATATACTTCCATACCCCTGATAAGGTCGGCCATCAGCCTCATCTTCCTCGGGGAAGTGGGGCAATTCCTCAGCTGCGCAAAGTATTGTGTCTTCTTTGCTTCTTTTCTTTCGTCAGCTCTGTTCTTTTTTCTTGAACCCATGGCTTAATTTATTTTGCTGCCGCTGTGGCCGGGATCGCCGACGCAGTAGGGCCTGATTTATCTTGTTTGTTATTACCTGAGTGACCCCTGAACGTACGTGTAGGAGCGAATTCACCCAGTTTGTGTCCCACCATGTTCTCGGTGACATACACAGGAATGAACTTGTTGCCGTTATGTACAGCGATCGTCTGACCCACGAACTCGGGGGAGATCATCGACCTTCTTGACCAGGTCTTGATCACCGACTTTTTACCTCCGCCGGCCATCGCGAGGATCTTCTTCTCGAGCTTGGTATCGATGTACGGGCCTTTTTTTAATGAACGTGGCATTGTGCTTCTCTTTAATTAAGATTATTTCTTCCTTCTTTCAATGATGTACTTGTTAGAGGCCTTTTTGGGATACCTTGTTTTGTATCCTTTGGCCGGGATGCCCTTGCGTGAGCGTGGGTGTCCTCCTGATGCTTTTCCTTCGCCGCCGCCCATCGGGTGGTCAACGGGGTTCATGGATACACCACGGTTCCTGGGCCTGCGTCCGAGCCAGCGTTTGCGGCCGGCCTTACCGTGCTTCTCCAGGTTATGGTCAGCGTTAGAAGCCGCGCCGATGGTAGCGAGGCAGGTAACGAGGATCATCCTTGTTTCGCCAGAAGGCATCTTGATCACCGCGAACTTCCCTTCACGGGCGCTCAGCTGTGCGTACGAACCGGCGCTGCGCGCGAGCGCTCCGCCTTGTCCGGGCCTCAGTTCAATATTGTGGATCACTGTTCCCAGGGGAATATCGCTCAGGAACATCGCATTCCCGATCTCGGGAGTGGCGGTAGTGCCTGACATGATCTTCTGTCCTACTTTAAGGCCGGTGGGAGCCACGATATAACGCTTCTCACCATCAGCATACACCACCAGGGCGATGCGCGCCGAACGGTTAGGATCGTACTCGATCGTTTTCACCACGGCAGGAATGCCCTGCTTATCGCGCTTGAAGTCGATCACGCGGTATCTCTTTTTGTGACCGCCGCCGATATAGCGCATGGTCATCTTGCCTGTATCGTTCCTTCCGCCTGAACGCTTCTGAGGGCGCAGGAGGCTCTTCTCCGGGTTATTGTCCGAAGTGATGTCAGCGTTGTCGCTAACGATCTTGAAGCGCTGCCCGGGGGTAAGGGGCCTGAATTTCTTTAATGCCATTTCTTCCTGTTATTAAATGCTGCTATAAAAATCAATGGTCTCCCCTTGTTTCAGGTACACCACCGCTTTCTTGTGTTTATTGAGCCTGCCAATGGCCAGCCCCTGCGTCGTATTGCGTGCTTTCACCTTTCCGACATAGTTCATTGTCCTCACCGAGGTTACGGTAACACCGTAGTTCTTCTCTATGGCCTGCTTGATCTCGATCTTGTTGGCAGTAGAAGCAACAACAAATCCGTAGCGGTTGTGCTTCTCGCTACCGGCAGTCATTTTTTCAGTGATAATGGGTTTTATAAGTACCGACATGTCGATCAGTTATTAAGTATTTTTTCAATTTCCTTTATCGAACTTTCTACCAGCAGCAGGTTGTTGGCGTCAAGCACATCGTAAGTGCTCAGCTCAGCCGCGCTCACCACCTTGGTGCCTTTGAGGTTCCTCGATGATTTGTAGATATTGCTGTCAGTACCCGCGAGTACCAGCAGTGTCTTCTTGCCCGACAATTCCAGGTTAGTAAGAAGTTCTAAATAGTTCTTTGTCTTGGGTGCCTCGAACTTAAAATCTTCAAGCACGGTAATGCTCTCCGCCTTTGCCTTATAGGTAAGCGCCGATTTACGGGCGAGCTTCTTCAGCTTTTTGTTCAGCTTGAAGGAATAATCCCTCGGCTTGGGGCCGAACACGCGTCCGCCGCCTTTTACCAGGGGCGACTTCATGCTGCCGCGGCGCGCGCCTCCGGTACCTTTCTGGCGGAATGCCTTCTTGGTGGTGCGCGCTACCTCTGCCCTTTCCTTGGTCTTATGGGTGCCTTGCCTTGAATTTGCCAGGTGCTGTTTGCAGTCCAGGTAAATGGCATGGTCGTTGGGTTCTATCCCGTAGATGGCGTCGTCGAGCTTTACTTTCTTGCTCGTTTTCTTGCCGCTGATATTAACTACTGCTACTTCCATTATTTCTCGATCATTACGTAAGCACCTTTCGCGCCTGCAATAGATCCTTTAACGATCAGCAGGTTCTTCTCAGGCAATACTTTTACAATTTCCAGGTTGATTGACTTCACCCTGTCACCGCCCATACGGCCGGCGTGGCGTTTGCCCTTGAACACCCTTGAAGGGTCAGAGCCCGCACCGTTAGAGCCAGGCGCCCTGCTGCGGTCATGCTGGCCGTGCGTAGAGCCGCCAACACCGCTAAAGCCGTGACGTTTTACAACGCCCTGGAAGCCTTTTCCTTTGGAGGTGCTCACCACGTCAACAAATTCGCCTTCAGCGAACAGATCAACAGTGATGGTCTCACCTACTTTTTTCTCGCCGGCGAATTCTCTGAACTCCGCGAGCTTCCTCTTAGGGGTGGTTGATGCTTTCGCAAAGTGGCCTTTCATCGCGCCCGAAGTATGCTTCTCGCGCTTTTCGTCAAATGCCATCTGCAACGCAACATAACCGTCGTTCTCCAAGGTTTTTACTTGCGTAACAACGCAAGGACCCGCTTCGATAACTGTGCATGGTATGTATTTACCATTGGCACTAAAAGCACTGGTCATTCCTACTTTTTTACCTATTATTCCTGACATGGTTATTTATATATATTTATCTCCCGGCGCTAAAGCACCGGGCTAATCAATTCTATTTGATCTCCACCTCTACACCGCTGGGCAGCTCCAGTTTCATAAGCGCGTCAACCGTTTTGGAGGAAGGACTGTAAATGTCAAGCAGCCTTTTGTAAGAACAGAGCTGGAACTGCTCCCTCGCTTTCTTGTTCACGTGGGGCGATTTCAGCACCGTGTAGATCTTCTTCTGTGTAGGCAGCGGAATAGGCCCGCTCACTACAGCACCGGTCGACTTCACGGTCTTTACGATCTTCTCGGCGGACTTATCCACGAGGTTGTAGTCGTACGACTTTAATTTGATCCTGATCTTCTGGCTCATGACTTTTTTATAAAGAACGAATTATACTTTTTCTATTTTTTTGCCTTTGGCTTTTGCAATTACTTCTTCCGCGATGTTCCTGGGGGTCTCAGCGTAATGCGAGAACTCCATGGTAGAACTGGCGCGGCCCGATGACATGGTACGGAGCTGTGTTACGTAACCGAACATCTCGCCCAGCGGTACTTTTGCCTTGATCACCTGCGCTCCTGCGCGGCTGTCCATCCCTTCCATCTGTCCGCGGCGGCGGTTAAGGTCGCCTACGATATCACCCATGTATTGTTCGGGAGTCAACACTTCAACGCTCATGATAGGCTCAAGGAGAATAGGCTTGGCTTTCGGAAGCGCTTCACGGTAGGCCGACTTGGCGCATATCTCGAAAGAGAGCGCGTCGGAGTCAACATCGTGGTAAGAACCGTCGATCAGCTGCACTTTCATGCTCTGCAATTGGTAACCGGCCAATACGCCGTTAGCCATTGCGGCACGGAAACCTTTTTCCACCGCGGGAATGAATTCCCTCGGAATGTTACCGCCGGTGATCTCGTTCTCGAACTGGAGACCGAGGTTTTTAGCGTCAGGAACAAAATCAGCGTCAACAGGGCTGATGATCACCTTCATATCGGCAAACTTACCACGGCCACCGGTCTGCTTCTTATAAAGCTCGCGGTGTTCAATAGTACCTGCAATGGCTTCCTTATAGGCTACCTGGGGAGCGCCCTGGTTCACTTCTACTTTAAATTCCCTGCGGAGGCGGTCAACAATAATGTCGAGGTGAAGTTCGCCCATACCGCTGATAATGGTCTGGCCTGAATCTTCATCTGTCTTCACACGGAAGGTGGGATCCTCTTCAGTGAGCTTGCCAAGAGCAACGCCCAACTTGTCGAGGTCAGCTTGTGTTTTGGGTTCTACCGCGAGACCGATAACAGGCTCGGGGAACTTCATGGCTTCAAGTACTATAGGATGGTTCTCATCACAAAGTGTGTCGCCTGTCTTAATATCTTTAAACCCTACCGCCGCGCCAATATCACCGGCTTCGATCTCCTGGATCTGGTTCTGCTTATTAGCGTGCATCTGGAAGATACGGGAGATACGTTCCTTGTTTCCGCTGCGGGTGTTCAATACATAAGAACCTGAATCGAGGTGTCCTGAATAAGCACGGAAATAGGCCAAACGGCCTACGAAGGGGTCGGTAGCGATCTTGAACGCGAGCGCGGTAAAGGGCTCTTTTATGTCGGGCTTGCGGGTCACTTGCTCGCCGGTATCGGGGTTGGTACCAACAATATTGTCCTTGTCCATCGGGCTGGGCATCAGGGCCATCACGTAGTCGAGCATGGTCTGAACACCTTTGTTCTTAAAAGCGGAACCACAGAACATGGGTACCACTTTATTGGCGATACAGGCTTTGCGGAGCGCGGCAAGGATCTCGTCTTCAGTGATCGAGGTAGGATCAGCGAAGTATTTTTCCATCAGTTTGTCGTCGAACTCAGCTACTGATTCGAGGAGCTTTTCCCTCCAGTGCTTCGCCTCTTCCATCATGTCTTCAGGAATGGGAACCACTTCGAAGGTCATGCCCTGGTCAGCCTCGTTCCAAACGATTCCACGGAAGTTCACCAGGTCAACCACACCTTTAAAGTTCTCTTCAGAGCCAAGGGGCAGCTGCATGGGAAGGGGGTTGCCGCCAAGCATCTCACGAACCTGTTTCACCACGTTCATGAAGTCAGCACCGGCGCGGTCCATTTTGTTAACGAATCCGAGGCGGGTAACATTATAATTGTTGGCAAGGCGCCAGTTGGTCTCCGACTGGGGCTCTACGCCGTCAACGGCAGAGAAAAGGAATACCAGCCCGTCGAGAACACGCAGTGAGCGGTTCACCTCCACGGTAAAATCCACGTGGCCGGGGGTATCAATGATGTTTACTTTGTATTTGTTCTTACGGTAGTTCCAGAAACAGGTGGTAGCAGCTGAAGTGATGGTGATACCACGCTCCTGCTCCTGCACCATCCAGTCCATGGTAGCGGCCCCGTCATGAACCTCACCGATCTTGTGAACAACACCTGTATAATACAGGATACGCTCGGTACAAGTGGTCTTGCCAGCGTCGATGTGAGCGGCGATTCCAATGTTTCGGGTATAATTAAGATCGTGGGCCATAGCTTGTTTCCTTCGTGGTTAGAACTTAAAGTGAGAGAAGGCCTTGTTCGCCTCCGCCATTTTGTGTACGTCTTCTTTCTTCTTGTAAGCAGCGCCCTCTTCTTTGGCGGCAGCGATGATCTCGGCGGCAAGTTTCTGCGCCATCGATTTCTCGTTACGAAGCCTTGCGTATGCTATCAGCCATTTGATGCCCATGGAGAGCCTCCTCTCGGGACGGATCTCGGAAGGGATCTGGAAAGTAGCACCACCTACCCTGCGGCTCCTCACCTCAACGGCGGGAGTTACATTGGTAAGCGCCTTTTTCCACATCTCAAGGCCATCGCTCTCCGCGCGTTTCTGAACGGTTTCGATCGCATCGTAAAAAATGCTGTAGGCCTTGCCCTTCTTGCCTTCGAACATGAGGTTGTTTACAAAACGGGTCACCAGCACGTCGTTGAACTTGGGGTCGGGAAGTACTATTCTCTTTTTGGCTTTTGTCTTTCTCATCTTAGGAAATGAATGTTGTTCTGATTATTTTTTCGCTGCTGCTGCTGCGCCTGCTTTCGGTTTCTTAGCACCGTATTTCGAACGGCGCTGTTTGCGGCCTTCTACACCGGCGGTATCAAGTGCTCCACGCACCAGGTGGTAGCGCACACCGGGAAGGTCTTTTACCCTTCCGCCTCTCACCAGCACGATGCTGTGCTCCTGGAGGTTATGGCCTTCGCCGGGAATGTAGGCGTTCACCTCTTTCCCGTTGGTCATCCTTACCCTTGCCACCTTACGCATTGCCGAGTTCGGCTTCTTGGGGGTGGTGGTGTAAACACGGGTGCAAACGCCGCGGCGCTGGGGACACGATTCCAGTGCGGCCGATTTGCTCTTATTGCTGTTCTTTGTGCGGCCTTTGCGTACTAGTTGCTGTATCGTTGGCATCTCAAAATTTGATTAATTTTCAGTACTTTTTAGTTCGGTTTATGCAATAAAAAAATAGTCCCCACATTTTTTTAGGGGACGGCAAAGGTACAATTATTTTTATATTAACAAGGCCTGTTGAAAAATATTTTAGCGGTTTTTCGGGGTGTCCGGGCCTGATTTGGGTCCTGCCGGTAAACCGCCGGAGGATGGCTTTTTCGCCGCCTTTTGTTATCTTGGCCTGGTTTCTGTAAACCGCCGGTTAAACTATCGGGCTTTTCGCCCATCCAACCCTCAAAATCAACCACATGAAACGCATCAAGACCCTATTGCTGACCGCCTGCCTGGTAAGCCCAGGCCTGTTCAGCACCGCTTCCGCCGGCGAAGAGGCCGACAGCACCGGAATGCCCGGCGATAATTTCAGCCTCCAGGGCGCCCTGGAAATGTTCAAAAAGGCAAGCTCCCTCGAAGAGTTCGAAAAACTGCTAAACTCCGAAGACAATTCGGTGAACGACCTCGACCTGAACGGCGACGGCGAGACTGATTACGTGCGTGTGGAAGACCGCATGGACGGCGGCGCTCATGCCATTGTTCTCCAGGTTCCGGTGAGTGACACCGAATCGCAGGACCTTGCCGTGATCGAGATCGAAAAGAACGGCGAAGCCTCAGCTCAGCTGCAGATATTGGGTGATGAAGATGTGTACGGTGAACAAAAGATCATAGAGCCTGTAGAGGTGACCGATGTTCGCAAAAAAGGCCCTTCTTCGCCTGAGCTCATTACTCGCGGAGTGTGGGTGAACGTTTGGCTGTGGCCCTCAGTACGTTTCATTTATGCCCCAGTTTATGTGGTTTGGGTATCGCCCTGGAAATGGCGCCATTACCCCGGATGGTACAGGCCCTGGAAACCACATCCCTGGCGCTGGCACTATTCCCATTGCGCTCATTATCATGCGTATCACCATCCTGTAGCGGTTCATAGGGTTGTGGTGGCTCACAAAGTGTACACTCCTTACCGTAAAAGCTCACCCGTGGTGGTTCAACGTCACAGGGCTGCAAACGACAATTACAAAGCGCGCAGGTCGGCACCCAGGATGTCACCTGCTCCTTCGAAAGGCAACAGGGGCGGCGGCGCTCAACGGGCCGCACCTCCAAAACAACAACAAAGGGTATCCCCCGCGCCTAATGGCGGCGGCCACAAAGGCGGCGGAGGCGGTGGAGCAAGGAACCACAATGGCGGTGGCGGTGGAGGAAAAGGCGGTGGCGGCGGCAGAAGGCATTGATCAGGCACAACAAAGATCGAAGGATGGCATTTCTGCCATCCTTTTTTTTGCGGTAGGAATTATGTACTATTGTATTATGAAAATCCTGAGGATAACTATGCTTCTCATTCTTGCGGTCACCGCAATGAATGGCGCTGCCCAAAATTTTTCGTTGAGCCCAGGCAAAGTACACAGCCAAACGCTCAACATCAACGACCAAACGTACGATGGCATCACCTTTACCAACATTACCAATATAAAGCTCACGCTTAACTGGACACTGATCGAAATGGATACATTGGCCGACTCCTATTTCACCATGTGCTCTTCCGGCTTCTGCTGGCTGGGAATGCCCAAGGCCGGCTCTTTTCCTTCGATCGATACAGGACAAACCGGCTGGCTCTTCCTTCACTCCTATAGCGGAAACATCACAGGCACTAACACGATACGCTACCTGGTTGACGACGGCAACTCTCAATACGATACGCTTACTTTTTTTATCCATGTGGTGAATATGACCGGTGTAGAAAAGAATACCAGCTCCGATGCTTTAAAGATCATTTCCGCAACAGGTGAACCTGAATTGAGGTTGCTGATAAAGGAAGGCGCAACGGCAGGCGCAACGCTAAGCGTTACCTCGCTAACGGGCTCTACCCTGCTGAAACGGGCCGCTGTAAAAGGCGAGAACAGGATCAGCCTTGATCCCATATCCTCAGGCATTTACTTCATTACCTACTCCTCTTCCGAAGGAAGCTTTACGAAGAAGTTCGTGAAGCCCTAAAAAGTAAAAAGGCCCCTTCTGGAGAGAGGCCTTTTTGTTACGACCAGGATATCCCTTAATTATCCTGGAAGTGTTTTCTGAAAGCAAATCTACTATGGTATATACCTGAAATGAAACCACATTTTTAATGTATTTACTTTTCTGTTTTGATCTAATATTTAATTATATTATTGATTATCAATCAATTATAAATTAATAAGATCTAATTAAATTAATCTTTAGGTTCAGATCCTGATGCCGATCACAAGGATATCATCGATCTGCTCACGGCTTCCCCTCCATTGGTGGAAGGTCTTTTCGAGAATGGTCTCCTGCTCTTTCATCGGGAGCTGATGAATAGAGAACAACAGTTCCTTAAAGCGCTTGCTCATGAACTTCTTCCCCTCCTCACCACCAAACTGGTCGGCATACCCATCGGTAAAAATATAAAGGCAGTCGCCTTTCGCGATCTCTATTTCTTCGTTGGCGAACTCCTGGTTATCGGGCGTTAGTCCCCCGATGGCCGACTTTGTAGGAGGTATCTCGGTCATCTCGCCATTGCGCATACGAAGCAGCGGTCGGTTCGCTCCAGCAAACTCCATCTTCATTGTTTCCAGGTTAATACTGATAAGCGCTATGTCAAGTCCGTCGCGCGATAATGATCCCTCCTGGTTCTGCTTCAGCGTGGTCTTGATCCCCGTATTAAGCGTGCACAATATATCCGAAGGCCGGGTCATCTTCTTTTCGAAGATGGCATCATCAAGTTTATTACTGGCCAGCATGCTCATGAAAGCGCCAGGCACTCCGTGACCCGTACAGTCGGTTGCGGCCACCATCACCTTGCCTCCCTGTTTGCCCACCCAATAAAAATCGCCGCTCACCACATCTTTAGGACGATAAAGACCAAAAGAATCGGGCAGCAACTGGTAAATATCATGGGTAAGGGGAAGAATGGCCTGCTGTATCTGCTGGGCATAATTAATACTGTCGGTTATCTCCTTGTTCTTTTGTTCGATGATCTGTTTCTGATGCATCACCTCGGCGGTACGCTCCTCTACTTTCGTTTCAAGGTTCTGGTACAGCCCCGCGTTGTCGAGCGCGATGGCCACTGACACGGCCAGGTTCTTCAGGATATCCAGGTGGTATTCGGTATACGCGTTTCGGGTAAAGCTCTGCACTGTGATCACGCCGATCTTTTTGTCCTTGGTGAACAGGGGCAGGTAAATGACCGACTCAGGGTCCGAACCCGCCACGGGAGCCTGCAACCCTTTTATATAGCGGTTATATTCTTTCCCCAGTTCATTCACAAATATCTCCTTCTCATTGTCGAAACACCAAACGGCAAAGCGGTTCTTATCCGCTACGAAGAACTCGAAGAATGGCATCTTCTCATTGCGTTCTATGAAACCGGGGAACTGCAGGCTTTGCGTGGCGGGGTTGTAAAGCCCGATGCCAAAACTATCCGCGCTCATAAGGGTGTTCACGTTCTCATACACATGCGAGATAATGGTCTCTACCGAAAGGGAAGAGGTGATGTCTTTCGCGATCTGGCCCAGCAATTTGGTATCCTCCACTTTATCCTCGAGGTTCTCATACAGCGAAGCGTTGTCGAGCGCGATCCCGATCGAGACCGCGAGGTTGCGCAGCAGGTTTAAGTGATAATTGGTATAAGCTCCTTTACTGAAGCTTTGTACCGTGATGACCCCGATGACCTTTTCTTTCGAGACCAGCGGCAGGTACATGATGGAGGAAGAATCCTGCCCGGCCACCGGCGCCTTGTGCATGGTGATGTATTGGGTATACTCAGTACTGAAATCGTTGATAAAGATCTCCTCTCCCCTGCTGAAACACCATACAGCGAGGCGGTTGCGGTCTTCCACTTTATAAGAGAAAGGCCCCATCACCTCGCCTTTCTCCACGAATCCCCTGAACTCGATGCTTTCGCTCTTAGGATTGAGGATGCCGATACCGAAACACTCGGCGCTCATAAGTGTGTTCACGTTTTGATACACTTTCGAAACAATGGTCTCCACCGACAGTGATGAGGAAATATCCTTGGCGATGGTACTGAGCAAACGGGTATCGTTATACAGGTTGGCGTTCTCGAGTGCCGTAGCTGTATAGTTGCAAAGCGTTTGCAGGATGTGGAGATCGTAAGTGGTATAGGCGTTCTTCTTAAAGCTCTGCGCCGTGATAGCACCAATGACCCTGTCGCCCATCATCATGGGCACAAACACAATGGAGTGCGGCATGTCGCCGCCCACCACACGTATCTCGCCGGCATACTTCTTATACTCTTCAGCGTAATCGTTAATGAACACCACCTTCTTGTTACGTATGCACCAAACCGTAAGATTATTCCCGTCTTCCATAGAAATGAACTCGGTAGGATACTTATACCCGTTCTCTATCTCGAATTTGTACTCCACCTGGTTCTTATCAGGATGATATAGCCGCACTCCGAAACATGCGGCGTCCATCAGCTTGTTCACGTTCTCGTAGAGATTCGTGAAGATGGTGTCGAAGTCGAGGGTGGAAGTGATCTGCCTGCCGATGTCGCCAAGCAGCTCGGTATTCTGATGGCTTCGCTCGATCGCTTCTTTCTGCTGTACGATCTCCCTGGTACGCTCCTCCACCTTCCCCTCCATTCCCTTGTAAAGACCAGCGTTCTCGAGCGCGATACCGGTATAAACGGCAAGGTTGCGGAGCATGTTAAGATGGTAATTACTATAGGCATTCTTGCTGAAGCTCTGCACGGTGATCACTCCCATGATCTTGTCCTTTACAGTGATGGGCAGGTAGATGAGCGCCTCCGTGGCCTTCCCGAACTTGGGCGCGCCGATCTGACTGACATATTTTTTTACTTCCTTTTTAAAATCATTGATAAAGATCTCTTTGTTGTTACGGAAGCACCAGCTGGCCAGGCGATTTTCCTCCGCAAGATCATACGTGGTGTTGTGTGTGCGCTCTCCGCCTTCAATATAAAGGGGGAACAAGAGATGGTTCTTGTCCTTTTCATAAATACCGATACCGAAACCGGTAGCATCCATTAACGCATTCACGTTTTCGTACACCGTATCCACGATCACCTCCACCGAAAGGCTTGATATGATCTTTTGTCCTATCTCGCTAAGGAGCGTAATGTCTTTATAATATGATTCAAGGTCTTTGTTCTTCCGCTGCAGCATGCGGCGTTCTTTTTCCACCTGCTCCATCCTGAACTGCTGCTCCACGCTCCTGCTCTTCTTCGTATCGGTCTCCCGCAGCAGCTCTTCTCTTATCAGGTGAAACTTCTTATGCATCTCCAGGGCCTTGCGCGGGCGCTTCGTTCTTTCGTAGAGGAGCGAAAGCGCTTCACTGGCCGCACAAATACCTTCCTTGTATTTTAACTTCAGCGCCATGTTGAGCGCCTTCTTAAGATTGAGCTCCGCGAGGGAGTTCTTTCCCATTTTAAAATACAACTTACCGATGTTGCTATGTGTGATCACCTGCCCTGGCTTATGGCCAATGAGCTTACGCACCGCCAGCGCCATGTTATAATTGGTAAGTGCCTTTTCATGATCTCCTTTTATCGCGTACAATCTTCCTATCCCATCGAGGGCGAAGCCTTGTATCTGCTCATTGTCCTTGCTCATCCTGGTAAACTCCAGGCTCTTGAACATGCAGCTTATCGCTTTGTCGTATTGCTTCAGGTTACAATAGGTCTCCCCCATCCCGTCGAATATCTTCGCCCGCACAACAGTGTCTCCCACTTCTTCGCTCAGCTTCAGGGCCCGTTCCAGGTATTCGAGGGCCTTGTCATTATCGCCTGTAACGTAATAAACGGTGGCCATTCCATTGAGCCCTTCCGCCATTCCAAGTTGGTCGCCCACCTCCTCGTAAAGGCTGAAGCTTTGCATCGAATGCTTGAAAGCATTGTCATAGTCGGCCATGTAAAAAAAGTTGGCGCCGATATTATAATGCACCTGGGCCTCCTGCGATTTTTCGCCGAGCTCTTTCAGAAGGCTTATGCTCTCCACGCTGCAAGCCATGGCCTCGCTGTTCTTCTGCTGCCAAACCGAACAGGCGCCAAGCGTTCGCAGGGCATAGGCTACTCCTTTCTTGTAATTGGTTTTTCTTGAGAGACGGAGCGCCTCATCGGCGGTCTCCCGTGCCGCTTTAGGGTTCTTGCGGTTAAGCTCCCAGGCCTCCTCGTTCAGCGCATCGATCTTTGTCTTACGCTTTTCGAGGGCCTCCTGTGAAAGTTTCGGGGTCTTAACTTTAGCAACGGGCATATCCAAACATACTGAATATTCCTTACGTAAACAATTCGCTAACGGTTCAGCGCTTGCCCGCTTCCAGGAAGGCTTTTACCCTCTGGCAGGCATTCTCGCGGATGTTCATGTAGAAGAGGTTCACATCCACCAGGTGATAGCTTTTTGCCATACCATAATACCGTTTTGCGGAAGGGCGGTGCACCCACAATACCCCTGAATAGCATTTAGCATCGCATACAGCAGGATCTATCTGCTTGAAGCCAAAGGGCAAGCCTCCTTTGTTCATGGAGGCGGGAGCATACACGGTGTCTCTCCTCCAGGTAAGGGGATTTACACAAGCGCTGTTCTTATACCTCGCAAAGTTCTTCTCCGGCTTTGTGCCCCAGACTACCGTATTCCATGTAACGAAGCAGCCTGTTTGCGCGGCGCTGTCGGCAAGAGGGATCGTTACAAACTCTTTCACCTTTGCGGGAAAGCCTATCGGATAAGCGGCCACCAACTGCTTCATCAAAGGCTTGCCATCAAAGAATTCTTTCAGCAGGCTCGCGCTATGCGCGGCACCCTGGCTGTGGCCGGCAATGATGATAGGCCGGCCGTTGTTGTAATTTTTCAGGTAATATTCAAAGGCACGCTTCACATCCGAGTAGGCCAACGCAAGCGCTCGTTTACCATCGGTCTTCACCGTATCGAAGAACGATTTAAGCGCTGCCTGGCGGTAACGCGGCGCGTATACACGGCAGCAGGCATTGAAGGCCGAAGCCTGGTAACGCACACAGTCGTCGCACTTCTTATTGATATCGGCCCAGGAAAGGTCGGCGTTCCATTGCTTTGCCGTAAGATAAACCGTGGGATGTATATAGAACACATCTGCCTCCGCCAATGCCTGGCCGTCCTTAATGTCCTTTCCAGGGGGAACCGTATCTCCGGCATCGGCCCTGAAAGGCAGGGCTATCCAGTTCTTAAGGTCTGCATAATCGGGCGCGGGCGGAGCCGGGCATTTGTCAAATGACCTTCTGCTCGCACACGCCAGACCGATACAGAGGAACAGGAACAACAAGGATCTTCTCATCACGCACAACGAATTTAAAGATTAGACGGCGAGCGAGGGAAAATGTTAAAAAAATATATCTTTGGCTTGACAAAAAGGGCCCGGAAGTTTGGCTTAATTATTGTAAAGTAGGCTAAAACCTTCTAAAAAGCTACAAAAAATGAGAACCACCATCATCGCATCGCTCCTATTTCTTTCCAGCGCTTTTGCTTCCTTTGCCAAGGATACTTCCGACGATATCGCCGGTGTGATCCGCTCAGGAAATGCTAAGTCGCTGGCGGAATATTTTGATGCCAATGTTGACCTCAGGCTTCTCGACCAGGAAGATGTTTACAGCAAGGCGCAGGCAGAACTTATCGTCAAAGATTTTTTTGTAAAGCACGCTGTTAAATCGTTCTCGGTAAAGCACAAAAGCGCTCCGAAGAACGGATCAGAGTACGCCATCGGCACACTCCAGACCTCTAACGGTACTTTCAGGCTCACCTATTTCCTTGTCAAGAAAGCCGACGGGAAAGTGGTCATCCAGCAGTTCACCGTAGAGCCTGAAAATGCGGATTGATGGTTATCTTCTGAAGAACCATTTCAGCACTGATAGATTTATCCGTGAAGCCCTTGCCGAAGACATCGGTGATGGCGACCATACTTCCCTCTCCACTATTCCCGCTAACAAACAAGGCCGCGCGAAGCTCCTTGTAAAAGAGAACGGCGTCATCGCCGGGCTTGACCTGGCGCGCGACATCTTTCGCAAAGCGGATAAAAAGCTCCGGCTCAAATTCTTCGTTCGTGACGGCGACCGGGTGAAGAAGGGCGACATCGCTTTTATAGTAGAAGGCAGCGCACGATCGATCGTTACTGCCGAACGTGTGGTGCTCAACTGCATGCAGCGTATGAGCGGCATCGCCACCATGGCAAAGCGCATGCAGGAAAAGTGCAAAGGCACCAAGGCTAAGGTGCTCGATACCCGCAAGACGACACCCGGTTTGCGCGGCCTCGAAAAATTATCGGTAGTGATCGGCGGGGCATACAACCACCGTTTCGGATTGTACGATATGATCCTGATAAAGGACAACCATGTGGATTATGCAGGTGGTGTGGAACCGGCCATACGGAAAGCGCAGGATTACCTGAAGAAGAAAAAGAAGAAGCTTAAGATAGAGATCGAGGTGCGCAGCATGAAGGAACTTAAGGAAGCGATGAGCACCGGCGGTATTCATCGTATTCTGTTCGACAACTTCAGCCTTTCACAGCTGCGCACGGCAGTGAAGCTGGTGAACGGCAGTATCGAAACGGAGGCATCGGGAGGAATTACTGAAAAGAATATAGTGGCTTATGCACGCTGTGGTGTTGACTATATTTCTACCGGCGCTCTCACACACAGTGTAAAAAGCTTAGATTTGAGCCTGAAAGCGATCTCCTGACATGCCTAATCTTCTTGCAGCAATACGTGGTTCAGCACCTGTAAGATTCCTTTCATCACTCACCAAAAAGATACACTTGCCCGGCTTCGAAGGGCTTCCCCTGTACGATGTTCTCAAGTTCTTTTTTAAGGGTATCGTAAAGGGCGCCATCACCTCCAGGGCTTCATCACTCGCCTTTTCCTTTTTCCTGGCCCTCTTCCCTTCGGCCATTTTCCTTTTCACGCTTATCCCGTATATCCCAATAGAAGGTTTCCAGGATGAGCTCATCGCGCTTCTGCGGGCCTTCATGCCTTCCTCCGCTTTCGAGGCAATGGAGGAAACACTGGAAGACATTATCCTGCACCAGCGCGGAGGGCTGCTCTCCATAGGTTTCATCACGGCGCTTTATTTTTCTACCAACGGTTTCAACGCCATGATAAGCGCCTTCAATCAAAGCTATCATACCGTTGAAACACGAAAGCTCTGGATGCAGCGCCTCATCTCATTGCTGCTGGTGTTCATCCAAACACTTCTGATCCTTTCGGCTACTGCCCTGCTGATATACACTGAATATCTCAGCAAACAGCTCGCGATACAGAGTGGCAGCTTCTGGGCCTACATGATGAACCTGGGGAAACTGCTGATCGTTTTCAGCCTCTTCTTTTGTTCTATCTCCTCTATCTATTACCTGGGCCCCTCTAAGAAATCGGGCTGGCGGTTCGTCTCCGCGGGTTCCACCTTTGCCACACTTCTGTGCATCGTCACTTCATTAGGCTTCGCCTATTACGTAAACAACTTCGGGAGCTACAACAAGCTTTACGGCTCTATTGGTACCTTGATCGTGATCATGCTGTGGATCCACTTCAACTCAGTGATCCTCCTGCTCGGCTTCGAGCTGAACGTGAGCATCAAACATGCCAAGAAGGACAGGGAAGCCAGGATCGACTTCAAGCAGGTAGAGGAGCAGGAAGAAAAATAAACTTACTTCTGTTTTCTTATCACCTTGAACTCGGTGCGGCGGTTCTTCGCGTGCTCCTCGTCATTGCACTCTACCCCGTTCTTACAGCGATTGATCAACTTGCTTTCACCGTAACCAACAGATTGCAGGCGCGAAGCCGGAACTCCCCTTGCCACGATATAATCAACGGCGGCCTTCGCGCGTTTCTGCGAGAGCGTCATGTTGTATTCGTCAGTAGCACGTGAATCGGTGTGCGAGCTTACTTCGATGTTGATCTCTCCATCGGCTTTCATCACCTGGGCCACTTTGTCAAGGATCTTTTCACCGGCAGGAAGAATGTTCCAGGCATCCACGTTATAGTAGATGTTCTCGATGATGGTAAGGCTGTCCTTCTTCGTGGTGTTCACGTCTGTTTTCAGCTTCAGCACTTTCAGCCAGGGATCGTCAACATAAATGGGGCCTAGCTTGCGCTGTTCCGATTGGAGAAGCGTAAACTTGAACTTGCCGTCTTTGCCAAATATCTCGCGAACAATATTCCCGATGGCATCGAGCAGGAATAGTTTCTTGAACTTGCTCAGGCGTGTATCGTTCTCATCAAGCGCCACCACAAAGTTCTGGTCGGCTGGCAGGCTGGTGAACAGGAAGCCCCCTTTCGCGTCGGTCGTGGTACTTTGAATAACCTGGCCATTCTCATTGAGCAGGTTAACCTTGGTTCCGGCGATGGGCGACTTGTCATCTCCCAGGAAACTTCCTTTCATATCATAACGCAGCTCTATGTCCTCCACCTTAATGAGCGAAAGGGTGCTCTTGTCGGCAGAAAGGATCTGGAACCTGAACTCGCCTTTAGTACCCGTAGTGGTCACCTTGATATCTTTTCCGCTCTTATTGGTAAAAATGATCTTTGTATTGGGAGGCAGGCGTGAATCGTTCTCATCCACTTTCACCACAAAGTTCTCTTCGGGAGGCAGGTTGGTGAACACAAAAGCACCGAAGGTGTTGGTGGTGGTCGATTGCACCTTTTCCCCTTTGTCGTTGAACAGGTTCACCTTCACATCCGCGAGCGGCTTCGAAGGGTTCTCACCCGAAAGAAGGTTACCCGCGATATTGAAGGTATTTTCGTCCTTCACCTCAAGCTGCGCCAACGCATTGATATCGGCAGGCAGGTTCCTGAACACAAAGCGTTCGCCCTTATCGTTGATCACCGTAACACCCACCAGTTTGCTGGGTTTGTCGGCGGCCAGGTAAAGTTTTCGTATGCCTTTAAAAGCCGGGTCGTTCTCATCGATCTTCAACAAGTACTTCGTATCAGGGTCCAGGTTATCGAACTTAAAGAACCCGCCGCCATCGGTGGTAGTGATGTTCACCACTTTGCCATCTTCCGTAAGAAGAGTGAGCTTGGCATTACGAGCGCCATCGTTCATGTTGGCGCTGGTAAGTATCTTTCCTTTCATGGTAATGAAGCGGTTCGATACCATGAAGCTGTAAATGTCATCGCTTCCCGATCCGCCTTTGCGGTCGGAAGAAAAATAACCCCTGCTGTTGTTCTCGGTAAACACAACACCAAAGTCGTCGGTAGAAGAGTTGAGAGGGATGCCCTGATTGGATACGGAGCCCCACTTTCCGGACGTTTGTTTTGCCGAGAAGATATCGAGCCCCCCTACCCCTGCATGCCCGTCGGAAGAAAAGAACAGAACACCGTCGTTCCTTATATAAGGGAACACTTCGTCGCCGGGCGTATTGATGCCCGCGCCAAGGTTCTCGGGCTTGCCCCATGAGCTGCCCTCCTTCTTAACAACGTAAAGGTCCTTTCCGCCAAAGCCACCCGGCATGTCGGAAGTAAAATAAAGCATCTTGCCATCGGCCGAAAGCGAGGGGTGCGCAACGGAATAATTATCGCTGCAAAAGGGCAGCAGTTCAGGTTTCGACCAGGAACTTTTTTCATAATCGGAGCGATACAACTTGGCCCTGTTCACAAAGTCCTTTTGTTTTTTATTGAGCGCGTTCACCCTGGTAAGTATCATAAAAGTATCGTCGCTGCTGAAGCATACCGGTCCATCATGGTACTGCGAGTTGATACTGCCGGAGAAACTATGAGGGTTCTTGTATTTTATTGAATCCTTGTCCTTCTTCACCTCGGCAACATACACGTTGAGGAAGGGCTCATTGTTACGCGCATACTTTTCGAAATTAAGGAGGTCGGTGGTCTTCTCACCCACAAACACCAGGTCGTTCTTGAACACCGTAGGACTGAACTCCGCGTTCTTTGTATTTGCAGCGGCTACGTTACGCACCATATATTGAGGGGGTCGCGTAATGATCTCCTTCACTTCGTCGGTGTTCTTCACCATCACCTGGGCGTTCTTATCGCTGGGGGCAAGTTTCGAATAGGCGTTAAACTCTTTCTTCGCCTCGTCATACTTCTTGTTGTTCTTCAGTACAATGCCATAATAGAAATGCATAAGCGGATCGGCGCCCTGCGAACCGCAAGCCTTTGCATAATACACTTCGGCCTGTTCGTAGTTCTTGGTAAGGCGGTAGCAATTCGCCAGTTTCTCCAGGGCTTCCTGGTTCTCACCCTTCCCCTTCAGCGCTTTGGTATAAAGCTTTATGGCATTAGGGTAATCGCTCTTGTTGTAAAAGGCATTGGCCCTTTTCACCTGCGCGTAACTGCCAGCTGCCATAAAGGCCAACAGCAGCACAATGATCCCTCTTTTAAACTTCCTCATAAACGGTTGATGCTCTCTTGTTCTCCCCGGGCAAAATTATAAATACCTCGGAGAAATGATTTGCGATTTGAAAATATTAAAGTCATACCCGATCATCACTTCGTGACTAGCCCCCGAAACACGGCCTATCTTATTAAAGCCAGCGTCGTAGGAGTACCCGATCTTGAACTTGGGTGTAATGTTGTATTGGGCAAGGAAAGTGAGTCCGTACTCCATCCTGTACGACGTTCCGAGCCATATCTTCTCGTCGATCAAAAAGTTAAGCGACAGGTCGGCGCTGGGCGGCGCGCTCTCCACGAACTTTATGAGCAGCGACGGGTTGAACACCAGGTTGTCCATGAGCGAAAAGGCAGCGCCTCCGGTAGTAAACACGTGAGGCTTGAGCTCCGCGTTAGCGCCAATGGGATTGTCAACACCTTCGGTAATGGTACGGTCGCCAAAAATGTGGGTGGCGCTAAGCCCCGCGTAGTAGTTAAGCGAATTGAAATAAATACCAAAATCGGCGGTGGGCACCAGCTTGTGAGTGATGTTCTGTGTATTATAAGGATCTGTAGGGTCCTTATAATTGATCATGGTCCAGTCGAAAGTATAATTGTACATCCCGTAGCGCAGGCCCATAGCCAGTTTTCCATTGTTGCCAAGGTAAAGGCGATAAGCAAACGTGCCGCTGAGCCCCAACACTTTCTTGGGGCCTATCTCGTCGCTTGAGAGCTGCGCCCCGAGGCCTATCTTCTTTATTTTAAGAGGCGCGTGCACAAAAGCCATCACCGATTTGGGAGCGCCCTCCATTTGCCTCCACTGGTCCCTGTAGGTGAGAGCAGTATTAAGCGCGTCCTTGCTGCCTGCGTAACCGGGGTTAAGCGAAAGCTGGTTGAACATGTACTGCGTGTACTGTACGTCCTGCTGGGCTCCGGCGCTAAACGCGAGGAGAAAAAGTCCGGCAACAGTAATGATACGTTTCATCGTTATGGTTTTAAATGGATTATCTGGTTAGTTCTACCCAGCCTTTGTAGTTTTTGCCCGCAAGCCTTCCGGTTCCCTGGTCGATCCTTACGAGGAAGAAGTAGGTGGCATCAGGCAGCGTTTCTCCCTTGCTGTTGGTACCCTCCCACAACACGGTTGTGTTGTCATAGTCATGGCCTTCCCACACTTTGTTTCCCCAGCGGTTGTAGATCTCAACGGTGTTCTTATAATACGCGGCGCTATCGATATACCAGAAATCGTTCTTACCGTCGCCATTGGGCGTAAAGCCATGATAGAAAGCACCGCCAAGCCCATCTTTCGGACTTTCGTCGGCCTGCTCAAAGCCCTGTGTAAGAAGACTGCTGCCGAAGGGCACGCTGCTCACCACTGCCTCACCCGAGTTATGCATTATGGTGTAGCTTCCCACAGTTGCAGAACTGCCACAAGTGCCTATCACCCAGCGGTCGATCGTAACCTGCGCATTGGCTGCCAGGCAAAAGCCTGTCAGCGAAAGTGCGAGAAAAAATCCTTTGATCATTTTCATATCGTTGGTTTTACGTTTAGTCTACTTTATCAACTGTATAGATCACCTGCGCGCCATATATCCTCATGTTGTTGGTGTTCTCCTTGGTCACAATGTTCAGGTAATAGCCATAGTTCTGGTTGTCGACCGTAGCAATTGCAGGCGCCGCAAGTGTTATCACACCGGCCGACGCGAAGGCCGTGCCCGAAGTTGGGGTTGTTGCCAGTGTCAGAACCGTGGTAGCTCCAAGAGCGATACGCTGAAGCTCTCCGTACATTTCATACGTGGCATCGTTATCCCACACATAGATCTCAATGTTCGTAATGTTAGCGCCGTCAGGCAACTGAAGGGGAGCCTGGAAATAAGTGGTAGTACCCGTAGTGCCGCCAAACACCCAGCGGGCATTGCCTGAACCGAAACCGCCCATATACCCGGTAGTGGTAAGGCCCGGTGTATAGGTAAAGGCTGCTGCGGGAATACTCTTGTATTCCACTTTTGCTCCGGCATACCTGTAACGATTGGTCGGCGGTATCTCTACGTTACCCACCACCTCCAATCGCTCGGATGGAGCAAGCGTGCCGATGCCAACAAATCCATTGGAAACGATCCTCATCCTTTCATTAAGGCCGCCGGGGTCGCGCGTAAGGAACACCAGGTCGGCTGTAAGTGAAGTAAATGTGTGGTTGGTGTTCGCCGATACGATCTTACCTGCCTCATATATTCCGCCGTTAGACGCCTGGCTCGTCCAGATCAGTGAGCCGAAATTACCATTTGTGAGGTCATTGTTATGGATCCGGAAGGCGGTCTCAGGCGAAGCGTTCTGCGTGGTAAATGTGGTGGCGGCATTGGTGCCGAAACTGTGAAGAGCGGTAGCGGGAGCATTGGTGCCTATGCCTATCGGGCCTTGCACTGCCAGTCCATCGGGAGGACCTGAGGCCGTACCCGCAAAAGTACCACCGATCACCATATTGCCTTTTACATCGAGCTTATTAAATGGAGTGGTAGTTCCTATACCAATGTTGCCACCCGATTCTATAAAGAAACGTGTCACTGAGCTTGTTCCCAGCTGCAAACTGGCATTTTCGCGGTTGATGATCGTAGCGTCGCCCGAAGCGCCAAACAAGTTTAAGTTAAGCCCGTCGGTAATGTTGGTGCCGCTCGTGGGGTTGGTGATCTGGATCGTTGTGACAGCGGCAGTGCTGTTTACCTGTAATGGCTGGTTAGGGCTAACAGTCCCTATTCCCAGAAAACCGTTGGCTGTATTTAAACGCATCCGCTCAGTATTATTGGTCCTGAACACCAGGTCAACACCATCGCCGGTACCAATATAGTTGATCGCGGAACTTGTTCCTGTATTTCCTGTGATGCCCCATGCGCTGCCAATGAAGGTTCCAGTGGCGCCTGTAGCTCCCGTAGGTCCTGTTGCTCCAACAGCGCCCGCTGTACCTGTAGGCCCGGTAACTCCCGCTGCTCCTGTTGCTCCGGCAATACCAGTGGGGCCGGTAACACCCGCGGTTCCGGTAGGACCTGTAACGCCTGCCAGGCCAGTGGGGCCTGTTACTCCGGCTGTTCCTGTGGGACCTGTAACACCATTAGTACCTCCGGGGCCTGTAGCTCCGGTAACACCTGCAACGCCATTATTACCCTGTGGGCCCGTAGGACCTGTGGGGCCGGTAGCGCCATTGAGGCCAACGCTTCCCGCTGATCCCCCAGGGCCGGTCGGGCCAGTGGGACCAGTATCACCTGTGGCGCCGGAAGGACCGGCTACAGTAGAGTTTGCTCCAGTAGGACCGGTGGGGCCGGTATCGCCTGTCGCACCCTGAAAACCTGTGGGACCAGTATCGCCGGTAGCTCCTTTGGCACCGCCGCCCGAAGTTTTCGCATACAATGCGTAAGGCACTGAAACGAATTGACTGGTGCCCGTGCTCTGGTAATTGCTTCCTGTCTTATCGAAACTGATCTTCACTTCGAGGAAGTAAGGATTAACTCCCCAGTTAATGGCGCTCCAGGAGCCCGACACCAGCGTACCTCCGCCGATCTCGGTACTGAACAAACCATATTGATTGGCCAGGAGCGAGTTGCTGTTCGCGTATTCTTCCTCATATACAATGTTACCGTTAGAGGTGCTTTCATGCACTACAAAACGAACGCTCACATCACCCGAGTACAGCTGCCCGTTGTTGCGGGCCACCGCCTGGTAATTGATGCGGTCAGGCGCCTGCGCAAACAGCCCCGAAAACACAAGTACAAAAAGCAGAAGCGAACAGATCTTTTTCATGTTGCACTTTTTCAATTTAAGATGTAGCTGCTCTCTCACTTAGAATTTTGATATTATCCACCAATCCGCATTACCGTTCGAAACGATGACTATTGTTTCTGTTAATGAAGCTGTTCCGAAAACATATTTTCCATTGCTTTCAATAAACTCTCCCGTCCATGCATTCACATTGATCACGCAGGAATTTGTACTTCTCTTTTTGATCACGTACTGGCGTCCCATAGCCGTATTGGCTTTGGGCAGGTTAATATTCACTGTTTGTGAAGTTCCGGGATTGATAATGACCACTGAGTTGGTATCGCTCAAACCTATCGTATTGGCTGTATTATAATCATCCACCGCAGTGCCCACTGATCCGGCAACATCAAGCGTATTGTAAGGAAGAGCAAAAGGCGTGATGGAGTTTACGTTCATACCACCGATGGAAACGTTGCCGGGCTTAAGCGGATACTTTGGCGGCGCGATCTGTACCGCGGGCCACCTGGAATAGGCTCCGAGCATCATGGTATACGGGTTCCTGTTAACCAGTGATTGTGTTGCGCCGTTACCGAAACCAACAACCATTGTATATCCGGTATCGGCCTTCAGGTAAGAACCCATTGTAAGTGTAGCTGTTGCCTTCGACACACAAGAGGCCCCAATAGCAAGAGAGCCCTGCGCCGAAGCCATTACATCAATGCCCATTGCCATAGAGAACGTTCCGATGTTAGCATCGTCCCAGTAACTCGCGCAACTCGGACAGTTGGCGGTACCCACGGCACCTACGCGGAACGCCAGTTTCTTAGCATGCCAAAGGAACCTGGCCCCTTGCCCGCTTGGAGCGATCTGGTTCGAGCCGAGGCCCAGTACAGAAGTTTCAAAAAGAACACCATCATTAGCACCGTTGTTTCCCGACAGGTGAAGAGATGCCAAGGGGCTGATAGTACCAAAGCCCAAACGGGGATTGGTTGTGGTAGTGTCCTGGAAGATGGTCGAATTGTTGGCCTTACCTGTTCCCCATGCCTTGAGCAAATAAGGCGCGGTTCCGAAAATAGTATTGGGTCCGGGATTCCCTGTAGGGCCTGTAGCACCGGCTGCTCCGGCAGTTCCGTTCGTACCATTGGTTCCCGCCGGCCCGGTAGGGCCTGTGGCACCCGCTGGTCCGTTAAGTGCGTATGGCACTGACACGAATTGTTCGCAGGGAAGCGTTTGATAAGAACCTCCGTTTACGGCAATGTCCATTTGAAGGTGATAAGCATTGGTACTGCTGTTCCATTGGATCGCAGACCAGTTTCCGAACAAGAGAGTGCCGCCGCCGATCTTCACATTGAAAAGACCGTAAGGATTGGTGTTTACATTCAAGTGCTCTTCCTCGAACCTGAGGGTAGTACATCCGTTCTCATAGATACGGAACTTTACGTTCACCGTGCCGCTGGCAACCAACTGTCCGCCATCACGGGCGATCGCCTGGTAGTTGATCAGGTTAGGCGCCTGGCCAAATCCGAAGGATGTGATCAGGATGAAAAACGCGGAATAGACTATTTTTTTGTTCATTGGATCTTTTACTTAAAACTTCCTATAAGCCACCAGGTGTTCGCGCCGTCAGACATCAGCATATACGATTCTTTCCCAATGGCAGCAAGGTTCATCATTGTGCCGTTGGTTCCTCCATCAATGTTATCTACCGCGTTCGGCTTGAGCCCTACGCTGGCATTAGCATTTGATTTTTTGATGATATAAACACGCCCAGGGCAGGTGCTTGCGATCGGGAAGTTGATGACATTGCTGGCGGCATTTACGAACACTACCAGGCTGGTGTCATTGAGGTTTACAGTACCTGTTGTGTTGACATCGAATGTAATTGCCATGGAGCCCGCTACCTCCAGGGTGCTCCTGGGGCGCTGGGTACTGGCAGTGCCGATCACGCTGGTACCACCGATACAAACGGCGGGCCTTGTGGTGGTGCCTGAATTATAACGTGAAAGGAAAATAGAAGCCCATGGCGAACCAGAGGCGATCACCACGGAGCCGCTCCTTGAATTGACCGTCGGTACGGTTTGAGAGGGACCGAATCCCATTATCACAGCATCGGTAGAATCGACCTGGAGAGCGGATCCGAAGGCAAGAGACTTGGCACCCCTGGCCTTTAAATAGGCACCTATTGACATAGAACCATACCCTGAAGCTTCATCGTCAATACCAATGGCAATCGATACTGTTCCCATTTTGGAACCGTTCCATTGTCCGTTGCCTTGTGATCCGAGACGAAAGGCGGTAGAATTGTTATTCATGAGCATTACAAAACCGCTGTTATAACTTTTGGTATTGGGGAACAATCCACCCGGACCTTCAAAGATGATGTCCTCTGTTTGAGGCATGTTCACGTGAAGAAAACCCTTAGGGCCGGTAGTACCCATAGAGATACGGTTGTTGAGCGTATCCTGGTACACAATAGAATTGTTTGCTTTACCCGACCCCCAGCTCTTTAACAGGTACGAAGGTGTTCCAAAAAGAGTGTTCGGTCCGGGAGGGCCTGTAGGACCGGGACCTCCAGTGGGACCAATGCCGCCAGTAGGACCAGTACCGCCGGTAGCACCGGTGCCGCCCGTTGGGCCGGTTGACCCTGCCGGACCGTTCAACGCGTAAGGAACCGACACAAATTGTTCGCAAGGGAGTGTTTGGTAATTGCCTCCATTTACGGCAATGTCCATCTGAAGGTGATAGGCGTTGGTGTTACTGTTCCATAGGATCGCGGACCAGTTTCCGTACAAGAGAGTACCGCCGCCGATCTTCACGTTGAAAAGACCGTAGGGATTGGTGCTCACATTCAAATGCTCTTCTTCGAACCTGAGGGTAGAACATCCGTTCTCATAGATACGGAACTTTACGTTCACCGTGCCGCTGGCAACCAACTGTCCGCCATCACGGGCGATCGCCTGGTAGTTGATAAGTTTGGGAGCCTGCGCCCATGCCGCACCAAAAGCGAGCAGCAACGAGATAGTAGCAAGTATTTTTTTCATAAGCGTATCTAAAACTTATTTATTATCCACCACCCTACATTACCGTCCGAAATTATAGTAAAACAATCGCGTGCAAAGCCAGTGCTCACTGTATAGTTGGTAGCTACCCCTTCCACCTGATCACCGCTAGAAGGCTGAAGCGTTATGTTCGCCGAGCCGGCCACTGTTCTTTTGACCGTATAAATACGGCCGGGCGCTGTGCTCGCCTTAGGAAGTTTAACGTTGTAAGACCCTGCCACACTCACCAGCAACACCGAGATAGTATCAGCACCTCCGGTAAGGTCGGCCTGTGAGCCGCCGGCAGTTGAAACCGCGAGGGCCATAGATCCTGCCACCTCAAACGTGCTCCGGGGAAGATCGTTTATCGACTTCCGGATATTCATCGCGCCCACGCAAACGTTCGATGCCCTTCCATATTGAGGTATAATAGGCGCCGCTATGTAGATGGAGGGCCAAGACGATGAAGCGCCGATCGCAATGGATTGTTTACGATAGTTACGCAGGTAAACAGGACCGTTACTGCTTCCGAAACCGAACACCATTGAGTTCATAGAATCGGCTTGCAGGTACGAACCGATGGTAAGCGTACCGAATGCCAGGGCTTTCGAGCTTGCGCCAAACGCAACAGAACCTTGCCCTGATGCCTGAACGTCAACACCGATGGCCATTGAAGCCGGACCCATCAGCGGGCCGTCCCACAGGTTCGCGGTCGTATTAACACCTAACCTGAACGCGGCCACCTCAGGATTAAAAACAAATTTCGCTGTTCCTTTTCCGTACAACTTAGTATTCGTGCCGAAGATGTTACCAACACCTTCGAATACCACGTCGTCGGGCGAACCCGCGGTACCCACATGAAGAAGAGCTTTAGGTGCGGGGTTACCGATGCCGATAAAATTCTTGATCGTATCCTGGATGATCACTGAGTTATTGGCCTTGCCTGTTCCCCATGCCTTCAGCAAATAGGGCGCAGTTCCGAAAATAGTATTGGGTCCGGGATTTCCTGTAGGCCCGGTAGCTCCGGCAGCACCATTGGCTCCTGCCTGTCCGGTAGGGCCCGTAGCACCCGCAGGTCCGTTCAATGCATAAGGCACCGACACAAATTGCTCGCAGGGGAGTGTTTGATAATTGCCTCCGTTTACGGCAATGTCCATTTGCAGGTAATAAGCGTTGATGCTGCTGTTCCATTGGATCGCAGACCAGTTTCCTGATACTAGAGTGCCACCGCCGATCTTCACATTGAAAAGACCGTACGCATTGGTGTTTACATTGATATGCTCCTCCTCGTACTTGAGGTTGGTACATCCGTTCTCATAGATACGGAACTTTACGTTTACCGTGCCGCTGGCTACCAATTGTCCGCCATCGCGGGCGATCGCCTGGTAGTTGATAAGTTTGGGGGCTTGCGCAAAAGCGCCGGAAGCCAAAAGGACCAGGAATGAAAAGAGAAGAGTGTTTCTTTTCTGAAGTAAGTTTTTTATCATGGGCAAAAATGGTTAAGTATTAAACTCAAATATAATAATAAACGCTCATCCGCTTAGCGCGTGAGCTCTACCCATCCTTTGTAAACACGGTCGATACCGGCAAGACTTATGTAATAAAAATATGTTCCGTCGGGCAATTCACCACCGGACAAGTTCTTTCCCTCCCATTTCACCTGTAAGTTATCGTACTCCGTACTTTCCCAAACCACTCCGCCCCAGCGGTTGAATATTTTTACCACAGATCCCGGATAGAACTCCACTCCATCGATGATCCAGCCATCGTTAAAGCCATCTCCATTGGGTGTGAAGCCTTTGTAAATGGAAAGATCGCAGCCGGTTTCAGCCGTGATGGATATCTGAACGGAATCGGATGCGGAACAATTATCGTTGGTAGTATAAACGATCGTATAGCTTCCTTCTACCGAACCGTTAAGATCGATCTCGCCTGTTTGCGCGTCAACAGTAAGGCCTGTGGATGGAGCGACCGTAAAAGAACCTCCCTGTAACGAAACATAATTTGGAATTAACTTCCGCTTGTCGCGTTTGCAGAAACTATATTCGGGATAGGAAAAATAAGCGTCGTCGGGCGGATAGTTCTTGGTGTCGATGGTGTCGGTAATGGTGCATCCGTTGTTCGATATGCATACCCAGTTCTTGCCGGGACAGAGCTGCACCGATGAGGTGGTGGCACTGTTTGACCATAGGAAAGTAGAGGAAGAGGTAATATCACCCCCGAGCCAATTGGTGACCCTTGCTGTTACCGAATCAGCACACGCGTTTCCGCAGCCGCCTCTGATCTGCCTCAGCTCCGAGAATATTAAACCCGGCGCTACCTTGCTGCCAGTGGTAAGACAGCCCTTGTTCTTATTGTATGAAATTACTGTATACCGTTTGCCGGGACATATGGTGGTGCATTGTGAGGTCCAAACACTGGAATCCTTTTTAAAGAAGGTGCCCCTGTCATCGTACCATTTGAAATCCGAAAAATTGAAACTTGAGCTATAGGCTTTGAGGGTATCGTTGCAATTGCCGCCTCCGGGGCACTTGGCAACTGAAGGGCCGTCAATGGTCAAAGAAGGGCAACAATCAAGGATCGGCTTGAACGTAAATGAGGGATCGTTCTGGCAAGTAAGCAGCGGGTAGAGAACGCCGGTCTCACCATCTGAATAGGCATCCACCTGTACCGAAAGGTCTTGTGGTCCGCTACAGTTTGGCTTTGTTTTTATCTGCCAGAAAAAATACCAGGTATCGTTGGCAGTGCCCTTGTCGCCAATATTGTTAGAGGGAATGGTATCGTTCATGTCATAAAAATACCCGCTGAACACACCCGAGGGAGTAGGTTTGTTCTTATACCACATCCAGGTGCCTTTCCAACTGGGGCCAAGCGGGTGAAGGATCCACAGGGGATATTCTATAAATGAAGCGGTATCCCATCCCGGGCCAAAGCGCGGAATGAGCGCGTGCGGCGAAGTGCCGTTTGAATTTTTATACCCTTTGATAAAATAAATAAAGGTGACATATTGCCCGGGCTGATACCTGCCGAGCACAGGAGAAGGATACGCCAATAGATCGGACTCTACCTGGCAATCGTAACAACGAAGGTCATTGGAAATATCGATCTGGAACGCTCCAGTATCCGAAGTATCTTTTCCTGCCACCTGTATCAGGTACTTCGCTCCCATCCTGATAGGATGTGTAAGCGTAACGGTGCCTGTTCCTGAGTTCTGAACAGCGCAGGCAAGCGGATTGGGACTGAGGCAATCGTTATTGGTGCCGCCGTGAATTTCATAAAGCGATACCTGCGGGTAGTCAATGTTATCACCACTTTGCCCGGGTCTTATCGTAACATTCAGCATGCGCCCTGTGCTGATGAACTCAAACCAAACGTCGGCATTTGGAGCAGTGGTCTTGCCATTTCCACTGCAGCCCATCATGGACGGATGAGGGTATTCCGGCTTCGCGCCGGTATTGTCACAAGCGCCCTGGTAAACGGGGCCCTTCCCTACCGGGCATGAAACAGGCTGGGGCAAAGGCCCGAGAAATGTAGCCTTGCAGGGGTCATCGTTAGGAGGCTGGGCAAATGCCTGCGCAGAGAAAAAAACGGAAAAAACCACAAAAAGGTGGTAGGGTAGTTTTTTGAAATGCATGAAAAATTGTCAAAATTTTGACCAATTTAACAATTTTCCTGTATTAAACAAAATGGAATTTAAGGAGCGGTCTAGCTGATGTGCAGACCCATTACGAGGATGTCATCCACCTGGTCGAGCTCGCCCTTCCAATCCTCGAGCGTCCTGTCGAGAATTGCCTTCTGTTTATCGATGGG